>NZ_JAVKGM010000031.1:0-5778 GCF_031432225.1 Halalkaliarchaeum sp. AArc-GB | reverse complement strand
CGGCATCATCCGTGTTCGCTACCGCCTACGTCACGATCCTACTTCAACGTTCAAAGCTGAGGTAATAACTAGAAACGTGAACGCAGGAGAGATTGACCACGTTCGAAGTGATGTGGAAGCCGACGAAGAGACCGTTCATAACTGTTGTGTAGACCTCGTCGATCTTGATTTACTGGAGGAAGAGGTAGGCGAGTATTCTATTACGATAGACGGGGAAAATGTGTTGACGGGAAAAATTGGATTGGAAGACTTTGAACAGCCTAACTAGTTCGAGATCCCTCTCACTGATTTGGTTTTCCTTCTAACGTACTCCCAATCTGAATAGGCGCTCTAATCTTGTACGACTGTTGCAACAGTTCTCGGACAGTACACAATCGAATCTATTGGTTCTCTTACTACTCCTCATGAGTCAAAACCCTGCCTTCTCGAGTTCGTCGAGGAATGCTGGCCGATTCGAATGTTCCTCCTTCAGGAACTCAACGAACTCTTCGAACTGGGCGTCAGAAACCAATTCCTGCATCGACTCCAAGTGATCTGCAATTTCCCGGTAATGACGACGCCCAGTATCACCGGCTGCAAACGGAATCAGCTGTTCGCGGTACATCTCGAAATACTCGATCGGATCGACCGTTGCGACCGGGTCCTGATAGCGACGAATCCACGATAGATTCTCGGCTTCCTTCAGTTCGAAGAATGCCTTCTCGAGATCCATCTCGTGGACGTACATAGAGATCAGCCGTTGTCGGTCACGCTGGTCGAGTGTACGCTCGAACTCTCCGTATATCGACGCCCATTCGCGACCGGTACAGGCCTCCTTTAGCTCGTCGTAGGCGTCCCACTCGGAGTGATCGAGAAATAGTTGCTTCAACAGCGTCTTGTATTTGTCTGCCTCCCGATCTCGGTAGAGATCGACAGCGAGCCAGCGCAGGTCAGTCGTCGAACGGAATGTGTCAATTCCGTGTTCGACGACCTCGAGTGCACGCTCTTCGTCGTCTTGTTCGATCAGCCGCTCGGCGTAGGCCTTACAGAACCGCTTGTCTTCGAGGTAGATCTCTTCGTACAGCATATCCAGAACATCTTCCTCGCCAAGTTCCTCCAGCACGTACACGTACGTCGAGAGGACACGCCGCTTCTGGAACTTCGAAGCAAGATCTGACTTGGAAGCACTAGATTCGGGCGATTCGATCTCTGCAGTATGTCGTTCGACGGTTGTTGGAGCGTCCACTCGAAGCTCGTCAAACGCATCGCCGACGAAGTATCCGATCTCTAGTGGTCCGACCGCTAAATGCTCGACATCAATCGTTCCGCCAGTAAAGTCGTCCGTAGAGAGCGGTCCGGTCACGAAATCCGAAGTATAGAGGACATCGTCAGTCCGCCCGTTTTCGCCAGTTGGGTCTGTTTCGTTTTCCGAGTGCGCGTTCGAACCGGCTGTCGGTTCGCTTGATGAGATGTCTTCTTGAATGTCGTCCTGAGTCGTCTCCGTCGAAGAGCCGACCGATGCTTCGAGGGCCTCTGGCTCGAGGTCGACACCCGAAACGTGTTCGTCCAACAGTTCTAGCCAATATTTGAGATCCGCCCTCGTTGTGCAGATCGTTCGTAATGCCTCGTCGTAGTCCTCGCTGGCAAATCCGTAATCCGCATCGATGAATTCCTCGAAGAGATATTCGATGTGGGGTTGCATTTCGTCATGTTCACAGACTTGTTCGACGATCGTCTCAGCGTATCCCTTGACGGCACGGCTCAATTCGCGACCGTAGTGCCCACTACTGTCGTCGATTCGATTCATATTTTCGCGGACTGCCTCCGCCAGCGCACGGTAGATATCGGTCGCTGTGCCAATGTTTTCACGGCCTCGGTGTATTTCCGCCAGGTCGTGATACTGGGAGAAGTCGATACGAGTATCGTATTCGATCATTCCACCACGACCGGCTGCATCCTCGAACAGACGGGCGATTTCTTGTTTGTAATCGTAGACGGTCTTGCCTGGCTCTTCACCAGCAAATGCAATGAACCGATCACGGATATCACGGTCGTCCGCGACGATGTCGAGGAGAAACGTCCGAAGCTCGTCGTCAGGCGTCCGATCGATCAGGGCTTCAACATCGACCGTCTCGGAGTTATCTGATGAATCGGCTGTCTCAGCAGTTGACTCGGCTGAGCGATCTTCGACGGCCAAGAGTACAGCGACGATGTGCTTGCAATCTCCAGCATAGTCGTAGGGGCAACTACAGACGGTCCGAATCGTGTCGTCGTCGATATCGATTGAGATGTCGTAATCGCGGGATCCACGAACGATTGCAGTAATGTCTCCACCATCAACGTCCAGTTCTTGAACCCTCTCCTGCTCGTAGTACTTGACCCCCCGTTCGAAGGACTGTTCTGTGCAGAGCGAACGAATTTCCGATCGGGTCGGGTACTCCATTCCTGGGCTATCTTTTCCTATGGAAGGGCGTGACATAGAAGCCTTCGCCGGTAGATCCATCCAGCTTTTGTCAAAAATAGCGTGCAAGATACAGCGCGCGTGTACAGCAGTATTCTTGTCCCTTACAATCCATATTGAGGGGCGTTATACGCTACGCGGTTACAATAGGAACACGAACACCGGATAGGAAGCGAGAATCGCCAGCGATGGGGTCAAAACCCACATCGTAACGATACGTTTCGCCGCCGCTGGATTAAACAGGCTTTCCTCATCGAGATCAGCTGGCCCCTCTGCACCGATATCCGGTACGTCTGGTATCTCCTCCGACTTCTCTGGCGGGTCTTCCTGTCTGGCAATATCTCCAATAGTCGGACCGACGGGTAAGTCCTCGGCGCGTGAGGTAACTAACGCACCTGTCGCCATCTCGAAATCCGAACTCCCTGGTGTTGGCGTTACTAACTTTGGAAGTGGTACTGCCCGACTCGCTCGACCCCACCCAAGCCCAATGATCGTAGATGTCGTACTGACAGCGAGACTTGCGGGGATCCCAAAATAAGACAGGATCGTGATGATTGTCGCACCGACTATGGAGACAATCAGCGAAGCGAGAATCGGTAGCTCTGTGATTTCATTTCCAACGGTCTCCAGCGTCCGACGAGCGATGGTGAAACTTCCCAAACCGAAGGCAAACACCGCAAGCAAAACCCCCTGATCGACGGTGAGTGATCCGCCTTCGCCGACGAGAGGCGCCACAGCGTTCGCGGCGTTCGACGCCCCTGCCGAGAACGCCATATAACAGGCAATGACGATCACCAAGAGCGATCCGACGATGTCTTGCGGAGATGCGTTTGGATTTATATATGGACGTGGAACTGTTCCCGAGCGGTCAAGCTGAATGAACTGGAGAGTGAACTTCGTAAACGCCACGTACCGGTCGAGATACGGATACACGTAGCGCCCAACGCCGATCCCGATACCAAAGCAAACCAGCGGGGAGACGATCCACGCCGAGATTATAATGAACATAAGCGCCTGATTGAGCGTCCCTGACGCGAGCCCCAGTCCGACGATGGCTCCAACAGCAGTCATCGAGGTCGACGCTGGAACGCCGTAGAGGTTCGAAATAAGTAGTGCCAGCCCGGTAAAAAACAGGACGATTACGCTCGCAACGGGTGTGAACTGGCTTGCTGGCACGATACTGCTGCTCATTGTGTCAATGACGTTTCGACCAACGGTCCACGCACCGAGAAGGGCGAACACGACGAACAGGGCCGCCGCGGTCGGCTTCCGGACGAGACGTGAACCGACCGCCGGACCGAACGCCACGCCCGTTGAGGACCCACCGATATTGAAGCCGACAAACACGGCGACAACAACACCGACGATAATCAGCAGTGACATCATCTCTCCGTGCGTGGTAACATCACGCGGTACCGCAGTTGTAATTCCCGGAGTTGAGAGTATCGAACCAACGGCTCATTAGGGTTTCCAGTCAATCTCGATCCTGACAGTCTCCCGGTCCCCGCGGAACCGTGACTGTTTTTCAATGACGTCGATTCGGTAATCCACTGTTTCCGGCGGTGTGAGTGCCACGTCCTTGTTGCCGACACGGACGGTCATGTTCTCACCAGAGCGGAGTTCGCCCGCAAGATCGTTCAGTCGATCGGCAACGGCGTCTCTGTCGATCTTCTCAGCGTTCGTCGTTTGGTCCGACATACACATCAAAAGGAAACTCGCGTAATTGTTATCCGTGGCTTATGACGCCGCAGTATACGAATTGCTCCTGCTATTTTGCTGAAATGCACCATCAGCAACGTGTTCCAGCAGCCGTGCTGAATGAAGGGCGCGAATCGGTCAGGAACCAGTTGTCATCTACCGAGGTGAATGAATCAGAGAGACCGGAACCGAACATACAACCGAGCATATGCTTCCACTGTTCTCTGTTTCAATAGGGTGACTCTCCGCTGTCTCTCAGTCCTCGCTATTGCTGTCTGCGTCCCACTCCAACCGGACCTCATGAGTCGTTCCCGTCTCGGTTTCTCGGGCCCATTCAGTGACGGAGATGGTGCCAATCGGAGGGTTGCGTTCGACGGCGGCTTCGTTACTTGTTGGCTCCATTCCCTCGAATCGGCCAGTGAGGTCTTCGTGAAGCCCCCAGAGATACGTTGCTGTCTCGCCACGGGTCATCTCGGTATTCAATACCGAAGACTCCTCCCGCTCGGCGGCGGTAACGTCGGCAGGGGCAAGGCCGACTGCGTTGACAACAGCACCGAGCAACAGGATGACACCGGTGAAGTACAGCCAGGTGACCAACAGGAGGATGCTTGCAATGAGACTCCCGCCGCCGCCGCTTAGGGAGACGTACACTTGGAACAGCACTTGCAGGATCACCCAACCGACGGCCCCGACGACCGTCCCTGGAAGCACTTCGCGTGGTGCCAGGTCGATGTCCGGAAACAGGTAGTACATCGGAAAGAATACGCCACAGAGGCCGACGACCAGTAGCAGGGGGACTACGACCCCAATGAACGGGACTGACGAAAAGAACGCGACGGCGGTAGTCGTGCCGACCATTGCGATGGCGCCTAACGCGAGGGTGAAAAGCACCACCAGACTCTTTTTGATCTGGCCGAGGAACGACGTCCCGGCGGTTGTTTCATAGATCTCCGAGAACGCCGTATCGAGCGTACGGAATACCTTGATCGCCCCCCAGACAAGGATGAGTACCCCGAGGAGAGCGGAACTGATTGTTGAGCCGAGACCGGCGCCACGTTGCTCTTCGATCATCACCTCGATGACGCCACCGACCGACGGAGAGATATTTTCGGTCGCCACCTCGATTATCTGCTGCTGTAGTTCGGGCGCGCCCAACACAGAGACCCCGATGAGAAAGAACATGACCAGTGGAACGATTGAGACGAACGCGCTGTAGGCGATACTGCCGGCGAGAAACGTCACGTTCTTTTGACTGAAGACGCGGATAACTGGTTTCACTCGTGAGACAGCAGACTGAATATTCATAGGTCACACCTCACGGTTGAACACTGCAATCGATGGGGAGTATACAACTCGGCCAGCGCAATGGGTTCCCTCGAAAAGCGAAATATCTCCGTTTTCCTGCTGGAAATTCTGTATTCATCACGCTCTCTCTGACAGGCGATCAGTATATCGGTTTGCTGTCCCCGAGAGACAGGGCGTGAATCTTGTAATCCATCTCGTGATAAAAGTATCAATAAGACAAACAGCGTTGTTTTCATTCTCCCGTTAGTTCATCCATACACTCGGCGCAAACTTCCAGACCGCCCTCTCTGGCCATGTCTTCTTCGCCGTGATCGACTGAGTCGATTAGTTCTTTC
>NZ_JAVKGM010000030.1:0-13866 GCF_031432225.1 Halalkaliarchaeum sp. AArc-GB | reverse complement strand
GTTCTTTCGAGATCATATCCGGCGAGATATTTTGAAGGTCATCTACACCATTGCCGCATCGGGCACATTTGACCATAGACGAAGTAACAAGATTACCGAGTATTAGTATTGACCACATATCCAACCGTTAACGCTTTCTCCGAACGTTTCCGATCTGTTGCATTCATCCTCTGAGGGCACCCTAAGAAGGGGGTGAGTCGGAAATTTACCCCCTCCTATTTGGTAGTAGATCGTTTGATACTCATACTTCGATCCTGAATTAACCTTTTTACTGTGCCCTCACGTCATCGATTTTCGATGGTACGTAGCCGGCAGACCCCGCCAGGATGGGCCACATCTACTTGGGTTGCTCCTTTGTACTGACAGACGTGCGACTCATACAGATCCTGATTCCAGACGGGAAACGACAGGCAGTCTTGGAGGTGCTCGAGGAAAAGGGGGTGGGGTACAGCGTCGCTGAAGAGACGGAACACGAAGAGTACGACGTCGTCGTCCAGTTCCCGCTCCCGACGTCGGCCGTCGAGTCGGTGTTAGATGAACTTCAGTCGGTCGGCATCGACGAAAGCACCTACACCATCGTCCTCGACGTTGAGGCAGTGATCTCTGAGGAGTTCGATGAGTTACTAGAGGAGTACTCGGATAAAACCGACGACGAGGAAGACGATGTCGAACATAGAGGCATCACTGGTGAGGAGCGTATCGCCCGCGAGGAGATTCTAACCCGAGCGAACGAGCTGGTCACCGCAACGCCGACATACGTCGTCCTGACGCTCCTCAGCGCAGTCATCGCGACGGCTGGGATGCTTCTGGACTCACCCGCCACGGTCGTCGGATCGATGGTCATTGCGCCCCTTATCGGTCCGACGTTAGCTGCCAGCGTCGGGACCGTGCTCAACGAACGTACGCTGTTGCATCGGGGCTTGAAGCTTCAAGTACTAGGTATCCTGGTTGCGATCGGCAGCGCGGCGGTGTTCGCGCTGCTCGTCAGGTTTCTGTTTCTCGTCCCGCCCGGACTCGAGATCCTCGAATTGGGCGAGATCAACGAGCGGGCATCGCCGAACTTCCTCGTGCTCCCCATCGCGCTCGGTGCCGGCATCGCTGGTATGCTGAGTCTCATGACAGGCGTCTCAGCTGGGCTGGTGGGTGTCATGATCGCGGTCGCGCTCATTCCGCCGGCAGCCGCCGTTGGACTTGGCATCGCCTTCGGCGTCCCTCGGCTCGCAATCGGCGCGGGCGTCTTGGTAACGGTGAATGTCCTCTCGATTAACCTCTCGTCGCTCGCCGCGCTGTGGTTCGAGGGGTATCGCCCGGAACACTGGTTCAATATCGGGGAGGCACGCGGCGCGGTCGTCAAACAGGTGGTTGCGCTCATACTTATTATCTCTCTGACATCAGTTTTCCTCGTCGGGGTGACCTACAACTCCCACGTTGCCGGGAACGTCGAAGAGGAGATCAGACAGGAGGTCGACGACGAGCTCGAACTCGCTGACGCACAACTCGAGTTGCGTGACATAACTGTCACGCGGTCCGGCATCCTTCCGCCACAAGAGACCGATCGCGTCGCCGTCAGGATCGCTATCGGTCCCGACGACGATCCCCCGAGACTCGTCGACCGCCTAAAGCAGCGGATCGAAGCCGTGACAGAGACTGATGTCGACATGGAGGTGGAGTACGTCTTGGTTGAGCGCGCCGGATCGGCCACGACGACGGAGGCGTGACAGTCGGTCGGTCCACCGGTTACCCGCGCGGGACATGCCGAACCAGGCACTCAAATCGAGCGACGATGGCGTGCTGAACACATCCTCTGTTGGTTGCACGATACGGGCTACCGATGACACCGGCTGATCGGACAGTGCAAGCTATCGATGAAACCGACCTATAGTCTCGGCCCAACATCAGCTCGGATCGTCAGCTAGCCCCACAGATTGAGGCCTTCTGTTGACATCGACCGGTTGCTGTATCCATCCTCTGAGTCTTGCACGGCGATTTCAACATATCTGTGATCTGTTATTCTGGAAAGTAGGAGGGTCTACGCTAATCCCTATCAGTTATCGTTACCCCAGCAAGGCCAAGTATCTCCCAGTGCGTAGAGCAATCTGAATGCGTATTGCGTTTGATGATGGAACGCTTCTTCTCGAAAATGCTCCCGACACGGTCCCTTTTGCTGAATGGGATGACCGTGTCGAGGAGTATCGCGCACGAGCGCAACACTATCGTGAAATCAGAGCGTGGGCAAACGGAGCTGACGGACAAGCAACGCTCAACGAGGCGACAACGACTGTAGAGAACGTTGAAGATGATGCTCGTGCTTATTCTGAACTTGCCCTTACCCCCTCTGTCGCTATCGAACCCCGAAAGTACCAACAGGAGGCCCTCTCAGCGTGGCAAGCCAACGACCGCCGTGGAAGCGTCGTCCTCCCAACGGGAAGCGGAAAGACGTTTCTTGCTGTCCAAGCAATCGCTGATGCGGGCGTCAGTACGGTCGTCGTTGTTCCGACGATCGATCTGATGAACCAGTGGCATGCGACGCTCACCAACGCTTTCGGTGACCAGCTTCCAGATGGGATCGGCGTTCTCGGCGGAGGAAGCCACAACGTGACCAATATTACGGTAACAACCTACGATTCTGCCTACCGCTACATCAACGAATACGGTGATCAATTCGGACTTCTTGTCGTCGACGAGGTGCATCATCTACCTGCGCCAACCTACCAGCAGATCCCCGAGATGACGATTGCGCCGTATCGACTCGGCTTGACCGCGACCTACGAGCGTGCCGATGGGCAGCACGAAGAACTGGAAGAGCTACTCGGCACGGTCGTCTACAGAGAAGCGGTTGACGAGTTGGCTGGCGACTATCTTAGCGAGTATGAGACGATTCATCTCCAGGTCGAACTCACGCCAGACGAGCGAGAAGAGTACGATGAAGAGTATCAGATTTACCGGGACTACGTGGATAGCCACGAGTTTGATCTCTGGAAAGAACGTGGGTATCAGGAGTTTCTCAAACGGACGTCCTACGACCCGCAGGGACGACGAGCGCTCATCGCCAAACAGCGGGCCGAACAGATCGCACGCACTGCCACGAAGAAACTGGACACGCTGGATAATCTTCTGAAACGCCACTACGACGACCGAGCAATTATCTTCACTGCGAACAACGACTTTGCATACGACATCTCCCAAGAGTTCGTCGTTCCGTGTATCACGCATCAAACCGAAACGGACGAACGGACTGCCATTCTCGAGCGATTCCGTACTGGTGAGTACTCAATGCTGGTCACGTCCCAGGTCCTCGACGAAGGGATCGACGTCCCGGCAGCGAGCGTCGGTATCATCCTGTCTGGGAGCGCTTCAAAACGCCAGTATGCACAGCGTCTGGGACGGATTCTCCGTCCGACGGATGATCGGCAGCCAGCCCGCCTCTACGAAATCATCGCCGAGAATACAGCGGAAACCTACGTTTCCGAACGGCGTCGACAGGGGGTGATGTCGAATGCTGACAGCTGATCTCGCCCGCTCGCGTACGTATGAGGACACAATCACTCCACTGTTTATCGACACGGACGACCAGCGGTATCGCGACACAGCTGAAGAGCTCATTCAGATATTTGAGGAGCATCTCGGTGAACCGAAGGGAGGGCTGGAAGACACGATTGATCAACTCACCGTCGCAGATACGGACTACAAAATCGTCCAAGGGTTGGCGAAGCTCCTCAAAGACGAGTGTGAATTCGAGACCGTTGCACCAGTTGACCCACGGGAGATTCGAGAGGAACTCTTTGCAGTCGCGAATGACAATTATCCGATTGTCCGTCAACCAACGCTGGGCGAGGATACAAAGTCCATTTGGGTGTATAGCACAGTTGCTGACAGACTGGGAATCACGCTCGAAGAATGCTATCGAGGGATGTACGCGGACTTAGAGGACAATCAACAACTGGTTCGATTCGGACACCGTGTTTCTGATGAATACGAAGACTCGGATGGCTCAACGGCAACGACTCGACTGACGGGCGATAGCGAGGAATCCTACGCCGAAGACACGGTTACAGTAGACTGGCTGCTCACTCGATACAATCTTGCCTTGGCACAGGCGGTGCTGTACGATGCAACTGAGATGCGGGTACGAGTCTGGGATTCGTTTGCGACAGTGTTCAGTTACGTCAAATTGTTCGGACTCATGCACCGTATCTATCCAATCGACAGCGACGGAAATCGGGTCCCCAGTACCAACGTTGCAGACGGGTATGAAGCGGTTCTTGACGGAGCGGCGTCCCTCTTTTCGAAGTCGCGAAAGTACGGCATTCGGATGGCGAATTTCCTCCCCGCGCTCCCATTATGTGACCGCTGGGAGATGGAAGCCGACATCTTGGACGAGGACAGCGGGCCATCCAGTCGGACGCTCTCGTTTGAACTTGATCATACCGAGGGGTTGTCCTCCCACTACTCGGCACAGAGTGATTTCGACTCCGACGTGGAGCGGACGCTCGCTCAGAAATGGGAGCGAGCAAACACCGATTGGGAGCTCATTCGAGAAGATGACGTACTGGATCTGGGAGCGGAAGTGATGCTCCCTGATTTTGCGGTCGAACACCCTGATGGACGGCGGGTGTTGTTCGAGCTCGTTGGATTCTGGACACCCGAGTATCTTGATAAGAAACTGGCAAAGATACGCGATGCTGACCGTGACAACCTCATCGTCGCTGTTTCCGAGCGGTTGGATTGCTCGGCTGACGATTTTGAAGGGATGGACGACCGCATTCTGTGGTTCAAATCAGGAATTCACGTCTATGACGTTGTGGAGTTAGCCGAGGAATATGCCGTCGAAACGATGCTGGAATAGTAACATATCGATTAGAATTTTTACAGATTATGGATGCGTGATAACAATGGCGGGAAGACGGATTGATTGGAGTTAAGATCAGCAATCATCGAGACCATCGTTCAGAGATCCATCCACGAATCGATTATAGAGATCTTCATCACGCAGGACGGTTTGGAGAAGTTCCTGTACTTCGTCTACAGACTGGATCAGATTGTATCGATCGACGAGCCGTTCTGCCATGTCGAGTTCGATGGTTCGATCGGTCGCGATCGCCTCTCGGAGTGCAAGACGGACGATCTGGAGATCATTTCGTGATCGGAACCCCCATTCGTGGGCTCGTTCTTCGACTTGGTTGTCGTAGCTATCGAAGCCGATGACGTCGTGACATTCCCGACAGAGCGTGATTCCTTGGTCGGGATCTGTCGACCAGTGATGGTAATCGAGACTGTCATTTACGCCCGGAACATCCCGTTCAAGCTGGCAGATTCCTCGTCGACAGAGGGGACAGGTGAGCTCCCAGTCCCAGCCGAATTCCGACGCCTTCGCGCTGAGTCGATCAGTATATTCGTCGTTGCGGGGCTGGCCTTTGTAGTTGGTAATGCCTGCCCAGAGCCACTCGTTCCAGTACGCCTGAGTCATCGCAGTCAGCGTCGGTGGTTCGACTAGCTCTTTGTAGGCTGCGTCGACGGCGACTGCACACCAGCGTCGAAGTTCGACTTGACAGGTCGTACATCGGCTGTCGAATTGTGGAACGATCCGCGGGAGTCCCTGTTCGTAGATCGCGACGACATCTCCGCAATTAGGACAGAGGACGACAGTTGGCGTCGATTCAAAGATAGAAGTCTCATCGGTTGCAGCGAGGATGGAGGCGCGATCACCATACGGCTGGGGATCGTTTTCCGGCTCCGTGCGGGTCGTCGGCAGTGATGGCACCTCCTCTAGCGGTTGCTTAGACCGACTCATCAGTCGATCAGATGCTGTTCCGGGTACTCTGCTTCGGGAGCGGTCTGTCCTACTCTAAGCTGTTGGATAGGTTCGCAGCCGACAATTCGCCAGGTTCGATCCTCTTTGACTTCGTGGATGCGCCACATTCCGGGTTGCTCTTCGAGACAGAGAAACCGGAAGCGATGTCGAGTACCGTCCGCACGACTGGTGAACGCGATGGTTGCTTCGGTTTCGCCGCTGGTGTCGACTCGTCTGTTCCGCTTGGGTGGATTTCTCCTACTCATACTTGTTGAGATGGACGGACATCACGGGCGTGTCCACCACAACCCACGTGTCCGTTCCACCTCCCCCGGCGGGTACAAACTGATCCTGTAGCGAACCTTACCAAGAATTCTGAACGCTCGTCTAGCCGTGCTTGGTAAGGTTGCCGCACAAGGAATGAGATAGCGATCCCGCCGCAGTCCAGCTATTTTACTTCCGCCATGGTTGGAGAGTCTATTTATGACCACAGAATGATCGTACATACAGAGGGCACCCCGCCCTCGGTGTCACACGCTCTCCCCGCGATTCCGGAACAACTGTGAGGTACATCTTATGTCCACGACAGGGCCTTCGACACTCGGCGGTTGTCCGTTCTGTGGTGCCGACGTAACGAGTACTAACGTTCTCATTGAGTACGAGGTAGACGGACAGCCCGCAGTATTCGCAGAATGTCCCCAGTGTCGCGAGGTGGTAAAACCAGAATGAGTTCGCTTCAGTGGCTAAAACGAGTGTTCACATTGACGGACCGAACTGTCTCGGTCGTTGAATGCAGACAGTGCGGAACGTCGCTTACTGATGAAACGGAGACCTGTCCGGAATGTGGTTCCCAAGAAATCGCATGCTATGAGTTCTGAGACTGGTGTTTCAGACGTGGTTACTCTTTGATTTCTGTCCCTGTTCGAAAGCTTGTGAGCTCGTCAATACGATCTTCGAGTTCTTCGATTTCTTGGCGGAGTTGATCGGCTTCCTCTCCCTCGGTTGCAGCAAGTTGCTCCTTGAGCCCCTGGAGACGAGTCTGCTTGACCTCTTCGTCGACCTCGGCCTTGCGGACGTACTCACGTTCGTCGATTTCGTAGACATCGGACTCAGACAGTTCGGTGACCTCAAGAGCCTCATCGATCTTATTGCGATCAACGCTCATAACTCGCTGCTGATCAATCCCGGCTTCTTCTAGGATCTCCAGAACCTCTTGTTCGTCCTTGAGCGTTCGGTTCCGGCGTGTCGTTCGCTGAACGGAGCCATACGGCCCGCTGACTGGCCGATCATGATGGAGGCGGTTCAAGAGAACATCTGCGACATTCTTTCGGAATTCGTTAGCATTGCGCTGGACATCTGAAAGGAGGGTATAGAGATTCACCAGCGCGTCTGTCTCCATGTCGTCGAGTGTGGCGACATCGTGACGTTCGAGTGCATCAACGAGCAAGAGCGTATCAGCGTAGATGTCCAGATCGGGTTCAGTTCGTTCTTCGGAGGTCGATTCGGAGTTGCTTCCGAGAAGTTGACTAGACGTTGGATCTTCTGTTTTGACGATCACGCCATTGTCTTCGTCAATCTCGAATCGGGGATGAAGGCTCAACACGGCTGGATATGGATCCGCATCGGACGGGAGTCTATCCAGATCGAATCCCTCTGGTTCATCACTGACTCGGCGGTAGAGCGTCTCGAACTGATCACGCTGAAGTGGGCGTTTCTCGTCAGCGTCTTCGAATTCGATGATAACACGATGCTCTTGGACGTCGGTAATCCGGAATCGCTTGTGTGACAACGGCGTAATTAGTGTCGCTCCGTCAGGAAGATCCTCAAGTTCATCGAGAAGTGTGTGCCAGCTCGCCGTGAATGGCATACCTACTAGTTGACGTGTCATGGCAAAACTCTGCGGGCGTCGTTCACCAAGACACGTGAGGAGAGTCGCTTAACTCGTGAGCGGATCACGACCGTGGTCCGTTCCCGTAACGTCGCAGGACGAAGACAGATCGGAGAAAGCCTCCACCAGACACGAGGATGATTCGTAACAGGTCGTCAGTTCATGTGGACCCCAGATGAGGAAAGGGGAAAACGGATACTATCGAGAAGCGACGTGTGCATCGACGATAGGTTTGTCTCGCTCAAGGAGAGCTTCTAATTTCCCGCTTCGAGCATCGACATGGATTTCTTCTTGCCGCCAGTTCTGCGGTGCTTTCGTTTGCCAGACGCCATAGAGTGTTGCTTTGGGTAGCACGACGACGCCAAATGTAACTGCAAAGACGTAGAGCAGCGTCGCGATCTGGTCCCATGAGCCAGTAAGCTGGCGCTGAACGTCGATAGCGAAATCCACGTGGACGGCTGGGATCTTTCGGTCGCGCGCCTGATCGACGAAGCCATAGTCGTTCGAGAAGAGGATTACGCCGGTCGGTTCGTTCTCGTAGTACTCCAGACAGCCCTCAATGATGGCTTCGTCACCGGGTTCGGTCGCGACGATATCATGGGGACGTGTTTCGCGAAGGCGGCGATATTCCCTGAGTCCGAGCCGTGTTTCGCGGTTATCTTCCGTCGGTTGACCGGCGAGACGCTCAAATTCAGGACCCAGAGCATCGGCGAGACGCTCAGCATCCATTGCATTCTTGTCGTACCGGTAGCTGATACTGAGTTCCTTATCCACGCCAGCAGGAAGCGTATACCCATTGACTGGTGTACGCCCTGTATCGTCGCTGTAGAGTTCTGGATCTATGCCAAGAACATCGTGCATCCGCCAGGGAAGGAGATTGGTATCGAATCCGGCGTAGCGAGGTGGATGACCTGCCTGAAGATCCTGATACCCGTATCGATCGATGATCTTATCGACCTCCTCTCGGTTACGGATATCGACGAGCCCACTCGCGACGAGCGCTTTGACGTAGGCAGCGCAGTTGGGGAGTTCTTCACGCACCCGGGAGCCGTATTCGCGTTCAATCTCTTCCAAGTGCTGTTCGTACGAGACTGCTCCAGTGGTGATGGACACTGTGCTTGCAGCTGGATCGGACAAGTCTATGCGAAGCAACTCTCCGAGTTCCGGGGCTGGATGTTCGACTGTAATCGTCTGCTCGTCGAGTTCGTAGTACGCATTCAAGAGGAGCGTCAGATGCTGACGAGCGAGATTCATGACAGGACCTCTGTGAAGTCGTACAGTTCGGCAGCCGGTTTGGGAATGTCCGGGTAGATGCGACTGTAGTACTCGCTCGATTTGAGATAGAAGTAGAAGATGTGGTCAACGTCAAATGTGGTACCGGCGTTGAACGCGATCACGGACATGAATTTCCGACCAGGCGTAACATCGACGGCAATCTCCGCATCAGCGTCTTGGGCTGCCTCGATGGCTCCTCGAAAGTGACTCACGATTGCGTCAAACTCTGTCTCGTGGTCGATAGTTCCAACCCTGATCTCCGGTTCGGCCACGCCATGTTGTTCGAGAATCGTTCGTGTTAGATTGCTCGCTGTGTCGATCGAATCTCCCAACCCAGGATTGTTGAGAAAATAGACTGTATCCGGGATGAATTGCTCGTTGATCCCATCGCCGACACACGCTGCTGCAATCGGATTCACCATTGCCTCGATGGTCGTACTTCCCGAACTGATCCAAACGTGATCCATTCAGTAACTGCCTCGTTGCAGATTAGCATAAGGATTGGCCGATGACCAGGTAGCGACCGTACTGATTTTCAAAAACTGTCGAACGTGACCAGTTTGGTCAGTTCGTCGTTTTCTCCGCCTGATCCATGTCTTGCAGTTTGATCCATGCTTCGTGATACGTTTCTTGCTTTTCGAGGACCGATTCATTCACGCTGTCCAACCGCGTCAGATCCATGTTATCCTCGATGTCGGCGATTTTCACTTCCCTCGCGGTCGGATTGGCTGCTGCCCGTTCGACGAACGCCATGTATGATTCGTCCTCACGTTTCGTGAGCGCATCAACGGCATCGCGGATGTCTAGCCCGAACTCTTGCTCGATGACCTCCAATGTGTAGTTGGCGTCTTCGACGACATCATGGAGGACAGCGACGACTCGTTCTCTTTCGGTATCCATTTCCTCCATGACGCGAAGCGGATGACGGATATAGGTCTCGTTCGCCTTGTCGGTCTGCCCTGCGTACGCATCAACGGCCAGATCGATCGCCCGTTCGAGATCGTTCATATGGCTCAATGAACGGCGCTTTGTCTTAGTGTTAGTCGCGGCGCTATCCTTTCCGGTGGCGTGTCATAACATCAATCTCAGCCATTCAGTAGAACTGCGAACTGACCGACGAAGAAATTGCCATATAAGAGTGGTATTCGTACTGGTATGCAAGATGTAGCGCGCGAGTCTTGCACGGGTGACGAGTGGGGCTGATAGTGCAATACTTGGACTGAGAAGCGTAACTTCAGGTACGAATGACAGCATACCAGTTCTGGTTTTCATCGGGATTCAACAGTACTCATAGACAGGTTTGTTGTCTCCGGTGCTCAGGAATAGCCCTCGCGTCGTCTCACTGTTTCCCTGACCGTTAATTGTATCAATTTATCCGAAATCAATCTAACATTGAGCTATGAACGGACTGAAACGCCGCATTGTCAGTTATATGATCGTTCTTGGAGTCGCACTCATTGTCACGTCCCTCGGGTATCAGTGGGGGATGGCGACGTACGAAGACCGGCCACGGACCTTTCTTGACTCGCTGCAGTTCACCGTCGAGATGTTCACAACGACCGGGTTCGGCGGTGACTCACCGTGGGAGAGTCCACAGATGCATACGTACATCATCGTGACTGATCTACTCGGTATGGCACTCCTCGTTGGGGCTCTCCCGGTCGTTGCCACTCCCCTGTTACAATCTGTGTTGTCTTCGAGCGCGCCAGAACAGGTGGACGAGGATCTGACGGACCATGTCGTGATCTGCTCGGATACGACTCGATCAGAGGTGCTGATCAACGAGCTTGATTCTCGGGAGATTCCGTACGTGATTGTTGAGCCAGATCGGGACAGAGCAGACGAACTGTACAAAACAAACGATCATGTGATCAAGGCCGATCCAGCTTCGACAAACGGTCTCGAAGCTGCAAAAGTTGCATCCGCGCGAGCAGTAGTCGCCGATGTCTCGGACCAAGTGGACGCGAGCATCGTTCTCACGGCGAAGGAAGTCAGTCCAGATGTTTCAGTCATCAGCGTCGTCGAAGACCCCGACAATGCGCGATATCACGAGATCGCCGGGGCGGACCACGTTCTCTCACCGCGGTCGCTAATCGGCCGGAGCCTCAGCAAGAAGGTGACGAGTGCGATGCGAACCGAGATCGACGAGTCAGTTGCGATCGGCGATGAACTACGTCTGGCGGAGATATCGATCCGTCACGGGAGTGCCCTCGCCGGCACAACGCTCGCAGAAAGCAACATCCGCGAGGAATCGGGAGTAACCGTCATAGGCGTGTGGGTGGACGGGCGGTTTAATCCGGCACCGGGTCCGAAGACACGGTTGCCACCGGGAACCGTACTCCTTGCCTCGGGGCGCACCGACCAACTGGAACAACTCGTCGAGATGACACAGTCTACGATTCGTGGATTCAAGTCAGAAAACGTGGTGATCGTTGGCTACGGACAGGTTGGGCGGTCGGTTAGAGATGAACTGGATAAGACAGCAATCACGTATACGCTGGTTGATAAAGCTGACACAAAAGGGATCGATGTTGTCGGTGACGCGACAGAGCCGGAGATACTCACCGAAGCTGGAATCGAAGACGCCGACACCGTGGTACTTGCACTACCGGACGACAACACGACGGAGTTCGCCACGCTCATGATCCGTGACTTGGCTCCCGACACGGAGATCATCGCTCGGGTTAATCAGCAGGAAAACGTCTCGAAAACATACCGTGCCGGAGCCGACTACGTCCTTTCACTTACGAACGTTACTGGTCGCATGATCGCTTCACGGATCTTTGAAGACCGTGACCTGCTTTCGTTGGAACAGCAGGTCAAAGTGATCCGCGAACGTGCTCCACAACTCGTCGGACAGTCACTCGCCGAAGCGAACGTGCGCGACAGAACGGGTTGTATTGTAATCGGACTGGAGCGCGGTAGTACGGTGATTACTGATATTGGACCACAGACAACATTCGAGCCGGAAGATGAACTTATTATTGTTGGGGCGGACGACGGGATTCGAGCGTTCGAACAGGCGTTTTGCTGAACTCACCCTCTGGATGTTGCACGCGATCTCTGCCAGACACTTGATAGATAGAACGGGACGTGCTGAATTGAGAGCGCACTTCTTGCAGTCAGTCTGATTCAGCAAGGTTCCTGTTTAGTGGATGACTCATACTGCACAGAGTGTTTCAGTAGCTAGGACGGGCGTCACGTTCCGGACCGACTGGCAAGTGAAAGGTGACTATGCTGCCGCGGGGTTCGTTATCTTCTATTGTTAACTCTCCACCAAGCGATGTGGTGATCCACTTCATCACCCACAAGTCAATCCCAAGACTGTGACTCAACGGCGTCTCCTCACCGGACTCAATTGTCTGACGTTCAAGTTCTGGAATCCCAGGACCATTGTCCGCGACACGGATTCGGAGTTGACTGGCGTCCGGCTCTCGCTGGATCGTGATCGTCACCTCAGCTGGTGATTGATCAGCGTGTTCGATGGCGTTCGTTACGGCCTCATCCAGAGCTATTTCGAACAACTCCGTATTCTGCACGTCTATGCTCGCGTTTTCCTCGGCCGGACAAGTAATGTTGGCGTCCGGATACTGCCGCTGATACGTTTCGACGAGAGACCTGATGTCAAGCCGATCCCACGCCCTGTGAGGGTCGGTTGGATCCCAGACCGAGCGGATCTCTGCGGTCTTTTCTGCGATCTTTTTCAGCGATGCAGTTTGGTTTCGAATCGCCGCGACTGACGCTTGGCGAGCCTCAGGATCCAACTCCTCATCTTCCAGTAGTTCTGCGTGTCCGTCAATTGCATTCAGTGAGTTCCGAAGATTATGTCGCAGAACCCGGTTCAGGACATCAAGTGTCTGGGTCGTGAGCACGTTCTCAGTAACGTCTTGCTCGATAGCCACAAAATGCGTAATCTCACCGTATGCATCCGCGACAGGGATGATTTTCTGCTCGACTTCGAACAGTTCGCCTTGTTTGGTTTGGTTTGTCAGTTCGGCTTCCCATACCTCACCAGCCGTGATTTGCTCCCACAGCTCCGCATAGAACTCCTCGTCTTGCTGGCCGGATTTCAGGATGCTCGAGGTCTGTCCCACTGCCTCAGCGGCCGAGTACCCCGTCAATTCCTCGAACGCAGGATTCACGTATTCGATCGTTCCCTCGGCGTCAGTGATCAGAATTGCTTTATTAGCTCCTTCGGCCTGTTGTTTGAACAATGAAAGATCGTGCTCGTAGCGCTTTTCAGCAGTAATGTCCTGCTGATACCCAAGCCAGTTCGTGACGGTGCCAGATTCGTCGCGTATGGGAGTGATCGTGACACGATTCCAGAACATCGTCCCGTCTTTGCGATAGTTCCGCAACTCCACAGTGACGGGCTCTTCGGCATCGATTGCGGCTCGCATCTGTGCGACTGGCTCCTCGCGTGTGGCCTCACCCTGGAGAAATCGACAGTTTTGACCGAGGATCTCGTCGCGTGGATAGCCGGTAAGGTCACAAAAGCCATCGTTGACATGGATGAGTGGGTTGTCAGATTGGGAAGGGTCAGAGATCGTGATACCGATTGGCGCATCATCCACCGCCCGATCGTTCAGCAAGCGACGACTCTCGGCTCCTTTTCCAGCGATTGGGAATACTGACGTTTGTACCCGCTCGGTGCCGTCCCATTCGACCAGTGAACTCACCACGATGGCTCGTTGTGACTGGTTCGTAAACGTCTGGAACTCGACGGTCAGTCCGAGGGCAGGAGCGTCTTCATCTTCAATGCGTGCGACGTGCTCGGAGAGAGTTGTACGGCAGTCTGCTGCGACGAGGTCTGTAAGCGAGCTGCCGATGAGTTGTTCTTGCGACTGTGCTCCAAGGAGTGTACAGAACGCGGGATTTGCATACACGAGTTCCATTCCGGAATGAATAACAA
>NZ_JAVKGM010000003.1:0-203309 GCF_031432225.1 Halalkaliarchaeum sp. AArc-GB | reverse complement strand
AATCACTCTTTGTCGAGCCACCGGTCGAGAAGTAGGTAGCCTGCCACAACGATGCCTGCGATAACGAGGCCGCCAGCTGGTCCAAGCCGTTTTGACGATACCTTCCACACCGTCCAGGCAATGCCCAGTAATTTCATCATAGCAACAATTCACGCTCCCGGTTCTTAAGCTGTGTCATGACCCTGATAATCAAAACGGGGGGATTAGCTCCCCGCCGGCTCCGCTCGTTCCTGCACGTAGAGGTTGAGGACAACTTTCGTTCCCCCGAGGACGACGGGTCCGACAAAGAGGCCGATACCGCCGAAGAGAACGATTCCGCCGAATATTCCAACGACGATGGTTGCCACGTCGAGCGCCTCCGTCCGGTTGATGATCATCGGTCGGAGATAGAGGTCCGAAACACTGACCAGCGAGCCGAAGACGAACAGGATCGCCGCTGACGTGGGACGGCCGACCGCGACCAGATACACCGAAACTGGGACCCAGACGCCGAACGCCCCGATCAGTGGAAACAACGCGAAGACAAACGTGGTCACGGTCAAAAATACGACGCTTGGAATACCGATAACTGCCAATCCGATTCCGAGCACTACTGCCTGAATGGCGGCCACAGCAACGTTCCCGACAACGGACGCCCACATGAGGCGGTCCAGTTTTGTAAACAGGTCCTGCTGGACAGGATCGTCGATGGGAAGCACCGATTGCAGCCACGACATGAACTGTTCGCCGTCACGCAGGAGGACAAAGAGCACGAATATCGTCACCGTAATTCCGATTATCACGCCCGGGAGACCACTGAGGAAGCCGAGGACCTCGGTTCCAAGACGCTGTAATCCCATCTCGATGGGCTCCTGATACGTCGTATACAGCGCATCGAGATCGACCACGTATCCCGTCGCCTCGATCCACTCCTCGGTGACGTCGATACTGAATTCGCTTTCCTGTAGCCTGGAGAGGATGTCTAATCCCTGCTGAATTGCGATAACGAGAAAGTAGGCGACTGGGATGAAAAGCGCGACTACCGAGACCAGGATGAGCGTAACCGAAGCAGCTGTGGAGTTCATATACTGTTCCAGGTACCGCTGGGCGGGGGAAAGCACGTACGCGAGGACGGTAGCCAACAGAATGTACTGGAGATACGTGCCAATCAGAAGCACAGCGAGCGCGGCGCTGAGTACCGCGAGAAGTGTCAATCCGACACTATCCGGAAGCCATGCCGACCCGCTATCTTTCGTGGACATGTATCCACTACTGTTGCACAGGACTAATCTGTTTTCGCACCGACATTCATATTCCTACCAATCACCCAATCTACACAATGTCTATCGCGAGTGAGAGTCTGAACAAAACGAGAAGGTTGGTCTGGCCACAGGTTCACAGACTGTTCACGAGGACCCCCTCCCCTGGGATCAGGGGTGGAACAAGCATAACTGTCCAGCGCCCCTCTCTGTAGAAAGTAACCATGGATATTTCAGAGATCCTCACCGGAAAGTTCACCGAGTTCGACATCGGTACACCGCTCTCGAAGGTCGCCGGGGCGTTCGAGAATCAAGAACTTGATGCCGTCATCGTAACGGATGGCGACGAGTATCGCGGTGTCGTTAGTCGCCGACAGCTGGCGTCCTCGTCCAACCAGCCGTCTGCGAAGGTCGGCTCGCAAGTACAGCACGTTCCGACTGTCGACCGCACCGAGGACGTCCGCGAGGTCGCGCGACTCATGATCGGCAGCGACGCCAAAACGCTCCCCGTACTTGACGACGACCGTGTCGTCGGTGTGGTAACTGGCGACGCAGTCCTCGAAGCAGTGCGTCCCTTCCTCGACGCAGTGACCGTCGAGGACGCCTACACGGCGGAGTTGATCAGTGCGACACCCGAAACCACGGTCGGGAAAGCACTCAATCTGCTTCGAGAAGCCGGGATCGCCCATCTCCCGGTCGTCGACGGGAACGACCTCGTGGGAATGCTGAGCCTGTACGACGTCATCGAGTTTACGACGCGGGGGGGAAGCAAGAGCCAGGGTGGTTCGTCGGGCGACTTCGATAGCCGCCGCAGTGGCGGGCAGACACGTGGTGGGTTCGGCGCCCGCGAGGGCGATGCCGACCGGATGCTCGACCTGCCAGTGCGGAACCTGATGTCCGATGCAGTCGTGACGGTCATGCGGAGCGCACCGCTCGACGAGGTCGTCGAGACGATGTTCGAGCAGGAGATCTCTTCGCTCGTCGTCACGGCCGACGACACTGCCGAGCCGGTCGGTATTGTCACGAAAACGGACGTCATCGAGGCGCTTACCTGGGAGCGCGATGACCGGAACGCCGTGCAGGTGTTCGGGCTCGAACTGCTGGAGGGGATGGACTACGACGAAGTCTCCGCGCTGATCGAGAGCATGACTTCGAAGTACGGTGAGATGAGCGTGATCAAAGCCAGCATCGAACTACAGGAACACAAAGAACAGAGCCGGGGCGTGCCGCTGGTGCTCGCGCGGATTCGACTGGTCACCGACCGCGGCTACTTCACGGCCGATGGGGAGGGATACGGTGCCTCTCACGCCCTTCGACTTGCCGCAAACGCGGTCGAACGGCAACTCCTCAAAGGGAAGACCTACGGTCAGTCGATGAAGCCTTCGACCACTGACGAGCAGGCACGGCTCTATGGCTGGTGGCTTGGCGGGTAATCGAATCGAGGTCTACATCCAGACGAGTACCCGTTGTTGGGTAAGCATACTCATTTTCTGGAAGAGATAGTCCGACTCTCGGGGTATGTACTGGTGAATGAATGGGTGGAATCGCTGCGCTGGCGATATTGCCAACAACTGTTAAGGAGAGCGCGACGAACGGAAGTACGAGCGATGAAACGTCGACGGATTCTCAGCGGCGTACTGCTGGCTGTGACTGCGGGATGTACGGAGTTCGATGTCACAGAAGGGCCCGGAGAGAGTACTTCCGACGGCGAGCACGCCGGATCGAGTGACTCTAACGGTGCGGCAACAGAACACGACCGAACGGAACGGGACGGATCGACAGAAGCACACACCGACGAGGAAACACCCACCGACGAGACGGATCCCACCGATCCAGGCGACACTGAGGAGACTGACGGTGAATCGACAGACGTCACGGGCGCGTCTCGGCTTCCCGATCCGGAGCAGTTCGACGACGGTTACGTCGTGGTGGAGTCTGCATACAGCGATTCCGGAACCGTGGAAGTCACGAGGACCTACTACTACGCCGGGGCAGCGACTGACCGACCGGACACCGTCACAGCGACGATTATTCCGCTCGAAACGGCGTCGCAGGCGGAGTCTCGATACGAACAGATCCTTCGGGATACGCGGTCCTCGCTGGACGCCACGGAACGTGAGCTCGTGTTGACCGACGACCTCGTCGCGATGGAGTTTCAGGCACGTCCCAACGACGACTACTTCACCGTCGTCGTCGCCAGGGATGGTACGGACGTGGGCGTCGTTACGGCCGACGACGGCAACGCGTACGATCCGACGATAGCTGCCACGGTTGTCGCAACGATGTTGTCAGAATCCGAGTCGGAGTGACGCTATCTTTGCCGAACGAGCGGTCGGTGCGTCCCCTGGCCGGCTGACTGCTGTGGATCGGTCGAGGGACCCAGGTTCGTAGACGGTTCGAGCCGGAACGGGATCCGCCCGTTCGTTTCGTACGCGACTCGCACCCGGACGGAGTCACCGAACTCCTCTGTGAGCGCGGCTTTTATCCGTTGCACCTCGCCGACGTTCGATTCGTCGGCCTGTCGAATTCGAAATTCGAGCTGGTTCGGGCTGAGCCCGGGCGTCTCTCGGGCGTACTCGGTGTAAAATTCCATCTGTTCGACAGCTCCCGCCGGCGTCGTCGACGATTCGGTGGCTTTGACTTCGATCAGCCGTCCGTCCGAGGTCACGAGATCTATCTCTCCTCTGGCCGCGTCACTCCCGGGGTCCCTGACGACGCGCCCGATCTCGTCGACGTTGTCGGGCCCGAGCTTCGCGGCCAGGTGCAGCTCCGCGGCCGTCCCTTTCAGGTTCTCGATGTCGTCGACGTCGTGTCGTGTCGCCGCCCTCCAGATATCGTCGAAGGTTCCTTCGGCTCCGTCCGACGCCCGCATTCCCTGGGTGTTCCGCATCACTGCGGCGTTCTCGAACAGTGCTCCGGCGTCGATCGCATCGCCGCCGGTAGTCGTGAACGGCTCCCTGTCTGCAAGCCGGATACCGACCTCGAGTTCGTCGATCTGGTCTGCCCGGATGAAGCCGTCCTCGACGAGGACTTCGAGGTGGTGTGGGTCGATCCCTTCGTCACTGACCGCCCTGATGGCGGCCGGGGAGGTCCCCTGATCGACGAGGTTTCTGGCCGAGCGGAGGTCCGCCCCGTTTTCGGCGAGCCGAACGACCTCTGCCCGAGTGAAGTGGCCGTTGTCGACCAGCGTACGCGCCGGGTTCTGGCCCTGACTGTTGTGTCGGTAGTAATCGAGGACGATGTCGTAGCGCTGGTTGGTCGACAGCTCCCGACCGGACAACAGACGGGTCTGAGACAGCGTGTCTCCCAGTGCATACCGGTCTGCCCCCCGAAGCTGAGCGCTCATCGCGTCGGTTCGCCCGACGCGAACGAGGGTTTCGGCCCACTTCTGTGAGAGGCTCTGTCGGAGTGCGCCGCGGGTGAGCGACCGGGAGACGCTTCCGACGCTTTTGCCGACCGCCTGTGCCGGTTTACTGGCGAGATCCAGAGCGATCCATCCACCGCCGTACGCCATGAGTGTCCTGTCGTCGGTGTCCTTCCCACGCCTGAACTGCCCGTAATGCTCGGTGAATGCGTATCCGATGAAGTGGCCGGTGCGATACTCCAGCGAATCCCGATCGACGTACGATACACCGATCTCGTCGAAGTAGAAGTCGGCGTTGTCGTACGGATCCACCCCCTCCATCGTCCCCTCGGAGATGCCGATCTGCGTCAGTTCGGGCAACTGCTTCGACGGCATCGACATCGCGGTTCGAGCGCCGAACCGGTAGAACGGTTCCTGGTTAAAATCGTGCGAAGACGTCGTTTCTTCGCCGCTGTCGTGAACCGTGTACGACTCCTCTGACCGAGTTCGCTCCCACGTTTCTACGTTTGCAGTGACCGCGACGAGGCCGGTTTCCTCCCGGAGGTAGATCTGCGTCGTTCCGGTGTGGCCATCCCGGGCGAGCTGATCGAGGACGTTCTCGATCCGTTGAATGCGGGTTCCTTCCTCCGGTATTCGTTCGAACTCCTCGAACGCCTCGTGGGCCTCGTAATCACGGAGGCCGGCCTCCTCGGGGTCCGGAAGCGGCCGTAACGAGAGTTCTCGCCCGGAGGAATCTCCAGTGATAATGATCGGTTCGGCCATGTACTTCTCGACTTCGAGAGTGCGTTGTGTCCGAATCGGCTGATCGAACAGATCGACGTACCCGGTTGCGTCAGTCGTCGCGGTTTCTCCAGTTTCTCTGACGGTGACCTCCGCCCGGTTGAGCGGTTCGCCGGTTTCCGCATCGGTGAGCTGTATCGTCTCGCGAACTGTCTCTCGAAGATGAAAGTCAGTCTGACTCATCAGTGGGCGCTGCTGGAGTGGGTCGATGAGCCGCCCTTGGCCCTCGAACCCGTCTTTGTCCACACTGACTGACAGGGTCACGGCAGTCGGGACGTCACGAAACGTGAACTCTCCTGTCCCGGTTTTGTCCCGTGTTATCTCCATCTCGTTTGATAACAGTAGTCCGTCTCCACGGACGGTTCCATGGACGGTAACGTCGTCTAGCGGTTCGCCGGTTTCCCAGTGGGAGATCGTAATCGTGACGTCGGTGAACTTCTCTGCGAACACGGTGTGGCCGAGCCACTCGGTCCGTTCCGAGCCGATCGTGACTCCGGCCCTGACTCGTTTGTCGACAGCGGACTCGGGAAGATCGTCCCACCGGAGCGTGATCGTCTTCGTTTCCCCCGCCGGAATGACGTGTTCCGAACCGTCCGGCTCGCCGACGATCTCGCCGTCCCGTTCGACGACGCCGGAGAGAGATGTTACGACTTCCCGGTCCGTGGGGTTCGTGACTGCAAGTTCTACTGCGTCCTCGCCGACCTCATAAAAAGGATCGAGTCGTTCGGTTCGGGAGACGACGAGTTCGTCGGCTCCGACGTCGGTCGGGTCGACCTCGAACGCGCTGCTGTCGTACTTCTCTGCAACCGGTGTCTCCGACTGGGAGTCGCTCTCGTTACGGACTGCCAGTTCGACGCCGTACTCGCCGGATCTGGCGTCGGATTCGACGGTCCACGGGAGCGAAACCAGTTGCGTCGCTCCGGGTCGAAGCGTAACTGTTTCTTCGAGGGTGACGTCCTCGTTTGCCCTACTGTCGTGTCCGGAGGTCTCGATATCGGGTCCCAGAACTGTGTAGTGGAGTACAAACGTTTTGTCATCGTCGCCAGTGTTCGCGATTTCTGCCGTCGTTTCGACGGTCTCGCCCGCCGAAAACGGTCCGTCTTCGGTTTCGAGCCGAATGATTTCGGCGTCTACCTCGACCTCCTCGACGAAGACTGCTGTGAGTTTGCGGTCTCGGTCGGCGACGACAGCGATCGACGGTTCCTCGGTGTCCACGTCCGAAACGTCGCCTTCCCATCGATCGAACTCGTATCCATGATCGGATTGGGCCGTAAGTTCGACTTCAGTCCCCTCCTCGTAGCTTTGGATCGTTCCGAGTGTAGACGTTCCCGGCGGATCGATCGCGACCGCACCGCTTCCTTGCGTTTCGACGGTGAATGAATGCTCGACGGCCTTCTCGACGAGGAAGGCACCGTTCTCGTGGTCGCTGTCCAGGCGGTTGTCCGCGGCTGAACTGGCGAAGACGTTGCCGCCGGCGTCGTAGCTACCGGCCGGCATCGAGTCGGTTGTTTCGAGAGAGAACGTTTCGGTTGTCGTTTCACCGGGTGCGAGTTCGGCTGTCGTTTCTCCCGCGTAGTGGCTCCAGGTTCCATCCGGGCCGCGAGCGATTCCATCGATCAGAAACTCGTTTTCGACGGTGCCGACGTTCTCGACTGTCACCTCGAGAGTCGCCACTTCTCCCGGCGCGTAGCTGTCGCCTGCCACCGTCACGTCGGTAACTTTCGCGTCGACCTCCGCCGGCTCACGGAACGTGGCCGTCATGGAACGATCCCGATCCATCGTCACCGTTATCGTTTCGGCAGTGGCGTCGTGGGAGGAGACGTCGCCTTCCCATCGGTCGAACTCGGAGTCGGTGTGGGGGAACGCGATCAGCTCTACTTCCGTTCCTTCCTCGTACGTCTGTGTCGTTTCCAGCGTGCTCATCCCTGGCGGATCGATACCGATTCCACCGTTTCCGTCGGATTCCACTGACAGCGTGTATTCAGCGACGTCCTCCTCGACGGTGACTGTCCACTCTGCGGCGTCGTCGTTATAGGAGCCGCTGCTGTCGAACACGTCAGCCTCGATGGAGTACGTTCCGGGCTCCTCGAAACGGTACGACCAGGTGTCGGTGTCGGTGGTTCCGTCCAGTCCATACGTGACTTCCTGGAACGATCCGTCGACGTACCATTCCGTTCCGTGCAGGCTCCCGTCGGGATCCTCCGCCCCAACGCTGAACGTCACCAGATCTCCTTCCCGGGTGGTGGGCGATTGTTCGGGACTGCCGGTCCACGACTCGGGGGGCCCGCCTGCTTCCTCCTGGAACGTGGCGGTGATCGCGCGGTCGCGGTCCATCGTCACCGTTATCGTTTCGGCGGTGGCGCCGTGGGACGACACGTCGCCCTCCCATCGGTCGAACTCGTAGTCGGTGTGGGGGAACGCGATCAGCTCTACTTCCGTTCCTTCCTCGTAGGTCTGTGTCGTTTCGAGCGTGCTCATCCCGGGTGGATCGACTCCGATCCCCCCGCCGTTTTCCGACGATATCGACAGTGTGTACTCCTCGACATCCTCTTCGACGGTGACTGTCCACTCTGCGGCGTCGTCGTTATAGGAGCCGCTGCTGTCGAACACGTCAGCCTCGATGGAGTACGTTCCGGGCTCTTCGAAGCGATACGACCAGGTGTCGGTGTCGGCGTTGCCGTCCAGTCCATACGTGGCTTCCTGGAACGACCCGTCGACGTACCATTCAGTTCCGTGGAGGCTTCCATCCGGATCCTCCGCCCCAACGCTGAATGTCACCAGTTCGCCTTCCCGGATAGTGATCGAGTTTCCGGGACTGTCGGTCCACGATTCGGGCGGCGTGCTCGATTCCTCCTGGAACGTGGCGGTGATCGCGCGGTCGCGGTCCATCGTCACCGTTATCGTTTCGGCAGTGGCGTCGTGGGACGACACGTCGCCTTCCCACCGATCGAACTCGTAGTCAGTGTTGGGAAACGCGATCAGCTCTACTTCCGTTCCTTCCTCGTAGGTCTGTGTCGTTCCGAGCGTACTCATCCCGGGGGGATCGACTCCAATCCCCCCGCCGTCCTCGGACGATATCGACAGTGTGTACTCCTCGACATCCTCTTCCACGAGAAAGGCCCCGTTCTCGTGGTCGCCGTCCAGGCGGTTGTCCGCGGCCGGACTGGCGAAGACGTTGCCGCCGGCGTCGTAGCTGCCCTCCGACATCGAGTCGGTTATTTCGAGGGAGAACGTCTCGGTGGTCGTTTCACCGGGTGCGAGTTCGACTGTCGTTTCTCCCGCGTAGTGGCTCCAGGATCCATCCGGGCCGCGAGCGATACCATCGATCAGAAACTCGTTTTCGACGTTGCCGACGTTTTCGACTGTCACGTCGATAGCCGCCACCTCTCCCGGCGCGTAACTATCGCCTGCCACCGTTACGTCTGTCGTACGTGCGTCGATTTGTTCTCTGACTTCGATGGCGTCTTGGTCGACCCCGGAGTCGTACCAGTGGTCCTTTCGTTCGGAGTAGAACACGCCGGCACCTGCGGTATAGGTCCCTTCGGTCGCGTCCTCGGGGATCTGGACCGATAGCGTCACCGTCCGTTCCTCGCCGGAGAACCAGCCGTCGTCGAGATGTACGGTCGTCCCTTCCCCGGTTATCCAGTCGCCGTTCGGGTCTCGAACGCTCGCATCGACGTAGAAGTCGTGGCTCGTATCTCCGGTGTTTTGAATCGTTACCTCGATCGGAACGGCGTCTCCCGGCGCGTAGATACCATCGGCGGCCTCCACGTCGGTGATCTCTGCATCCGTGTCCTCGACGGAGAACACGTTCTCGAAGTCGGGTTCGTACTGGACTGAACCCTCGGCGCTGCCCGCGGTGGCAGCAGACGCGATAACACCCGTCCCCAGAACGAGGGCAAATATGGAAGCGACGAAAACGACGGTTGCGACGGTTTCAACCCCGGAACGACGGTCTCGTCTCGACATACACTGACTACCACCATGGACAGATGACACTTATACCTTTTCAGGAAATAATCGAGTGTGTGAATGTCCGCGAGTGAAGACTATATTACTATTTCTAGCCCAGGCGGCCGGTGTCGATGTCGACCCCAGGCGGGGTGACGACGAGAAAGCCCCGGAAGTGCATCAGTTCGCCACCCATGTCCCTGATCTCTCTGGCGAACCCCGCGGCCAGATCGTTCAGGTCCCCTTCTACCGCGAGCACGAGCGTCTTCCCGCCCTGTATCTCCGCGATCCACTCCTGCGGATCGGTCGTCCCGTCGAGCCGTGCCAGCACCACGACGCCGTCCTTCTCAATCATCGCGTCCAGCTGTTCTTCCGCGTTCCGCAGGTCCAGGTCGAACTCGCCCATACCCTTCGCTCGGAGAGCCACAGCAAAAACGTTCTGTCGCGCCGGCGGACTAGGTGTGACATCGACGCTCTGCTCGTCGGTCCGCGTGCGAGCAATCCACCCCCCTTCTCACCGACGAATACGTCCGTCCAACCGGTATATATACAGGGTGGACGAACGTTCGGAACCGTGAGGATATAAGGTGTATAATGGCATACTGCATTGAAACAGGTCGACGATGTCTGTCGATTTTACAGCAGTCGACTCGGTGGCAGGACGGCGGCGCCCTGCGACGCACTGTGACAGCGAAATACTTAAGTACTGTTCCACGCCCAGAAAGAAGCACAATGTCCAACGACATGGAGGCCACGTCGGCGAAGCCGGCGGGTCGAGTTCTTCCAGGGCACACTGGATAGCACTGGCGAGTTCGATTCTGTACAGATCTTCGACACGACGCTCCGAGACGGGGAGCAGTCACCACGCACGTCCTTCTCGACCGACGAAAAACGCGAGATAGCGGCTGCACTGGACGAGATGGGCGTGGGGGTCATCGAGGCTGGTTTCCCGGTCAATTCGGAGACGGAGTTCGAAACCGTTCGCGACATCGCGAGCGCGACGGAAACAACTACCTGCGGGCTGGCCCGGGTCGTCGACGGCGACATCGAGGCGGCACTGGACGCCGGCGTCGACATGGTGCACGTGTTCGTCTCGACTAGCGACGTCCAGCTCGAGGATTCGATGCACGCCTCCCGCGAGGAGGCGAAACGGCGCGCAGTAGAGAGCGTCGAACGCGTACGCGAGGCGGGCGTCGAGGTGATGTTCTCGCCGATGGACGCGACGCGAACCGACGAAACGTATCTGATCGAGGTGATCGAGGCCGTCACGGCGGCCGGCACCGACTGGATCAACATTCCGGACACCTGCGGGGTCGCAACCCCGGGGCGGTTCCGGAAACTGATCGCCACGGTGCGGGAACACACCGACGCGAAGATCGACGTCCACACCCACGACGACTTCGGCCTGGCGGCCGCGAACGCGCTTGCAGGCTTCGAGGCGGGCGCAAGCCAGGCGCAGGTGTCGGTAAACGGCATCGGCGAGCGCGCCGGAAACGCCGCCCTGGAGGAGGTCGTCATGGCCGCCGAGTCGATCTACGGCGCCGACACGGGAATCGACACGACGAGGATCACGGAGGTCTCCCGGATGGTCGAGCGCGCGAGCGACATCCCGGTGCCCGCGAACAAGCCGATCGTCGGTCGGAACGCGTTCGCCCACGAGAGTGGCATCCACGCCGCCGGGGTCATCGAAAACAGCGACACCTTCGAACCCGGCGTGATGACGCCGGAGATGGTCGGCGCACAGCGGGAGGTAGTACTCGGGAAGCACACCGGTACCCACGCCGTCAGACAGCACCTGGAGGAGGCCGGCTTCACGCCGACCGACGACGAGGTGCGGACGGTGACCGAGCGCGTGAAGGAACACGCGGCAAACAAGCGGGAGGTCACCGCCGGCGACGTAGTCCGGTTCGCGAAGGCCGTCGGCGTAGAAACCGACACCGAGGAATCAGAGGTGACCGCCTGAGATGGCGGTCGCGGCCGACGTTCGCCCCGGACAGCGACTGCGAGGTCAGTCTGCAGGCTGGAGTCCGTCCCGTTCGGAACGGCGCAATCGTTGCACCCCGCGACAGACATATAAGAGCGGACGTTCTGCGACCGTGTATGCGAGGGAACAGCACCGACAGGCTCGCTCCGTCCGGAGCGGCCGCTTCAGGTCGGTCCCTCGCGGGTGCCGTTCTCGGCGGGATTATTGTAGGGGCCTAGCCCCTACACCACATCCACCTTCTGACCCACGCATTGCTCGACCGCCAAGCGACGGCGGTGTTACGCACCTCGCACCCGACCGCGGGGTTTTTCGGCAGGGTTCATTCGAAACCCGGGCCACGCCGGAACGGCGACGCGGGAACCGACCGAGCCGAACACGACGACACGGAACACGGATGACAACTGGAACGCGACGGAACGACGCACGATCGAACGGAACAGAACCGAACGACACACGACCGAACGGAGGAAACGCATGAGCGAATCACCGACTGCAGCCGAACGGAAACGGGGCGGCGAGGCGGAGGAGCCCGACGCGGAGAAACCGGAAGCCGGAGCAAACGGGAACGCCGGGGAAACCGGCGAACCACGTGACCCTGCGGCAGTTCCCGAGACGGGCGCTGCAGCAATCGTCGCCGCACTCGAGGCGGCCGCCGTCGACACGGCGTTCGGCGTCCAGGGTGGCGCCATCATGCCCGTGTACGACGAGCTGTACGACTCTTCGGTGCACCACGTCACGATGGCCCACGAGCAGGGGGCGGCCCACGCGGCGGACGCGTACGGCATCGTCGCAGGCGAGCCCGGGGTCTGTCTCGCGACGTCGGGTCCCGGCGCGACGAACCTGGTGACCGGCATCGCGGACGCGTCGATGGATTCAGATGCCATGCTGGCGCTGACCGGACAGGTTCCCACCGAGTTCGTCGGTAACGACGCCTTCCAGGAGGTCGACACGATCGGCATCACGACGCCGATCACGAAACACAACTACTTCGCAGAGGACTCGGCGACCGTCGGGGACGTCGTCGGCGAGGCGTTCGCGCTGGCGAACACAGGTCGACCCGGACCGACCCTGGTCGATCTCCCCAAGGACGTGAGCTTCGGCGAGGCCGGTAGCGAACCGGCGCCACCGAAACCGCCGGCGCGTGCCGATCCCCACCCCGACGCAGCCAGCGACGACGTCGAACGGGCCGCTCGCGCGATAGAGCGGGCCGAACGACCGGTGTGTCTCTTCGGCGGCGGTGTCATCAAAGGCGACGCAAGCGAGGAGGCCAGAACGTTCGCGCGGGAACTCGGAATTCCGGTCGTGACGACGATGCCCGGGATCGGGAGCTTCCCCGACGACGATCCGCTCTGTCTGGAGTGGGCCGGGATGCACGGCACCGGCTACGCCAACATGGCGATCACACACACGGATCTGCTGATCGGCGTCGGAACGCGGTTCGACGACCGACTCACCGGCGGAGTCGAGACGTTCGCTCCGGAAGCCGAGGTCGTTCACGTCGACATCGATCCGGCCGAGGTCTCGAAGAATATCTACGCGGACTACCCACTGATCGGCGACGCCGGCACGGTGCTGGAGCAGCTGCGGGCGGAGATCCGACAGCCCCCCGAGGCGGGACCCTGGCGCGACCAGTGCGAGCAGTGGACCGAGGAGTATCCGATGACGTACCGGGCCGACGAGGAGGAGCCGCTCAAACCACAGTTCGTCGTCGAGGCGTTCGACGAGGCGACCGACGACGACACGGTCGTCACCGCCGGCGTCGGCCAACACCAGATGTGGGCCGCCCAGTTTTGGACGTTCACCGAGCCCCGCACCTGGCTGTCGAGCCACGGGCTGGGGACGATGGGCTACGGCGTTCCAGGCGCGATCGGCGCGCGCGTCGCGCTGGACGACGCCGGCGAGACAGAGAGGGACGTTGTCTGCTTCGACGGCGACGGATCGTTCCTGATGACGATGCAGGAACTGTCGGTGGCGGTCAGAGAGCACATGGACGTCACCTTCGTGGTGCTCAACAACGAGTACATCGGGATGGTCCGGCAGTGGCAGGACGCCTTCTTCGAGGGGCGCCACATGGCCTCCGACTACAACTGGATGCCGGAGTTCGACACCCTCGCGGAGGCATTCGGCGCCCGTGGGTTCCGGATCGACGACTACGACGAGGTTTCGGAGGTCGTCGAGGAGGCGCTGGCGTACGACGGGCCATCGGTCGTGGACGCCCACGTGGATCCCGACGAGAACGTCTACCCGATGGTGCCAAGCGGCGGCGCGAACGGACTGTTCGCCCTCTCGGAGGATCAGCTATGAGCGGGGAATCGGACGCCCCCCGCGACGGACTTCCGGGGCCGTCACCCGAGGAGCGCCCGCATCCCGAAGGGAGACGGAACAAACAGGGAATTCGGATCGACCCCGCGGCGGAGGCTGAAAAACGGCCCCGCAGGGCGGTGATCTCCGCGTTGGTCGACCACGAACCCGGCGTGCTTTCGCGGGTGTCCGGCCTCGTGTCGCGCCGGCAGTTCAACATCGAGAGCCTGACAGTCGGACCGACCACCGTCGAGGGGCACGCCCGGATCACGATGGTCGTCGAGGAGCCGGATCCGGGGATCGACCAGATCAAAAAACAGCTGGACAAGCTGATCCCGGTGATCGCCGTCGGAGAACTCGACGACGACGCCATAAGCACCGAAGTGGCGCTGTTGAAAGTGAGCGGCGACGAGCCGGACAAGGTCCATGCAGTAACCGAGATGTACGACGGGACGGCACGGGACGCCGGGCCGGAGACGATTACCGTCCAGCTCACCGGCGATACCGCGACGATCGACGACGCGGTGAACGCCTTCCGCCAGTTCGGTATCATCGAGATCGCCCGGACCGGGCCGACAGCGCTGGCACACGGCTCGAAGACCACCGTCCCCGGCGAACGGCCGGCCTACACGGGTGAGCCCACGACGACGGCCGACGCGGATCGCGAACGAAACGGCACAACGCAGGCAGAACTGGACGAGACGGCAGCAACGGACGAGACGACAAAAACAAACGAGACCGAAGACACACGATGACGGACACACAGGACACGACAGAGCTGAGCAGCACAGTATACTACGACGAGGACGCCGACCGGTCGTACATCGACGACAAGACGGTCGCCGTGATCGGCTACGGGAGCCAGGGACACGCCCACGCGGGCAACCTCGCCGACAGCGGCGTCGACGTCGTCGTCGGACTCAGGGAGGGTTCCGCCTCCCGTGAGGCGGCGGAGGCCGAGGGGCTCGAGGTCGCGACGACCGCGGAGGCCGCCGCACGGGCGGACATCGTCTCCGTGCTCGTCCCCGACAGCGTCCAGCCGACGGTGTACGAACACGAGATAGAACCGAACCTGGAGCCGGGGGACACGCTCCAGTTCGCCCACGGGTTCAACGTCCATTACAATCAGATTCAGCCGCCCGAAGACGTCGACGTGACCATGGTGGCGCCGAAATCGCCGGGGCATCTGGTTCGACGGAACTACGAAAACGACGAGGGGACGCCGGGGCTACTCGCGGTGTACCGGGACGCGACCGGCGAGGCGACCCAGGAAGGGCTGGCGTACGCCCACGCGATCGGCTGCACCCGTGCGGGCGTCGTCGAGACCACGTTCGAAGAGGAGACCGAGACCGACCTGTTCGGCGAGCAGGCCGTGCTGTGTGGCGGCGTCACCGCGCTCGTGAAAACCGGGTACGAGACGCTTGTCGACGCCGGCTACTCACCGGAAATGGCCTACTTCGAGTGCCTCAACGAACTGAAACTCATCGTCGATCTGATGTACGAGGGAGGTCTCGGCGGGATGTGGGACTCCGTGTCCGACACCGCGGAGTACGGCGGCCTCACCCGCGGGGACCGCGTCGTCGGCGAGCACGCCCGCGAGGAGATGGACGCGCTCCTCGAGGAGGTACAGGACGGCACGTTCGCCCGACAGTGGATCACGGAAAACCAGGCGGGGCGGCCGCAGTACACCCAGCTCAGGCAGGCGGACAAGGACCACGAAATCGAGGCGGTCGGCGAGGAACTCCGCGGCCTGTTCGCATGGGGCGACGACGGGGGACCGGACAGCGATGGATCGACCGACGAGGAAACGGACAAACAGGAGGTGACCGCGAATGACTGAGGAGAGCGACCAGCGGATGGCGGACGTGAATCACACGAACCCCCACACGGGCGAGACGTTCGGCGCAGTGTACCGACGCGGGCCGGCAGTCGCCGACGGCGGTGAGACGCGGGAGTCGGCGGCGGAATCTGACCGGAAAACGATGGCCGACGTCGATCACGAATCCCCAAACGGGGACGTGGCCGGCGTCTGGGACCGGGGACTGGACGTGCCGGACGTTCCCGGCGTACCGAACGTAGCCACCGACTCCGGAGAACCGAGGGCTTCGGACGATTGAGATGAGCGAGGGTACGCTGTACGACAAGGTGTGGGATCGCCACCGGGTGACCACGTTGCCGACCGGACAGGACCAGCTGTTCGTCGGCCTCCATCTGGTCCACGAGGTGACGAGCCCGCAGGCGTTCGGAATGTTGCAGGAACGCGACCTCGAGGTGGCGTTTCCCGGCCGGACTCACGCGACGGTCGATCACATCGTCCCGACTGGGAACCGCGAGCGACCGTACCCGGACGACGCCGCAGAGCAGATGATGGCAGAACTCGAGGAGAACGTCCGGTCGGCCGGGATCGACTTCTCGCATCCCGACAGTGGCGATCAGGGGATCGTCCACGTGATCGGTCCCGAGCAGGGACTCACCCAGCCGGGAATGACGATCGTCTGTGGCGACTCGCACACCTCGACCCACGGCGCGTTCGGCGCGCTCGCGTTCGGGATCGGTACCTCACAGATCCGGGACGTGCTGGCGACCGGCTGCGTGGCGATGGAGAAACAGAAGGTCCGGAAGGTCGAGGTAACCGGTGAACTCGGCCCGGCCGTCACAGCAAAGGACGTGATCCTGTCGATCATCCGGGAGCTCGGCACCGACGGCGGCGTCGGCTACGTCTACGAGTACGCCGGCGACGCGATCGAGAGTCTCGGTATGGAGGGTCGGATGTCGATCTGTAACATGTCGATCGAGGGGGGCGCCCGCGCGGGCTACGTCAACCCCGACGAGACTACCTACGAGTGGCTCCGAGAAACCGACGCCTTCGCCGACGATCCGGACGCGTTCGAGGAGCTGAAACCCTACTGGGAGTCGGTGCGGTCCGACGAGGACGCCGAATACGACGACGTCGTGACCATCGACGGCTCGGCGATCGAACCGATGGTCACCTGGGGCACCACTCCGGGGCAAGGGGTCGGAATCAGCGAACCGATTCCGGAGGCGTCGTCGCTGCCCGCAGACAAGCAGGAGACCGCACGGCGGGCACAGGAACACATGGGCGTCGAACCGGGCGACACGATGGAAGGGTATCCGATCGACGTCGCGTTCCTCGGTTCGTGTACGAACGCCCGGCTGAAGGACCTCCGCGAGGCGGCCGAGATAGTCGAAGGGCGACACGTCGCAGACGACGTGCGGGCGATGGTCGTTCCCGGCAGCCAGCGCGTCCAGCGGGCGGCAAAAGCGGAGGGGCTCGACGAGGTGTTCGCGGCGGCCGGCTTCGACTGGCGAGAACCCGGCTGTTCGATGTGTCTCGGAATGAACGAGGATCAGCTGGTCGGCGACGAGGCGAGCGCGTCCTCCTCGAACCGGAACTTCGTCGGGCGTCAGGGATCGAAGGACGGCCGGACCGTCCTGATGAGTCCGATCATGGTCGCGGCGGCGGCGGTGACCGGCGAGGTCACCGACGTGCGGAAACTGACGGAGGTGTCGACGGCATGAGCGTCGATCACGAGGAGTTCGCCGACGGCGAGGCGCCTGCCGAAAAGGTGACCGACGTCTCCGGAACCGGGATCCCGGTCCGGGGCAACGACATCGACACCGACCAGATCATCCCCGCCCGGTTCATGAAGGTCGTCACCTTCGACGGGCTGGGACAGTTTGCCTTCTTCGACCAGCGGTTTGACGATGAAGACAACGAAAAGGAGCACCCGTTCAACGACGAGCGGTTCCAGGGGGCGAACGTGCTCGTGGTGAACGCCAACTTCGGCTGCGGCTCCTCCCGCGAGCACGCCCCGCAGGCGCTGATGCGGTGGGGGATCGACGCCGTCGTCGGGGAGTCGTTCGCGGAGATATTCGCGGGGAACTGCCTCGCGCTGGGGATCCCGACCGTCACCGCCAGCGGCGAGGAGATCGACCGGCTGCAGTCGTTCGTCGACGAGAACCCCGACGCCGAGATCGAGATCGACGTCGAACGCGAACAGATCCGGTACGCGGATCGGATCGTCGACGCCGAGGTGAACGATGCCCAGCGGAAAGCACTCGTCGAGGGGGTGTGGGACACCACCGCGCTGATGGCGGCGAACCGCGATGCCGTCGAGGACGTCGCTCGTTCGCTGCCGTACGTTTCCGACGAGCACGTTCCGGACGATCGTGTATCGGGGGAGGACACGTGACCGACGAGATCGTCGTCGTCCCCGGCGACGGGATCGGGCAGGAAGTGGTCCCCGCCGCGATCGACGTCCTGGAAGCGCTCGACGTCGAGTTCACGTTCCGGAAGGCAGACGCCGGCGACACCGTGAAGGACGCGACCGGCGAGGCGTTGCCTGAGGAAACCCGCCAGGCGGTCGCCAGCGCCGACGCGACGCTGTTCGGGGCGGCAGGCGAGACCGCGGCGGACGTCATCCTCCCGCTCCGGCGGGCGGTCGACTCGTTCGTGAACGTCCGGCCCGCCAGGGCGTACCCCGGCGTCGACGCGTTGCGTCCGGAGACGGACCTCGTGTTCCTTCGAGAGAACACCGAGGGCGTCTACGCCGGTCACGAGTCGCGGTTGACCGACGACGTCTCGACGCTCACCCGGGTGGTGACGAAGAGTGCCTCACGGCGGCTGGCAGAATACGCCTGCGAGTACGCCGGTGAAGAGGGCGTTACGGTCGCACACAAGGCGAACGTGATGCGGGAGACGGACGGACTGTTCCGCGATACGGTGCTCTCTGTCGCCGACGAGCAGGGTGTTCCGGCCGACACCGTGTTGATGGACGCTTTCGCGACCCACGTCTGTCTCGATCCCGCCCAGTTCGGCGTCGTCGTCTGTCCGAACCTCGCGGGCGACGTGCTCTCGGATCTGGCAGCGGGGCTCGTCGGCGGGTTGGGGCTGTTGCCGTCGGCGAACGTCGGCCCCGAACGCGGCGTCTTCGAACCCGTCCACGGCACCGCGCCCGACATCGCGGGCGAGGGGATCGCGAACCCGACCGCCGCGCAGCTGTCGGCGGCGATGATGCTCGAGTTCCTCGGCCACGAGTCGGAGGCGGCCGCAGTGGAGGAGGCAGTCGAAGGCGTGCTCGCTGACGGACCACACACCCCGGATCTCGGCGGCTCCGCCTCGACGGACGAGGTGACACAGGCCGTGATCGACCGGTTGGCCTAGGCTGATTCGGCGTTATTGCAACGATACGTTCAGGCGATCCTGCAACCGCCGCAAATCACTCTGCGATCACGAGTATCTCCGTGTTGGAACGCTCGTCGGCGTAGTTCGATCCGGCGGGGGGTTTGATGTCGATCGTCAACGTTCCGTCGGGCTGGTTCGCCCGGAGTTCGGGATCGACTTCCACGGTCGCAACCCCATTTTCGTCCGTTTCGGCGTATGCGACGCCGTCGTGTTGGGCAGTCCCACCTCGGATTACCACCGTCGCGTCTGCGACTGGCGTTCCTTCGGGATCGATCACGGTCACCTCGATCGACTGCTCGCCCGGCGTGACGATCTCCGGCTCTGGTTGTGCGTCGAGTTCGGTGACTGCCAGTCCCTCTATCCCCGAGAGCATCCCCATCATGACGCTGAGCGAGGCGACGCCGACCACGAGCGCGATGACCAGTCGGACGGGTAACCCCTCGATCGCGCGCCGGTCCGCCAGAAACTGTCGGCCAGACTGTTCGTCGACACAGTGTCTGTCGGGGGTTCCGAGGGTGGATGAGCGCCGAGTCGGTGATGGATCCTGATCGGACATGACCCGTGATGGGTCCGGTTTCGTATTTGAAACCCCGGGCGGACACTTATATACAACTGCGCGACACACCTCCCCGTGCACGTTCTCGGACGTGACGGCGAAGAGAGCTCTCGCCCACGCGGCGGTGAAGAGAGCTCTCGCCCACGCGGCGGTGAAGAGAGTCCTCGGCCGACGGTGACACTCGGGCGATTCCTGGCCAGGGACGGGAGCACCGGTGCACCCGTCGAATTCGACATCGACACCCCCCATGCCGGTCTCGTCGTCGGAAAGCGGGGGAGTGGGAAGTCGTACACGCTCGGCGTGCTGGCGGAGGCGCTCGCGGAGACGCCGGGGGTGACGCCGATCGTTGCCGATCCGATGGGCGCCTTCCAGGGGTTGGCCGACGGTGCGACGGCCGATGTTCGGGCGAGGTTCGTTTCCGAGCCTCGAGTCCCGGCGGATTCGCTCCCGCCGCAAATCTGGCCGAAGCTGTTCGGGATCGGCCCGACCTCGGCGGCCGGGAGCCTGCTGTGGCGTGTCGCCGAGCAGCGATCCACGCTGGCGGACATGCTCGCGTCTGTCGACGGGGAAGCCGATCGAATCGCGGTCGATGCGCGCCCCGAAACCCGGCGTGCGGTTCGAAACTACCTCCGGCTCGCGGAGTCGTGGGGTGTGTTCGATCCCGACGGGCTGTCTCCGTCGGCGCTGCTGTCGTCGGATGCGACGGTTCTCGACCTGTCGGGGACGTCCGCCGCTCCGCTGGGGGTTCTCCTCCGGACGATCGCGACGGGACTGTACGAGACCTGTCTCGCGAGTCGCCCAGACCGGCTGCCGTGGCTCCTTCTGGACGAGGCACACGTCGCGTTCGACGGGATCGCCGGCCCGGCTCTGGAGACCCTTTCGACCCGCGGACGTACCCCGGGAGTGAGCTTCGTCGCCGCCACCCAGCGTCCGGGGACGTTGCCGTCCACCGTCGTTTCACAGGCGGACGTGATGATCGCACACGAACTCACCGCCGAGGACGACCTCGCGGCGTTGTCGGCTGCAGCTCCGACGTACCTCGCGGTCGACGTTCGGGAGAAACTCCCTCGAACGACCGGCACCGCGCTGGTGATCGACGACGCGACCGGAGGTGTCCACACCGTCTCGATCCGGAGACGACGGACCTCCCACAGAGGTGGCTCTCCCCGGGTGAGCGATTCCGAAGGCGACAGGTAAAGAAGGATCGCACACGTACTGAAGTCGATGAGTGAGCGGACACACGACCGATCGGACGTCCCGCCGGACGACCCGTCGGACGGCTCATCGGATATCCCGACCGACGGGTCGACGACCGCTGGAGACGAGTTCGTGGCTCCCGAGGAGTCGTCGCCGTCGCTTGAAGACCTCACGCTTCCCGAACGCGTACTGCTTGCGGCAATCCAGGATCCGGTTCGCGGGTTCGTCGTCGTCGCTCTGCTCCTGTTTGCGGTGTCGTTTCTGATCGCGCTCGCGTTCGTTTATCCGTTGGTCGCAGCCGGGTTCTTCCTGTTTTCCGCGATCGTTCTGCTCGCGTTCGTCGGATACGGGGTTCGACAGCTTCGGACTCGTGAAACCGAACGCAGTGACTGAGTCGAAGACTACCAACCACCCGGTTTGCGACGGCACTCCTTCTGTATTCCGCTCGAAAACACCGGCCAAGGGCCCCGGGTAGCAAAGACCTTATGACTACAATAATCGATCATTCACTATGGCCGTGGACGACACACAGACGAAGGCCGGCGATCGTGCATCATCCGGGACAGAGTGGGACGATCTCGATACGTCGTCAGCGGCGCTCGGGCACGACCGACCTGACGTGCCGGCGTACCGGAGGTTGGCGTCTGATCTCCGGGATCGGGTAGCCGGTGACGTCGCGTTCGACGAGTACGCACAGGTCCTGTACGCGAGCGACGGGAGTATCTACGAGGCGCGCCCCGCCGGGGTCGTCGTTCCGAAGTCGATCGACGACGTGCAGATTACTCTCGAAGTCGCCGCCGAACACGAGGTTCCTGTCCTTCCGCGTGGCGCTGGATCGTCTCTCGGCGGACAGACGGTCGGACCGGGCTGTGTCGTTCTGGATTTCACCCAGTACATGGACGAGATCGTGGAGATCGATCCCGAGAACCGACGCGCTGTCGTCGAGGCAGGCGTCGTTCAGGATCGCCTCGACGACAGGCTGGACGCACACGGACTGAAGTTCGCGCCGGACCCTGCCTCTTCGGGCCGGGCGACCGTCGTCGGTGGGATCGGAAACAACTCGACGGGTGCTCACTCCGTGCGGTACGGCATCACCGACGCCTACACGGAGGAACTAGACGTCGTTCTCGCCGACGGCTCCCTGATCCACACTCGGGAGGTGGTGCTCGACTCCCCCGAGTGGGAGGGGGTCACCGACGGCGAGGATCTCGAGGCCGAACTGTACCGAACGGTGCGTCGGGAAGTCGAGGAGAACCGCGAGGAGATCGACGCACGGTACCCGGATCTGAAACGGTGCGTCTCCGGATACAACCTCAACAAGGTGATCTACGAGAACGACGACGGGGAGGAGGTCATCAACCTATCGAAGCTGTTCGTCGGGTCGGAGGGAACGCTTGGAGTGATTGTCCGCGCGGAGGTGTCGCTGGTCACTCGTCCGGAGGAGACCGCGCTCGCGCTCTACTGCTTCGACGACCTGGTGGACGCGATGAAAGCAGTCCCGGAGGCACTCGAGTTCCCAGTGAGTGCGGTCGAACTGATGGATCAGGAGGTGTTCCGTCTCGCGAGCGAGTCCGAGGAGTTCGCACAGTACGCCGAGCCGATCCCGGAAGGGGCAACCGCCGCGCTCATGCTGGAGTGGGATTCGGAACTCGTCGACGACTTCGAGGCGGCGGTCGCCGACACTACCGCCCACTTCGTCGATGAGGGGGACGCCTTCGACGTCCTCGAGGCGTACACCGACGAGGAGCAGGGCAAACTGTGGAAGCTCCGGAAGGCGGCGATCCCGCTTTTGATGAGTCTCGAAGGGGATCCGAAGCCGTACCCGTTCATCGAAGACGCCACCGTCCCGCCGGCGGAGCTCGCGGAGTACGTCCAGGGGTTCCAGGAGATCCTCGAGGACCACGGTACCTCGGCGGCGTACTTCGCTCACGCCGGCTCCGGAACACTCCACATTCGACCGATTCTCAACCTCAAGGAGGAGGCGGGCGTCGAGAAGATGCACTCCATTGCCGACGACGTCACCGACCTCGTGCTGGAGCACAACGGAGCGTTCTCGGGCGAACACGGCGACGGCCTCGCCCGGACGGAGTTCAACCCCAAGATGTACGGGGAGGAGCTGTGGACGGCGTTCCAGGAGGTCAAAAGCGCCGCCGATCCCGAGTGGCGGATGAATCCCGGCAAGGTAGTGTACGTCGACGACGAAACTGCCACGGAGCGTGGCTATCCGGACTCGGCGGCGTCGACGGACATGCGGGAGGACCTCAGGTATGGGCCAGAATACAGGAGCCTAGAGCCGCAGACGACGCTGGACTTCGAGGACGACGGCGGCTTTTCACACCTCGTCGAGTTGTGCAACGGCTGTGGGACCTGCCGCGAGACCGAATCGGACGTGATGTGTCCGACATACCGCGCTTCCAGAGAAGAGATCCAGTCAACCCGCGGACGGGCGAACCTGCTTCGGGCGGCGATCTCCGGGGAACTCTCCGAAGAGGAGATCCACTCCGATAGGTTCCAGGAGGAGGTGCTCAAGCTCTGTATCGGCTGCAAGGGATGTAAAAGCGACTGCCCGACCGGCGTCGACATGGCGAAACTGAAGACCGAGCTGAAACACCAGCACCACGAACAGGACGGCTCCGATCTCCGCGAGCGGCTGTTCCGTGACATCGACAGGTGGTCCCAGCTGGGAAGTCAGTTTGCACCACTCGTGAACCTGGGACAGAAGCTTCCGGGATCCCGGAGGGTCCTGTCGAAAGCGCTCGGCATCGCCCCCGACCGCGAGCTGCCGACGTTCAAAAGCGAAAGCCTCGAGGACTGGTTCGAATCCCGCGGCGGCTGTCGCGTGCCGGAGTCGGAAGCGACCGATCGCGTCGTCCTGTTCCCGGACACGTACACCAACTACAGCGCTCCGTCGGCCGGAAAGGCCGCAGTCGAGGTACTCGAGACCGCCGGCGTTCACGTCGAAATGCCCGACGGGCTCTCGGCATCCGGGCGGGCGGCGTTCTCGCAGGGATTCCTCGATGAGGTGTGCGAGCGGGCGGAAACCAACGTGAATCGACTCGCCCCGTACGTCGAGGACAGCCGATCGGTGGTTTTCACCGAGCCCTCCGACGCCGTGATGTTCCAGGACGAGTACCTCGATCTGCTTTCCGGCCCCGAAGTCGAGGCGGTCTCGGCCGCCTCGTATGGCGTCCTCGAGTATCTGGATGTCGCGCGGATCGACGAACGGCTCTCCTTCGACGCGCCCGACGAGCATCTCACCTACCACGGTCACTGCAACCAGAAGGCGACGAACAAGGACCACCACGCGGTGGGCGTCCTGCGCCGCGCCGGCTACGAAGTGGACCCGCTCGACTCCGGGTGCTGTGGGATGGCAGGCTCTTTCGGCTACGAGAAGGAGCATTACGACCTCTCGAAGGCGATCGGACGGATCCTTTTCGGACAGGTCGAGGAGAGCCCGGGCGACGAGGTCACCGCGCCGGGCGCGTCGTGTCGCTCCCAACTCGGCGATCGGCCCGGGGCCGATCACCCGCCCCACCCGATCGAGAAGGTCGCCAGGGCGGCGACGGGGCCGGCCGAACCCGCGGACTGATCGGCTATCGAACCGCCTGGAGAACTCGTTCCGCGAGGATTTCGTACTGTTCGAGGCCGACGTCCTTTTCGACGTAGTCGGTGACGTCGTCCAGGATCGCCCGCTTTGCCACCTCCTCGCTCCCCTGGCCCGTATAAAGGATGAACGGAAGCTCCGGATAGCGCTCGCGGGCCTCCTTCAGGAACTCGATCCCGTCCATCCCCGGCATCTGGTAGTCGCTGACGATACAGTCGACTCCCGGATCACCGTCCGCCCCGTCCGAGAGGACGTCCAGTCCTCCTGCGGCGCTGGACACGGACGTGGTCGAAAACCGGTCGGACTGCTGTTTCAAGAACAGCTCCGCCATCTCCAGGTCGTGTGGATCATCGTCGACCAGGAGGAGTTCGATCGTTCCCTCCCGCTCCGAGGCGTATCCGATCGCGTCGGTCGACAGTAGATCCGCCCGGAGGTATCGTCCGAAGAGATTGAGACTCCGGAACGACGGCATGCTGACGCTCGTTTTGGTGACTCGCCCGTCGGTTTCGGCGTAGATGACGACGACCGGTTTCCGATCGTTCCCGTCGAAGATGTCTGCCGGCGTTTTGAACTCGGTGACGTCGTCCCTGCGGATGACGATCGGCTCGTCCTCGTCGCGTTCCAGCCGGATCGTGGAGGCAGTGACGACCAACCGGAACGCTCGGGATCGGGATTCCGATTCGCCGACGCTGTGGCGGTGCTTGGCGACGACTTCGGTCCCGTTTAGCAACTGCTGATAGAGGAGTCGCTGGAACTTGACCAGCGTCTCCACGTCGGCGCTAAGCGAGGCGGTGGCCCGGCGTCCCTCCGCCCGAAACGCGAGCGTGACGGTTCCGGTCGTGCCCGCGTCGGTTCGGGGCGAGACTCCCTGTACGATGTCGAAGACGTCCGAGAGGGGGATCGCCCGTTTCGTCCCGTCGGCGGCGAACCCGATCTTCTCGTCTGTCACGACGACCCGGGCTCGGCCGGCCGCCTCTTCCCCCCAGTTGCTCAGTTCGACATCGGCCCGGAAGTCCGCGACGATAGATCCTGTCAACGTAATCGGGACTCTACGACCGAGAATAATGAGTGTTTCTCCATTCGAGCCGAGAGACCAGCAACCGGACGGACGGTGCAAATCTGTCAGCGGAACCAAAAGTTATTGGAGACGGCTCCGCGTATCGGATCGATATGACTTCGCCGGTCCGCGTGTTGTACGTCGGAAACGACGGGGAGGGACGCTCCGTGGTCGAGAGGTCCCTCGAGGGAGTAGATTCGGAGATCGAAATCCGCGAGGAACCCGACGCGGAATCGGCGCTCTCTCGCCTGGAAGGTGGTACCGTCGACTGCGTCGTCAGCGCCTACCACCTGCCGGGCATCGACGGGATCGAGTTCCGTCGGGAACTGGACCGGCGATCCCCGGCAGCGTCCGTTCCGTTCGTCTTGCTCGTCGCTGACGGATCCGAGGGGATCGCCGCGGAGGCGCTCAACGCCGGTGTGACGGGGTACGTCCGACGGGACGCTCCGGGTTCAGTTCGTCGTCTCGAAGACTGTTTCCGACGCGAAGTCGACACCGCTCGGTCGACCGACGATCGCGACGCGGTAGAGCCCTTCGGCGACTGTCGCGCCCAACTCCAGTGGGAGCAGGAACGCATCGAAGAGATCAGGCGGGTCGTTTCCCACGACCTCCGGAGCCCGCTGAACGTCGCGAAGGGGTATCTCCAGCACGTGTCGGACGGAACTGGCAGTCTCGGCGAGAGTGACGGGAAACACGACGAGTCGATTCGGCGGGCGATCGCAGCACTGGATCGTCTCGAATCGTTTTTCGACGACCTGAACGCGCTCGTCCGGCAGGGGACGCCGGTCGAGAACGCCGAACATCTGGATCTGGCGTCGGTCGCCCGATCGGCCTGGGAGGAAACCGACGACTGGGCGAGGATCGACGAGGGCACCGAATCTCCGGGGGCAACCCTCCACACATCCGGGGGGCTCGCCGAACTGGAGGCCGTCGTTGCCGACCCCGAGCGCCTCCGTGGGCTGTTCCGGGAACTGTATCAAAATGCGATCGAACACGGCGATCCGCCGGTGACGATCGAGATCGGCGTACTCCCCGACGGATTTTACGTCGCGGACGACGGGACGGGGATCCCCGAAAACAGGCGGGATGACGTGCTTGAGGCGGGGGTGTCCGATCGCCGGAAACAGACGGGATTCGGGCTGGCGGCGGTGCGACACATCGCGACCGCTCACGGGTGGGAACTGTCGGTCACAGAGAGTGCAACCGGTGGAGCACGCTTCGAGTTCCTGGGCGTTACCCGGGAGAGAAAAAGGGACGGTCCCGGAGAACCGAGGTGAAAACATAGGTTCTCACGATCTCGCGATCGACGTCGACGGGCGCGAACTCGCTGCCGGCTGGATCGACGACACACCGGAGACGCGGTCGGCGATCGACGACGCCCTGGCCAATCGCGTCGAGGCTGCCGTCGATGTGGCCGCAGCTGCAATCGACCGGCCCGTCGATCCGGGGTTGATTCACGGCGACGTCTGGCGGACGAACCTGCTCGCGAGCGACGGTCAACTCGTCGCGTTCCTGGACCCGGCCTGCTACTACGCGGATCCGGAAATCGAACTCGCGTACGCGGACTGGACCGGGGCGTTCGGGGAGGCGTTCTTCGATCGATACGACGAGGTGCGCGGCATCGACCCGGGGTTCTTCGAGCGTCGCCGCTTCGTCTATCGGCTCTATCCGCTTTTGGTTCACGTCCACCTGTTCGGGGGCTCGTACGAGTCGGAGCTGGTAGAGACGCTCCAACGGATACACGGGATGGACGACCGGACGTGAGTTTTTAACCCGTTCGGCGGATAGGGTTCCCCGGCCGATGACGAGGCACCGTTCCGAACCGGCTGGCACCCGGTAGTGAGGAGCCCTATGAGTGCCGAGGCCACCGATTTACTGGTACCATAAGAATCCCGTGGAAGGTGAATAGCCCCCTATACTTCGTCATAAAAAATTTAGCTAAGGGCGAACAGGATAAACTATGCCTGATACCGTTACATCGGAGAACTGTGAAGTTGGATTGGATGTTGAAGGACATTTTACTGGTTTAGCAAAGCAGTCAATGAAGTTTCACAATGCAATCGCAGAATTAATTGCTAATAGTATTAGTGCCAATATTAAAGATGGAGAATACTTTTCTAAAGATGATGTAGATGAAAGTTTCCGAATACAAATAACAATTACCAGACATCAAGATCGGGTTGAGGTCATAGTGGCAGACTCTGGGGAAGGTATGTCGCCAGAAATGCTCCGGAAAGATATCTGGACCTCGGGGAATACCGATAATGCTGATGGGGTATTAAACGAACATGGATTTGGTCTTAAAAACGCTCTTAGTTTTCTAACTCGTAATCAGGGCGATCCTCCATTTGTTATCATTTCAAGAGACAACGACAACTATGGAGATCGAGAGTATGGAAAGGTAGAAGGCCCGATTAGTCGGAATATGACGAGAGATATTGGTGAGTACCGAAAACTCTGGAATAAAGGTGCAGAAACTTTAGTAGCTCGGGATATTGGCGATAATGCCGACGCTATGATAGATCGTTGGAATGACCGAACAGATGAAAACGATAATGAATATGTGATTGAGTTCCAGCAGCTATCTGAGTATGACTTAGATTAATAGTACCAGTACATCGTCGGGGTTCGAGTGCAGAGGCCGCCATTTTTGACGGGAGACGTCATCTCTAAGCGGCTCTGTGGATGGCCACGGTAGACATAGGCCCCAGGCAGAGTCAACAACCACTACACCGAGCCGGACGCGTGCGACCGACAGCAAGAGCACTCCCGAACCACGGCCGAAGATTGATGAGTGCGTATATCCGAGTATACGGTATATGAGCAAATCGGTTCGTCTCTCCGAGGAGTTCCACGAGTTCGTGAAGGCTCACAAGCGCGAAAACGAAACGATGGAAGAGACGCTCCGCCGGCTCATCGGGGGACCGCATCCCGAGGACGTCGCCGGAATACTCTCGTCAGAAACGGCGACGGAAATGCGAAATCGGCTCGAAAACAAGCGCAAGACCGATGCCGAAGCAAAGCACAGGCTCCGGGAGCGGTTCGAGTGATCCTCGATACGTCGTTTCTGATCGACCTCTTCGACGGTCGCGAGGAGGCCTTCGAGAAAGGCGTCGAACTCTCCGAGACGAAGACCGTTCAGCGGGTTCCATCACCGGTCGTCATGGAGCTTTCGTACGGTGCCGAGTTCGGCGATGAAAACGAACGCAGGAACGTCAGGAACGCGCTGCGGATGTATCCGGTGGTCGAACAGACCGAGACGATCGCTCATCGCGCCGGACAGTTGCTCGCGCAGGCCGACCAGCAGGCGGAGGGTGAAAGCGGCATCGACAAAGTCGATCCGATGGTTGCAGCAGTCTCGGACATCTACGACGAACCCGTCCTCACAGCGAATATCGAGCACTTCGGCAGGCTCGGTGTCCAAGTGGAGTCGTACTGAACTGTGGATAGATTGTGAGTCGTGAGTGCCGAGGCCGCTATTTTGACACGTAGCGAGCGGGGGAGGATGTCAAGACGCAGACCTGGTACGGCGAGCGAATTTCCCTCGACGAGGACGACTACCGTCACCGAACGGCCCTCCGAGATAGTTCGATCGTTCCACACGCCGTTGCCCCACTCAAACCGACGTTGATGACCGACTACGTTTGCAGAGTTCCTGACGAACCGCTCGATCGAACAGTGGAAACACTCACCGAGTACCTCTGAACGGTTCGAACTCACGCACGCATTCGGTGCCGGCCGACGCCATCATCCGTTTGGAAAAACGCCGAATAGAACTTCTGTTGTCCTGCTCGGAGATGTTGAAGGTACGTCGATTGGGTCACACCCATTCGTTCTGCGAGATCTTCACCACTGGAGTTGCGGGGCCATTCGAAGTAGCCGCCGAAGTACGCCATCTGCACGGCCTCGAACTGTCTCTCCGTGAGTGATTCTTCGATCGTCGCACGGAACTGTCCTCGCGTGTCGGGTTCCCTGTCCTGTTCGTGTTGCCCGACGAGAGCGACTCCCGGGTGCCTTTCGAACACTGCTTCGACGACGGCCCGGACGTCGGCCCCGCTTGAGAGTTCGACGACGAGGTTACCCCCCTGATCGTCGGCAGTCATTGTCCGCACGATTCCGCCATACTCCGTGATCGTCGCCACGATAGACGTCTCGGGAGCAGTAACTTCGATGAGACACCCGTCATCCATTTCCTGGACTATTTCGATTTCGTCGAACGTCTCGGCTGCAGACTCCGCAGCGGTCGCTGCTGGAACGCCATCGAGTCGGATGTATTCGACGAGAGATCCATCGGCACGCGTCGAAACCCGTTCGAGTTCGAGATCACTGTCTAGTGTGGTGGCCAGCGAAACCAGCGGTTCGTCGTCCGGGCCGAGTTCGAACGCGAGCATGGTCACCCGGTCGCTCACGAGCGATTGCTTGCTCTCGGCAGCGTTGAGCGAGTACGCGATCGTCTCGCCGACTTCGTTCAACACGGTAATTTCGAGGTCGTCTGCGGCCTCGGACTCACTGGCATGGACCACGAGCGCCCCATACTGTGCGTCGCGATACGTGAGCGGAATCGCGATCGTGACCGCCGCGTCGATGCACGTGTAACACACACAGCCATCCGCGGTGTCGTCGCCGTCACTTACGGTCGGGGTGTCGTCGGTGGCCCGGGAAATCTGGGTCGTGTTCGTCGAGAGTGCCCGATCGACTACAGTTTCGTGGTCTGCGTCGTTGATCGCGGCGACGATCGTCTCGAGATCAGAATTGTCGAGGCCGACGCCTGTTCGCGCTCGAACGGTATCCGTCACCATGTTTCGTGTCGCAAACCACGCCGACTCGTACGGGGCCGCACCGGCGAACTGTTCGCAGGCCACCGTCTCTATCTCTTGTGGAGTGTCGGCCTGGACGAGTTCTCGGTTGACGTCTCTGATAACTTCGTTCGTCGTGTTCAACAACTCGAGACGTCTATTCTGTTTGTTGATCCGCAGTTCCCGCTTCTTGCGCTCGGTCACGTCGGTATCGACCGCGACGAACTGTTCGATGTCGCCGGTCCCGCTCGCGATCGGGGCGATCGTCATGTCTACCCAGCAGAGAGTGCCGTCCTTCCGCTCGTTTACGATCTCGCTTTTCCAGGTCTCTCCCGAGGTAATCGTCTTCCACATGGTCTCGTAAAATTCGTCGCTGTGCTCTCCCGATTTCCACAGCCGCGGGTTCTCCCCGACGGCCTCCGACGGTTTGTAGCCTGTCACGTCTTCAACGGCAGGATTGGCGTACTCGATGGTTCCGTCGGGATCCGTGAGAAAGATCGCGTGTCCGGCGTGCTCTACTGCCTCGCGAAAACTCCGGAGGCGGTCGTTGGCCGCTTTCAGCTCTTCCTTGATACGGGTTTCTTCCTCCACGTACTGGGAGAGGTAGTGGACTGTTGCCAGTGCCAGAAAACTCACTACGAGTCCGGGTAATTCGTCGAAACCGGTACCACCTGCGGCGATCAGTGTCCACAGTTGTCGGGATGCCATCAGCGCAAGCATCACCGTCAGGAAGCCAAACCTGCGGTCACCACTCTGATAGAGCAATACGACCGAGTACGCGACTCCGACCAGTCGCACCAGTATCGAAATGAGCAGGATTACACTCACGGTCCCCACCCCGGACTATCGGATCGTTCGCTCGAAGCCTCCATAGGCGCCCTACGGATCGACGGCTAAAGTGGGGCAAAGTAGTTCTCAGAGGGTGAGAACACTGGTTTTTGGGGCTGTAGAGTGGGATTTTACCACTTTAGCAGATTATGGGAGGTCAACAGCAGGAAGAACCAAACAGTATCGGTATTCCATCTATATGCGTTGCAAATCGCTGTGGCTCCGCCCAAGAGTATCGGTAGAACGCTCAGGCCCCTGGGGTTCCTCTCTTAATCCGTATGACGTCCAGACAGCATTCGACGCGATCGCCTGGTGGTCGACCATGAGCGACGCCGGCGACGCAATACCGTCAGTCCCGGATTCACAGCAACTCGACGGAGGGGTCCAAGCAGAGTCAAACTCTGTCCTCGATGATTCCCCCTACGAGACTGGCCTGGGGCTGGAGATGGCCGAAGACGCACGGCGAGTGAGCACCGGCGAACTGTCGAGTGAGGAGTTCTGGCAACGCTACGATGGTGCTGCAGCCGACGTGTTCGGCGACGCGTACCGGGAGACGCCGAATCCGGCAGTCGACCGGATCGAACAGACGATAGACGACCGGACTGCCGAATCCCTCGACTGTGAAGCCGGATCGATGGAAGAGGTAGCAGGATGTGAGGTGGCATCAGTTCCAGACGGTTCAGAGACGGGTGCGGAGGAAGTCACGTGGGGGATGGTCATCGACTTGCAGAAGTGCGTCGGTTGTGAGTCCTGTACAGTCGCGTGCAAGGCGGAGAATCGGACACCACCCGGCGTCTCGTACAACGTCGTCCTCGAGCGGGAGCGTGGCGAGTATCCGAACGTCTCACGAACGAATCTCCCGCGCCCGTGCATGCAGTGCGAGAGACCGCCCTGTGTCCAGGTGTGCCCAGTCAGTGCGACGTACAGGATGGACAACGGCATCGTGAACCTCGACTACGAACGATGTATCGGTTGTCGGTACTGTATGATCGCGTGCCCGTACGAAGCACGCTACTTCGACTTCGGCGAGAACTACGAGGACGAGTTCCTAGAGAACGGCGAAATAACGAGCCCGGAGTATGGGGTCGATCGTGGTCCACGGGACGATAGCTCACCTGTTGGCAACGTCAGAAAGTGTAACTTCTGTCACCATCGTCTGCAACGCGGCGAGGAACCGGCCTGTGTCGAGACTTGTGTCGGGGATGCCCGATACATGGGTAATCTCGATAACACGGACAGCGAGGTGAATCGGATGGCCGCCTCCCCGCGGGCGTTTCAGCTGAAAGAGAAGGAAGGGACCGATCCGAACGTCTACTACCTCAAATAACGATGGCAACGAATACACACTCGGCAGTCGGCGTCCGGTGGAACCGTCTCAGGGTAGTTTGGTATGCGCTGCTCGTCGCCTTGCTCGTGGCCGGTGCGTACGGTGGGTACCTCCGAATTACCGAGGGCCTCCAGTCGACGAACCTCTCGAGCTCGGTCCCGTGGGGTGCGTGGGTCGCGTTTTACATCTACTTCGTCGGCCTCTCGGCGGGGGCGTTTCTGGTAAGCACGCTCTCGAACGTGTTCGGTGTCGAGCGACTGCACGAGATCGAACGGGAGGCGCTTTTCGTTGCGATTATTTCGATGATCGTCGCACTCCTGTTCGTTCTCGTCGATCTCGGACAGATGGGTCGTCTCTGGCACCCCTTCGTCTGGCGGCAGCCGCTCTCTGTTCTCTCCTGGGAAGTACACGCCTACGTGCTGTATATTACAGTTCTCTGTGGGGAACTGTACTTCTCTATGCGCGGTGATCTCGTCGAGAAACGTGACGAGGGCGGCCTGCGAGGAAAACTCGCCGGGATTCTCACGCTCGGTCGCCGGGGCCGAAGCGAGCAGGCACTGGAGACAGATCGCCGCTGGCTCAAGCGACTCGGACTGATCGGAATCCCACTTGCGGTCGTCTTCGTACACGGCGGAACCGGGAACCTCTATGCCGTCGCGGCAACCCGGGAATACTGGTTCAGCGCGCTGTTTCCCGTGATATTCATCACGTCGGCGGTGGTGAGCGGTATGGCACTGATCGCGCTGATCTACGTTGTACGCACATCCCTGACCGAACGGGAGTTCGATTACGACCTGTTGAACCTGATGGGACTACTCCTCGTCGGCTTTATTCTGATTGACGCCTCGCTGAAGATACTCGAAGCGTTCGTCGGACTCTACAGCCTCCACTCCGGTGAAATGGCGACCTGGATGACGATCATGACCGGTGAGATGTGGTGGTCCTTCTGGTTCGTGATGGTCGGAATGGGCTGGGTCGTTCCGCTCGCGTTGTTGCACCGGGAACGCTGGCGGATACAGCCGCGATTCGTCGGTCTCGCAGGCGCGAGTGCGGTCCTCGGAATCATCGGGACGAGATTCAACATCGTCGTTCCCGCACAGGTACAGCCTTCCCTCGATGGGCTCTTCGGTGGGTTCTATCTCCCGTCGACCCCCGAGTTGCTTCTCTCGATTGGCCTCATTGCGCTCGGCGCAGTCATCTACACGATCGGCATAGAACTACTTCCGCTTGTTCCAGAGGACGGTGAAACCCATGACTGATCCGAACACAACAGACGACGGTATCGAACGGCGTGACTTCATGAAGGCAGTTGGCGGTATCGGCGCGGTGTCCGCTGCCAGCGGCCTCGCGAGCATCGGGCTCGACCTCGAGGAACTGCTGAGCGGCGACGGTAACGGAATCGGCACCGAGTACGACGAGTACGAAGCCTCGGACGTCCTGCATACGACCTGCGGGCAGTGTAACACGTTCTGTCCGATACAGGTCAGACTCGCAGACGACAGTGGAGCCGGCGGATACAGTTCGCTCGTGCGCAAGCTCGCGGGCAACCCGTACTCGTTTTTGAACACGCAGCCGTACGCCCAGGTCCCCTACGAGAGCGATCTCGACGACGTGGCGACGGGCGATCTGCAGGGAACCGGCGACGTCGACGTGAGTGGATGGTCGCTGTCGGGCGGACGGATCTGTCTGAAAGGCCAGGCCGGGATCCAGACTGCCTTCGACAGCTACCGGGTCCGAAAACCGATAAAACGCGTCGGACCACGTGGCAACGACGAGTGGAAGACGATCTCCTGGGAGCAAGCGATCGAGGAGATCGTCGAAGGCGACGACGAACTCGGGCACGACGGGCTCCGCGACATGTGGGCGTTCGCACCCGAACAGGAAGTGATGGACGACTGGGAGGCCGTCCGGAACGACGAGATGAGCAAGGCGGCGTTCGACGAGAAATACGAGGACGTTCTCATCGATACCGATCACCCGGACCTCGGACCCAGGGCCAACCAGATCGTGGACGTCGGTGGCTTCCGGCGGGGCTTCATCCGGTCGCGTCTCTGGCACCAGGGACTCGGCTCGGTGAACAGTCTTCACCACGCCGGAACCTGTGGATTTTCCGGAGTCATCGGCTATCAGCGCTCACATCAGGGCGTAAAAAAGCGCCAGTATCCCGACATCGAGAACTGCGAGTATCTGTTGGTCTGGGGGACGAATCCGATGGTTGCGAACAAGGGACCCACCTGGCTCGCACCGAAGCTGACGAACGCGATCGAAGACGGGATGAAGATGGACGTCGTCGACCCTCGACTCTCGAAAACCGCAGAGAAAGCGGACGAGTGGGTTCCGATCCGCCCCGGTGCCGACGCCGCGCTCGCTCTCGGAATGGCACGGTGGATTCTCGAAAACGAACGCTACGACGAGACGTATCTCCGGAATCCGGACGAAGATGCAGCGGCGGTCGACGACGAACCGACCTGGAGCGACGCGACCCATCTCGTAGTTGTCGATAAAGCGGACGGACCGAAGGCACGCGCCGAGGATCTCGGGTTCGACAGTGACGACTTCCTCGTCGTCGATGCGGAGACTGACGACGTCGTGCCGGCAAGCGACGCCGAGGAAGGGGCCCTCGACGTCGATCGCATCGTCGATGGACAGCACGTAAAGAGCGCCTGGACGCTCTACCGGGAGCGAGTCTTCGAGTACACGCTCGACGAGTACGCCGAGATGACGGGGATCGACGCCGAACGGATGGTCGAACTCGCCGACGAATTCACCAGCCACGGCAAGCGTGCAGCGATCATGGCCTACCGCGGCCCCGCCAAGCACACGAACGGCTTTTACAACACCCGCGCTATCTCGACGCTCCAGCATCTCATCGGGAACTTCGACTGGAAAGGCGGCCAGATTACCCCCTACGCTGGCTACGCGACCATGAGTGGCCGGTACGAACTCGGGGACGTCCCCGACGGCTATTCCCCGTGGGGAATCCCGATGACGCGCGCCTCCGTAAATTACGAGGAGACGTCGCTGTTCGAGCGCGACGGTGGATATCCCGCCAAGCGCCCCTGGTTTCCGGTCATTCCGCCACACGCGGTCCAGGAACTGTACGCCAGTGCCCAAAACGAGTACCCCTATGCCGTCGAGGCACTGTTCATTCGCCCGTACTCGAACAACCACATCATGGCCTCTGCCGGCGGCGACAAGATCCCGGAGAACCTCAAAGACGAAGACAACATCGGACTGATAGTCGCGTCGGACACTGTCCTCGGAGAGATGAGTCGATATGCGGACTACGTATTGCCGGAGCCGACCTATCTCGAGCGGTGGGAGAACTTCGGAACCTACCCCAACAAGCGGTTGGCCGACGAGAAAATCAGCCAGCCGACGGTGTCGGTCATTCCCGACGCCCGTCCGTTCGAGGATGTTCTCATCGACATCTGGAAAGAACTCGATCTACCGGGCGTCGGAGAGAACGCGATCCGTGCTGCGGACGGCGAGCGATGGCCGTTGCACGCCTCGGAGGACTTCCACATCAAACTCGCGGCGAACATTGCGTACGACCGCGAGCCCGTACAGGACGCGAGTGACAGGGAATTCGAACTGTTCGAACGGGCACACGAGAAGGGACTCGGCGACGAGTTCGATCTCGAACGGTGGCAATCCACAGTGACAGACGAGGAGTGGGCCAAAGTCGTGACCGTCCTCAACCGTGGCGGACGGTTCGAAGATCCAATAGACGGCTACGAGGAGGCTTTTGCCGAGCACGGACACGACTACGATTACGCCGGCAGGCATCCGAATACGAACGCCTACGACGGCCAGCACATGCGATACAAGCTCGCGAACCGCGTGAATTTCTACGACGAGGTTGCACCGAACGGAAAACACGCGTACGACGGCGAACGGTTCGATCCGTTGCCCCGCGTCGAGGACGTCAAACACTACAACGGGACCGTACAGGTTCCGGTAACGAGTCTCGTCGAAAACGGGATGGAACCCGACCGGCCACTTCAACTCACGAACTGGAAGCCCCGAACCCAGGGGATGACCCGTACGATGGGTTCTCCCTGGCTCCGGGAGACAAAATCAGGGAATTCGCTGTGGATGAACCCCGATGATGCGGCGGAGCGTGGCATCGAGAACGGCGACACTGTGTGCATCGACGCTGGTCGGCGGACGGTTACTGCGACTGTCCGCGTCACGGGTGGGATCATGCCCGGCGTCGTCGGCGCTGCGTGGGGCTATGGGCGGGATGGTGGGGATACGACCGAGACGACGATAGACGACGAACGGCGGTCTGGCGCGACCGACGGATATGGCCACACGGGTTACAGGCCTGACACGCCGGACACGACCGGTGAGGGTCACGCGGATGGTCGCGATTGTGGCTTTGCAGTCAACCACATTGCGCCGCTCGATGAAGAACTCGGGGACGCCGGTCTGAGTGATCCGGTCGGCGGAAGCAACGCTCAGTACGCCACGTCCGTCGAAGTCGAGCCACAGGAGGACGGATGACGACCACCGAGCCGAGAGTCAGAACCGTCGCGGAGGCTCGCGCCGATCTCTACGAACTGCTCGCGGCGACGTTCGACGGAGAGATGGACGTCCTCGTGGCGGCGATTGAAACAGGCATCTTCGTCGATGTCGCCGCCACGCTGCCCGTCGATATCGACGCCTCGTCCCTCGAAGACGGGACGGTCGATCGTGAGAAGCTGGCAATCACCTACGACAACCTCTTCGTCGTGCCTGGGCCGCGATACGTCCCACCCTTTGCCTCCGCTCACACGACGGCACCGAGCGAATCTTTCGAGTCGGACTCCCCGTTTCACGATGAAGGGGAGGCCGGTGAGTTACTCGGAGATCCTGCAGCCACAATGTCCCGCCTCTATGCGCGCGCAGGCGTGTCGCCCGATCCGGGTGACTTTCCAGATCACGTCGCTACCCAGGTCGCGTTTCTCGCTGCACTCGAGCGTGCGAACGCCCGTCCTGGCGAGGAACGAGGTGAGGCACTCCAGGAGCTTTGGCAGGGGACAGTATCCAACCTCAGTTGGCTCGATTCGTTCCACAGATCCATCGAACGGGTCGACGACACTGGCGTGTTTACAGCACTGGCCGGTATACTGCGCACTGTCATAGCAGATACCTGTAACAACTGAACGGTGTCGCCGACCTTCGGGCGCCCTTAAAAGCGGGAGCGATCTGACGTGATTTTCGAGCGCAAGCCTCGCCCTTCACAGTAGTTGCCGAATCAATTCTCTGCTACTACGGTTTTTCAGATGGCCGCTGATTTCACTTATATACCAGATAACAGACTGTATAAGGACAGCTCTGGTCTCGAAGATCGGTGGCCTCGGGACACTCTGTTTTTGAGAGGTTCGGCAACTACTGTTTAGCGCGGGGAGGATGTCAAAGTCTTCCGACCAGCCAGAGTTGTCGAGGGCTCGCTTCGCTCGTCCTTCCACGTTCTTCGAAAACGACGGGACCGCCGAGGTCGCTGCCACAAGGGACACGCGGCCCCTGTCCCTACTCCAGACGTTCGAACCGATGGCGGACGACCTCGGAGCCGTCGTCCCACTCGAATCCCTCGTGGGCACGCTCGAGCGTCTGTCGATACTGCTCTAGATCGCGGTGCCCCTCGGCCCGGGCGTCGGCGTCAGTGAGGTCGCCGAGCGTCCGCTTTTCGACGGCGACCACCTCGAAGGTAGCGTTCTCGATTCCGAAGGTGTCGCCCTCCTCGGCGTACTGCTGGCCGCGGTGGATCTGTGTGACCTCACCTTCGAGGGCCTGCTGGACCATTCGATCGCTCGGCAACAAGGTGTCGGGATCGATTTCGCTCATGGAGTTAAGTAGGGGCGGATCAACAAAACAGTTCAGGGCGGCAGACCGGCAGGGGCGGGGTCGATACGGGGGCGACATGTGACGGGACGATCGCGCAGAAACTACTTGGCCGTATAGATCGAGTTTGTCCTGATGAAAGATAACAGTGAGTCGAGATGAACGACGCGAGCGTTTCCCCGTGGTGGCTCGACTCCGACGTCCGTCGCCAGTTATGGCGCGGTATCAGACTGGACACGGCTGACTTCGCCGTCGGTGGATCGTCGGATCCGGCCGTGCTTGATCTCGTCACAGAACCGTTTGCGTCCGTCGATGACGTCGCCGACAGACTTGGGGAGCTCGAACGATTGCTCGTCCAGCGGGGGGATCGTCGATCGATCTTTCTCACGGTCTACACGGAGATGACGACACACACGGCCCGAGAGATCGGCGACGGCCGATTCGACGACGCCGAGTGGATGCGGCGCTACCTCGTTTGCTTTGCGGAGTACTACCGCCGGGCGTTCCGCGACTTCGAGACAGGCAAGTACGCTATGGTCCCCGATCCCTGGATCGTCTCGTTCGGGACCGCGGTTCGGGGGGACGCGCTGGTGGTACAGGACGCGTTTCTCGGTATCAATGCACACATCGTGTACGACCTGGCGTTGACACTTACGGACGTGGGTCTGGATCCCGACCGGGAGTCGAAGTACGAGGATCATCGTCGAGTGGACGACACCCTCGCCCGACTCGTTTCGGTCCAGCGGGAACTTCTCGCCGAACGGTACGCACCCGGTCTCTCGCAGGTTGGAGAACGGATGGCCGGACTCGACGAACGGTGGTCTGCGTCGACGCTGCGGAGGGCCCGGGAGACCGCCTGGCGGGCGGCTGTCGTCCGCACCGACACGCGGTGGGGGCCGATCGCGACGGCCACCGACTGGCTGTTGTCCCGGACCGCGACCGGCGGCGCGTCACTCCTGTTGTCTCCGACCGTCAGCCCCTCGACGATGCGGGCCCTCCACGAAGTCGAAGCAGATCAGTTCGACCTCGCGTCGTACGTCCGTGCATTCCACGATCGCTCGACGGCCGAGCTTTCGTAAGCTGTCTCCGTCTCGTTTATCTATCGTCCGTAGTACCGGCCGACTGCCGATTTCCGTCCAAGTACCGGCCGACTGCCGGCTTCGTTTCCTGTTTCGTTCAGGTCACGCACGCGTCCGTTTCAGTAGGTGCAATTCCGTCACCTTGTGAAATATTTGCACGAATTAGCTACACAGTCCTTCGGCCACTATTCTGTAAAGAACAGCGGAGTTCCGCAGAGGATGGGCACCCACAGTTCACAACTACAGTTCGATCCGGGCGTCTGCACGTCGCCGTGCAGTCGAATCCGGGAGGATCGAACTCCCCCTGACGCGTCTCCGCTGTGTACAGAGGAGTTCATCATGGCATCAACGGAACCGACGGAATCGAAGAACGGAGTGGACGTAGAGCAACTCACCGAAACAATCGACGCGATTTCGGAGGACCCATCGGCCGGGCAGTTCCGGTTTTACGCCGAAACCGAATGGACGGACGCGTTGAAATGTGTGACCTCGATCGACGAGTTCGATCAGGCCGGCGAGCGAATCAGAACCCGGGAGTTCCACATCGAGGGTGACGAACCGGAACAGATCCTCGGCGAGAGAACCGCCCCGAACGCCGTCGAACTCCTGCTTGCCGCGCTCGGCTCGTGTCTCAGCGTCGGGTACGCGGCAAACGCGGCGGCGATGGGAATCGAACTCGACGACCTCCGGTTCGAGATGGAGGGGGACGTCGACCTCCGCGGCTTCCTGGGGATCAGCGACGACGTTCGCGCCGGCTACGACGGCGTTACCTGCACCACGTATATACGGGCGGACGCGTCCGAGGAGGAACTCGCCGACCTGCGCGATCGCGTGGAGGCCACCTCGCCGCTCGTCGACAATTTCTCGAACGAGGTGCCTCTCTCGACCGAACTGGTGGTCGAGTGAGATCGAACGAGGTGTGATTCATGACCGAATCGCTGGACACTACGAAACTCGAACGCGAGGTCAAGTCGATGTACCGGGACGTCGCGGAGTCCTCACAGGGGGAGTTTCACTTCGAGACCGGCCGGGAACTGGCCGAACGGCTCGGCTACGATCCCGACGTTCTCGATCGCGTTCCGCGGGAAGCGATCGACTCGTTTGCGGGGGTCGGCTACTACTTCGATCTGGTGGACCTTCGTCCCGGGGAGCGGGTCCTGGATCTCGGCAGCGGGGCCGGGATGGACTGCTTCGTTGCGGCACTCTCCGTGACCGAAACGGGCGACGTCATGGGAGTTGACATGACCGAGGCACAGATCGAGAAGGCGCGCCGGCTCGCCGAGGAGGGCGGGTTCCACAACGTCCAGATTCGGAACGGCCACATCGAGGACCTCGAGTTCGCGGACGAATCGTTCGACGCCGTCGTCTCTAACGGCGTCATCAATCTCTCACCGGAGAAACAGACGGTGTTCGAGGAGGCCTACCGAGTGTTGGAGCCGGGTGGGCGGCTCGCGCTGGCCGACATCGTCAGCGAACGCCAGCTTCCGGACGGGATCAAATCCGACGCCGACCTGTGGGCGGCCTGCATCGGCGGCGCGAGCCAGGTCGACAGCTACACGGAGACCATCGAAGCCGCCGGCTTCGACGTGATGGAACTCCGAGAGAACACCGACTACGAGTTCGTCTCCGAACAGGCCGCCAACGCCTGTGAGAAGTACGGCGTCGCAAGCGTCTCGCTGCTCGCAGAGAAGTAGTCCGACCGGTTCCGTGAGCGGTGATCGCGGTTCAGACCCGCGAGACAGCCAGCATGTGAATCGAGAGGTCCGTTACGACTGGGTCGTCGTTTGTTTCGCGAACGACGTCTTTCAGGGCATCCAGTTCGGCGGTCGATAGCTCCGCAACGTTCTTTCGGATCGTCGCGTCGTGAAACAGCGACCCCAGCCCCTCGAGCCCGACGACCTCTTCGACTGTCAGCCCAGCCTTCGAAAGCAACGCCTTCAACTCGTCTTTCCGGAACAGGTGTGTATCCGTGAACGGCTGTTCGTCGTCGTATTTTGTCAGAAGTCTGCCATCGTAATTGCCGTGATCGAGGAGATCGGGCAGCAGTTCCAGCTGGTAGCCCGTTGCGAGATACAACTGGACGAACCCGAGCAACCCGATCACTGACGCGAACACCGGACCATCCGGCACGGTAACGCGTTGTAGCTCCCGTGCCGCTCGCGTTCGCTGCCGTTTCTCGAGGAGATGCGAGAGTGGCCCGCCGAGACAGCACGTCGCGTCGAAACTCCCGTCGTCTGCTCCGAGATCCGTAATCGATCCCCTGACGACCGACACGGCTTCGGAGACGCCGTTCTCCGCCGTGTATTCCCGGGCAAGTTCGGTCTGACGTTTGCTGAGATCGATCAGGGTCACCTCGTATCCGCGCTCGGCAAGCCAGACCGCGTACCGACCGGCGCCCCCGCCGGCGTCGAGAACCTGTCCGTCAGCCGGTAACTGCTCTCGAAGCGTGGCTGTCGTCGCTTCGAATTCGAGCGAACCGTCGATTCCGGTTTCGAGACGATGCCACTCGTCTCGTCCGTAGGAATCGTAGAATTCGCGTGGGTCCGGACGGTCCTTCTCCATGTCTGTCCCGTCGTCGCTACCGCCGACAGTGTCGGGTGAGGATCGCGTTTTTCGAGCGGAACTGGCCGCCACAGTCGACGCAGGTGACGTGGCTTTCGCCGGGCTCGGTCCGGATCCGATGGTCGCCGAGTTCGAACGGGCGGTCGACGGCGCGGGGGCGGATTCGGCCGGGGATCTGCTCGTCGGGCGATTCGCTGAGATCCGCCCGGAGCTGGATCGTGTTGACGTCCGTCGGCGTCCACCGACCGGAGCCGACCGCGGTCTCCCAGTCGTCGATCTCCGTCCACCCAGTCACGACGACCGGGGATGGCGTGTCGGTGTCGCCGACCACGACGACGAACCTGACGCCGTCGCGAACGAGGGCGAACCGCCAGCCGTCGCTCGTGTTCCACCGGAGTTGGCCTCGTTCGATCGCTTCGCTCACGACCGAGGGGGAGACGTATCTCCCCTGCTGGTGGATTCTGCCGCGGAAATGGTCCGTCTGGGCGTATACGGCGGGATCGCGGACTGGCGGGTCCTCCGGACCGCGGCGAACCGGGGTCGGGGAATCCCCCGTCCGGCGGGGGGAACGCGGCGGTGTACCAACAGTACCCTGCGTACCGATACCGGGCGCCTTTTCAGCACCCGAACGACGCTGTCGGGATGCCACTACCGCCGCATACGGGGTCTCCCGTTAAGTGTATTGTGGCGGTGTGGGGCCTTTTTGCCCTGTTTTGACGTTCGGAGTTCACTCGAACCGCTTGCGGACGCTCTCGGCGTGAGCGCCCAGTCCCTCGGCCTCCGCGAGCGTCGTGATGGTCTCGGAGAGGGCCGAAAGCGCGTCTTCGTCGAGGCGCTGGACCGTCGTCGACCGGAGGAAGCTATCGACCGACAGACCGCCGTACAGCTTCGCGTTCCCGTTCGTCGGCAAGACGTGGTTCGTTCCGGAGGCGTAATCCCCGGCGGCGACGGGCGTGTACGGCCCCAGGAACGCGCTGCCGGCACTTGGAATCCGGTCGAGCATCGCCTCGTCGTCCGCCGCGAGGACGACGAGGTGCTCTGCGGCGTACTCCTCGGCGAACAGCGTCGCCTCGGACATCGACCGGGCCACGAGTACCCCGCTCGCGTCGTGGTCGAACGCCTCCCTGATGATCTCCTCCCGAGTATGGTCGCCGGCCTGGCTCTCGGCTTCGGCTGCGATCTCCTCGGCGAGGTCGGAATCGTCGGTTACGGCCACGACCGAGGCGTTCGGGTCGTGTTCGGCCTGCGTCACGAGTTCGGCGGCGACGAGTTTTGGGTCCGCACTGTCGTCGGCGACGACGAGCACCTCGCTCGGGCCCGCGAGGAAGTCGATCTCGACGTCGCCACGCACTTCGGCCTTGGCGGCGGTGACCCACTTGTTCCCGGGTCCGACGACCTTCTGGACTGCCGAGACCGTCTCCGTCCCGTATGCCAGCGCCCCGACCGCCTGTGCGCCACCGACGGCGTAGACTGCGTCTGCGCCGGCTTCGGCGATCGCCGCGAGTGTCGCCGGGTTCATTTCTTCTGCGGGCGGGGTCGCGACCGCCACGTGTTCGACGCCGGCGACGCGGGCCGGCACGATTCCCATGATCGCCGAGGAGGGATACGCTGCGGTCCCGCCGGGAACGTAGACGCCGGCCCGTTCGATCGGACGGAACCGTCGCCCCAGTTCTCGACCGTCGATCTCCGCCCGCCAGTCGTCGGGCACCTGTCGCTCGTGGAACGTCTCGACGTTGTCGATCGCCGTCCGGATCGCCACGAGCACGTCGTCGTCGACCTCCTCGACGGCTCGCTCCGCCTCGGCGGTGACGTCGATGTTTCCGACGTCGACGCCGTCGAACCGGCTCGAGAACTCCCGGAGCGCGACGTCGCCCTCCTCGCGAACTCTCTCGAGTATCTCGCGGACGTCACCGCGGATTGACTCCACCCCGGCGTCGCGCTCGAAGAACGCCCGCCTGCGCTCGGGCGACAGCGACGCTACCGTTTGTACGTCCATACGTCAGGTGGCGGTCGGGACCGGGAAATCGATTCCGGAAGACGGCGAACCGATTCCCAATTCCCCCCGGTATTACTCTGCTGACAGTTCGATTCCCTCGACAGCGACGCCTTCCCCTTCTTCGACGCGTCCGATCACTCGCCCGTCGGTCGCCGCCGCGAGTTCGTCGGCGCGATCGGCGTCGACGGCGGCGACGAATCCCGTGCCCATGTTGAACGTGGCGTACATCTCCTGGTCGCTGACGTTCCCCTCGCGCTGGACGAACCCGAACACCGGATGGGGGTCAAATGCGTCCTCGATCGCGTATCGATACTCTCCGAGCCGCGTCAGGTTGCGCCATCCCCCGCCGGTTACGTGGGCGGCCCCCCGGACGCCGTGGTCCCGCATCGGCTCCAGCAGGTCGGTGTAGATCCGCGTCGGTTCCAACAGTGCCTCGCCGACCGTCTCGTAGCCCGTAAACGGACACGGATCGGTGTACTCGTGGCGATCGGTCGTCGCCGCCCGTGCCAGCGTCAACCCGTTGGAGTGGATCCCCGACGAGCGAAACCCGACGAGCGCGTCTCCCGCCTCGGCTCCCCCCTCGAAGAGCGCGTCCTTGTGGGCGAGTCCTGCGGCAGTCCCCGCGAGGTCAAGCCCTTTGATCACTTCCGGCATCACCGCGGTTTCGCCACCGACGAGTTCGACGTCTGCCCGTTCGGCCCCCTCCGCGAGCCCCCGACCGACCTGGGCCGAGACGTCGTCGTCCGGTTCGTCGACTGCGAGGTAATCGACGAATGCGACCGGTCTGATCCCGGCGGCGACGAGGTCGTTTACGTTCATCGCGATGCAGTCGATGCCGATCGTCGAGTAGTCCCCGAGCGCCTCCGCGACGAGCAGCTTGGTGCCCACGCCGTCGGTGGCGAGGCCGAGATACCGGTCGCCGATGTCCAGCAGGCCGGCGTAGTCGCCAGCGGTATCACCGACTGCGTCGACGAGCGACGCCGTCGCCGACTCGCTCGCGGCGATGTCGACGCCGGCGTCGGCGTAGGTCAGTTCGTCGTTCCCGGTCGTCTCATTGTTCCCCCGCTCGCCGGAGTTTACGTCGGCGTCGTCGCTCATGCTTCGAGGAGCGACCGGCACCGAGAAAAGGACTCCGTTCCGACGAGCGGGTTCAGACGGGCACATCTAGCAGTTTCGAGGCGGAGCCCCCGACGAGAGCTGCAGTTCAGAAGCTCCCGCCGAAACCGAGCCCGTAGCCGAACACGGAGACGACGGCGATAACGACCGTCGGAACGAAGAAGACGACCCAGACGAGTTTGCTCCACTGGATGACGGTCTTGCCGTCGAGCGGGCCGTACGGGATCAAGTTGAAGGCCGCCAGGAAGATGTTGATCGCAAAGCCCCGGGAGCCGAGCAGCCAGATGAGGTCGGAGCCGAACAGAACGCCGAGTACCATCACCGGAATGAACAGCGCTGTAAGAATCACGTTCGTCACTGGACCCGCGAGCGCGATCAGCCCGTGCTGTCGCAGCGTCAACCGTCCACGATGGACGACTGCGCCGGGGGCGGCGAAGATAAAGCCCAGGAGGGCGCTCATAACCGCAAGGAACAACATTCCGTAATCGGCCTCGAAGGCGGCGACCTGGTCGTAGTGGACTGCGACCACTTTGTGAGCCAGTTCGTGCAACAGGAAGCCGAGTCCGGCCGTAAAGAGGCTCACCAACACGGGGATGACGATCCCGCCGGCGAGCAGCCGGTCGATGTTCGCGGCCCCGCCGACGAAAAACAGCGCGAACGCGACCCCGAGCGCCAGCCACGCGACGAGCAGATCCTGCAGCTCCGACTGGCTGAACTGGAGTTGCCCGATCCGTACGCCGTAGGCGTCGCGTCCGCGACCGTGTCGGCTCATGTGATCGTCCTCCAGATCAGGTCTGCACTGTTTTGAGCCCCACGAACCATCTCCCGACCGACTGCCTCGACACCGCCCAGTTCGGCGAAGAACATCGGAAGCACGTACGTCGCAAACAGGAACGTGGCGATCATGCTCCCGACGTTCGTCATTGCGACGACCATGATGAGCCGGAACAGCGGGACGTCGAACATCTCGGAGACGATCTCGGAGACAGGGCGGGTTTCGTCAGAGAGGATCTCGTTGAGCCGAGTGATGTCACCGACGTTCACTCTGAGGTGACGCAGTTCGGCGTACCCCGCGAACCAGCCCGGCGCAAGCATTGGATTGATCGACGTGAGCCAGGCCACCGCACCGCCGACGCCCGCCGAGGTCCACCGCGCTCCCGCCAGCTTCGCGAGCGAGAACGCAAACACGGCGTTTATGAGGAACCACGCCGCGAACAGCCGCAGCAGGAAGCCGTCCCGGACCCCAGCCATCGCGAGCAGCAGGAAGAAGGCAACGAACCCGATCGAGAAGACCACGCCGATCACCTTGAACCATGGAATTCCCCGCCCCCGTTCGGTGCCGGTGAGCTCCTCCATCGGCGGCAGCGCCTCCGGCTCCCGGAGATAACGTTCGATTCCCGCCTGATGGCCGGCGCCCACGACTGCGACGACGTGGTAGCCGGCTTCCCGAAGTGCGACGAGTTTGTGGGCGATGTAGGCGTCGCGTTCGTCGATGAGCGCCTCCGCCCCGCCCGGGCTGAACTGTCTGAACTCCTCCATCATCATCGACACCACGTCGGTGTCGGTGAGCTCCTCCATCGAGAGTTCCTCGAGGCCGCCCTCTTCGGGGCGATCGTCCTCGAACAGGCCGAGAAACAGCGCTACGACGCCGCCGACCAGAATCCCTGTCGTGATCCCGAGGGTTAGCGAGCCGACCGCGTTGACCACGAACCCGCCGAGATACGCCTCGACGTACGGGTCGACGACTCCCGTCAGGAGAAGGCCGATACCGAGCAGTCCCCCACCGCCGATCGCCGCGAACAGCCGACCGTCGGGTGAGAGGCTCCCGCGACCGAGACGGTCGACGAGATACGCCGCGGCGATCCCGACGAGAGCGGCGCCCGTCACCCGGACAAGCAGCGCATCCGTGACGCCGAATGAACCGCCGAACAGCGCGATGATCGGCCCCGCGACGATTCCGATCGCGAGTCCGAGGACGAGCCCGGCCGCCCGACTGTCGCCGACGCCGAATGCGAGCCCGCCGATCATACGGAGCTTCTCCGTGAGGCTCATCCGGGCCCAGAACCGCTGGATCGTGGTCTGGATCTCGCGATCGACCAGCGCGACATCGAGGTTCAACCCCTCTGCGGTCTCGACTGCCGCCATCATGTCCGCGCCGGGGGTGACATCGAATCGCTCGCCCATCTTCGTTTGCACGTACGAGAGCATCCAGTACGCGAGAAACTGGAAGACGGTGTTGCCGCGCAGCAGATCTGATGCATCCAGGTCTTCGGGGGTTTCCCCTTGCAGCTGGCGGTAGCGCCCTTCGTCGAGTTCGACCGCGACGACGTCGGGTCGTTCGCGGTCGATCGTCTCTTCGACTTCTTCGACGCTCGCCGAGGAGATGTGGGCGGTGCCGACGACCGTGACGCTCCCCTCACGGTCGGCCGTGTCGCTCATTGGGGCGTGGTAAATCCGCAGGCGGTAAACGTGTGTCGAAACGGGAGCCTTCCGACTACTGGGTATCCGTTCGGGACTACTTGTCTACCGGGACGAACGATCCGTTGATGTCCCACTCGTGAATGCAGAACGGCTCTCCCGGGGCGGCACTGACGCGCCAGGACTCGACCTCGTCGTTCCATTCCTCCGTGCGGCCGCAGTGCTCGCACGTACGCAGGGTCGGTTTTCGGACTGTTGCGCCCATAGCTCGAACTGGGATATCTGAATACAAAAACGTGACTCCGGGAGTCGACTCGCGCGAGTGTTACGCCACCGTCAAGAGCTCCCCGCCGATAGAACGAAGGGTCCGGCCCCGGGAGGCGTACGTGTGATCAAACTAGTCGAATTCCTCGTCAAAAAGCCAGACCTCACCCACGACGAGTTCGCCGAGTACTGGCTGGAAACGCACAGTCCACTCGCCGCGGATCTCCCCGGAGTGAAACGGTACGTGACGTCCCTGCCGACCGATCCGGAGAAAAGCGAGTACGACGGCGTTCTCGAACTGTACTTCGAGGACGAGGACGCGCTCTCGTCGGCGTTCGACTCCGAGATCGGCGAGACCGTTCTGTCGGACGCCGAGGAGTTCATCGAGGTCGGCGCTGGACCGAGCATGATCGTCGAAGAGACTGTTCAGGTGGACCGTACTTGACGTGCGCCTACTGACAGCGATAGTGGTCGACGATCGTGGAGAACGCCAATCGGATACGAACGATTATTTGTTATTTATCCAATTATCATGAGTACTGCTACTAAAACCCTCGCCGATTATTAAATTAATATTAATATTACAAGGTATAGCTACGTGTAGTAGGAGAAACGTAAAGTGTTCGCTATTGGCCTGGAATAACGTGACAGTTTACAATTCGCGTATTGATCCGTACGAAGCGACGTACGACTACTACGAGTGTACCGAATGTGGATACAGGGAACTCCCGAGCGACGGCCCCGCGGCGTGTCCGAACTGCGATGGCTGGATGCGTGACATCGCGGTTCCCCGGGAGTGACCGCCTGGAGTGACCGCCTGGAGTAACCGGCCGTTTCAATCCGGTCAAATCGACTGCTCCTCGCTGTAGTAGTCCATGACGCCAGCGTAGTGATCGAGCACGAGGACGATCGCCGCCCCGACGGCTGCAGCAGCGAGAAACGTCGCCAGCACCGACGGCGTCCAGGATCGTCCGGCTTCCGAAAGCGCCAGATCGGCCTGGACGACCGGCGCCCGGAGCGCTCCTGCCACCAGTGCGACCAGGAACGCGAACGTGGCGTTCCGGTAGCGTGCCAGCGCGTATCGGACCCCGTGAGCGACCGTAAAGAGACCGACGACGGCCCCAGAAAGGAAGATGACCACCGGCGGCGCCGTCTCCAGGACTGCGGCGGTTGATCCGCCCATACCCAGTCCGAACAGCGCGTCGACGAACCCTTCCAGCGCCCGCGACATGTACTCGTACTGTCCCAGCAGGATCAACAGTAGCGATCCCGACACCCCCGGGAGAACCATCGCGCTCACGGCGATCGCACCGGCGACGAAGACGAACAGTCCCCCGGTGTCGGCTCCGGCAGCCGTCTCACCCGAGAGGAGAAACGCAGCGAGGAACCCGGAGACTGCGGCGGCCTTCCGTCCTCGGGTGTCCAGCGAGAGGTCCGCAAAGAGGACGATCGCCGAGGCGCCGATCAGCCCGAAGAAGAACGCGAATGTGGCGACCGGGACGGTGTCGAGCAGAAATACGACCGTCCGGAGTACGGTGATGACCGCGGTCATGATCCCGACCCCGAGCGCGAGCAGAAACGGGCCGTCTATCTCGAGGAACGCCGCCCGTGCGTCCGGCAGGTTTCGCGGGTTGAGTCCCGAGAGGAGTCGCCTGATCCGTTCGGCGTCGATCGCCGTGATCGCGGCGACGAGTCGTTCGTAGATCCCCGTAATCAGCGCGATCGTTCCCCCCGAAACCCCCGGGACAGCGTCGGCCGCACCCATGCACGCGCCCTTCAGGAACACCGATACCAGGTTACGGAGCGGGGACGTCACGATCGGGGGTCACCCGACGAGCGTCGGCGCCGCGAGCGATTCGTCGGTGTCGCCGTTCCCGTCGGAATCGTCATCGTCGTTGGTTTCATCGTTGCCGTTCGTTTCGTCGTCACCAGTTGTTTCCTCCTCGCCGTTGGTTTCCTCGTCAGCGCCGTTTTCTTCGTCGTCTTCGGCGGGTGCTTGGCCGAGATCGAGCGCCTCGGGTTCCAGCGTTACGCTGACCGGGTCGGGATCGTCACCGACGACCTGGCCTTCGTGGACGTCGGTCGTGTCGACGTACTGAACGAGCTCCCCGTCCTGCTCTTCGATCCCCTCCTCCATTATCACGTACTCGCCGGTCGCCCGGACGCTCACGTTGGTGTAGCCGTTGTCGGGCCCGTACTCGTCGTAGCCGATCGTCGAGTACGGGACGGTGAACTCGAACTCGCCGTCTTCGTCTGCGGTGGCGTACTGGGTGTAGGTGAACGTCTCGCCGGTGGCTGGCACCTCCATCGGTACCTGCGCGACGACTTCTTCCCCGGGCGTGGCGTTCTCGCCTTCGATCGTCGCACCCGGAACCCGTTCGAACGTCTTCACCCACTGCGGCTGGGTTTCGATCAGGGCATCGGGGGAGAGTCCGGTCATCTGTACAGTCCGCTGGAGGTGATTCACGTACTCCGTGCCGGGGATCATCGCAGACGAGTCGCTCGCCTTCACCAGGCGGTAGTGTTCGAGTGCGGGCACTCTCTCGGAGGGATACGGTCCGACACCACCGATCTGGGCGTTGTCGTTCTCCTCGATGTACTCCTCGGCCTCCTCCATCGTGTCGAACTCGAGGACGAACTCCTCGTCGCCGGTGGGCATCTGTTTGACGTCGATCTCTTCACCGGTTTCGACGTTGGTGTACGTTTGCTCCTCCCACTGGATCACGATCGGGCGCGGATCCTGTGCGCTGCCGTGGTATTCGTAGAGCCGGACCATCAGGCTCTCGTAGTAGCGCTGTTCCTGGACGAACCCGACCGGCTGTGCACCACCTTCCTGTTCACCCTCCTGAATCTGCTGCCACATGGTCGTGTAGAAGTCCTCTCTCTCCAGGTCGGGGTTCTCGTCGTACCAGACGATCGGCGCGCCGAACTTCGAGCCGGGCGTGGTCATCTGGTAGTCGACCATCACGTACCGGGTGTTCTCGCCTTCGTCACTTTGGCGTGCGAGCACGTCACGAGCGTCGTCCTCGCTGGGTGCAAGCAGGAAGTTCGCGGCCTCGGTAGCGTGCTGCTGGAACGGGTTGGCGTTCGATATCCGTTCTCCCCTCGTGGTTATCCAGTGGCCGTAGTCCCACCAGGATTGCACGCCGTAGGCGCCGTCGGGATAGTCGAAGTCGCCGTCTGCCGGGCGTTCGTACGTGCCGTAGTACTCCATCGGGTTGTCGTGTCCTTCGAGTTCGCCCGGATGGGGCGTCTCCTCGCTCATCCAGTCGAGGCTGTCGTCCCACTGGGTGACTGCACCTGGGCCGGTACCGGCACCGGCTGTCCATGCCGGAGTGGCAACCGCCACGAGCGGGACCAGAAGCAGAACGACGACGGTTCCCACGACCATCACCTGCCAGCCCTTGACGTTCTTGAGGTCGGCAAGCGACGGCTCTGCGAGGTCGATCCGGACGAGAAGTTCCTGCAGGAAGTAGGCGGTCAGGACCACGACTACGATTGCGAGATAGTAGTTGAACCGGGTCTGGGTGAACGCCGCACTCGCGATGAACGCCGCCCAGACGACGAGGAACGTCTCCTCGACGTCGTACTCGACCCGATAAAACGCACCGGCGATGATCCCTGCAGCGATCAGAAGACCGACCAGCTGCCAGGCGATCCCGAGGACTCCGCCGATCGCCCCTGGGATCGCGGGAAGAAGCAGGACCGTCCCGATGACCGCGATGCCGGCGACGGCGTAACCGGTGTCGTTGGTGTCGTCGCTTCCGATCAGTGGCTTTGCGAGCAGTGTGACCGCACCCAGCGCGGCGATGAAGAACGCGAGGCCGTACTCCTCGATAATCCGCTCGACGGGCGTCATTCCCTGCTGCTGGAGGACGCTTTCCGCGAGGAACGGTTGCGCTTCGCCGATCGTCCGCGTCTCGGCCCCGGCACTGAAGCCGACTGTCCGAAGGAGGTTCGTCTCGATCGTGCTCCAGGCGTCCGGGAGGACAACGGCGAAGATCCCGACCGAAATCCCGATGAGACCGAGCGTGGCCACCGGATACGCCATCGGCTGGATCTCCCGCTGTTCCCACTGCCGGGCCAGGAACGCGAGGAACACTGCACCGCCGGCGACCGCAAGCGGGAGGAACACCTGGGTGAGCGAATAGTCGGTGACGCCGAACGTGAACCGATCGAGCGGGATCACCATCAACACTCCCGTAACCCCCATCGAAACGGCCGCCGCGAAGGCGGCCGGTTCGGGGCTGTCACCGTGTGCGACGTCGCTGGTCATCTTCAGGACGACGAACAGTCCGACGATACCGACCAGGAGGACGCCGGGTTGCCAGGTGTACATGTACAGCGCGACCAGTACACCGGCGCCGGTCGCCCACTTCGCGGGCCGTTTCAGCGCCTCGGTGTCACGGTCGACGACGAGCTCCCAGACGGGTTTTTCCCGTTCCGCGACGGCGAAGGCGATCAGTAGGCCGATCACCGCAGCGGCCTGGAAGAAGACTTCTGCCGCGTGGTGATCGTAGAACCCGACGAGCGTGTAGCTGAGGAACGTTCCCGGAAGGAGAGCCAACACCAGGATCCCGACGAGGCTCGCGAGCCGGCCGGCGAAACGCCGACAGATGAAATACGTCGGAATCGCTGCTGCCGCGCCGAAGAGGGGTGCCATCACGAGCATCACGCTCATCGCCTGCGCCTCGGTGGGACTCCCGAGCCCGACGAGCAGGATGATCGTCGCGGTGATCTGATCGTACAGCGTCCCGAACTGGCCGACCAGGCGGCCGTACGGGAACCCGGTCCAGACCTCATAGGGCATCGTATTCGGGTAGTTCTCCACGGCGTACATCGTCTCCCGGTAGTGGTACCACGGATCGTTCCCGCGGAAGTACACCTCGCCACCGACGACGAAGTTGTCGTACGCCTGAAGGCGGAACCACAGTATCACGCCGACGAGGAATCCGAGAACCGGAACGTGATAGTACTCCTGGAGGGTTTCGAGGACCGACGTCCCGGCGTCGTCGGTCTCCTCATTCGATTCACTCATTGTTCCCTACGACTGGCAAAAGTCGCATAAGCCTTGTCATCTCTCGTCTTCTGTGGCTGTGCTGTCGTCCACGATCAGCTATCGGCCGGGGGGATATTCCGTTCGACTGCCGGCCGGAAGGAAATTCTTATTCGCTGCAGGCGTGAATCGGCGGCCAATGAAGGTCTCGGTCGTCGTCTGTACGTATTCGATGGATCGGCTGGATCCCTTCTTCGAAGCAGTCGATAGCGTGCTCGCACAGACGTACGACCCGCTCGAGGTCGTTTTGGTCGTCGACGGGAACGAGGAGGTGTTCGAACACGTCGCGGAACGATATGAGGACGAACGCGAAGTGGCGACCGAGTTCACGGGCGATGTCGTGCTCCACTGCAACGAGGAGAATCGCGGGATCTCTTACAGCAGGACGAAGGGTGCAGAACTCGCGTCTGGTGACGTCGTCGCCTTCATCGACGACGACGGCGTCGCCGAACCCGAGTGGATCGAGACGCTGGTGGACACCTACGAGCGCACGGACGCGATCGCGGTCGGCGGCTACGTCGCACCCGACTGGGTGACTGAAAAGCCCGACTTCTTCCCCGAAGAGTTCTACTGGCTCGTCGGCTGTACGGAGCGGGGATTCGCCGACCACATGGAAGAGGTTCGGAACACCTACGGTTCGAATATCTCCTACAAACGGGAGGTGTTCCGTTCTGTCGGCGGGTACGATCCGAACACGGGACGGAAAGGCGACCGACACATCCAGGCCCACGAGGCCCCGGTGGGAATCCGCTTGCGGGAGCGGTACGGGAAAGGCGTCGTGTACAACAGGAACGCGGTGGTACGTCACAAACTGTTCGACTACCGTGGCGAGTTTCGGTGGCTGGTGTTCCGGTCGTTTTGGCAGGGCTACTCGAAACGGATCATGAGCGTCCTCTATCCCGATTCGCAGGGCGACGAGTCGGCATTCCTCGGCAAGCTGCTGTTTTCGTTTCTGCCGGGTCGGCTGTGGTCGCTCGCAAAAGCGCCGGCGGCGGCGAAAGCAAAACAGATCGTCGCGATCGTCGTCTTCACCGCCGCCGTCGGCTTCGGATACCTGTACGGGCTGACGAAAACCGAACGGGAGGTCCTCCGCGAGGAGTCCGGCGACGACGCAGCCTGACAGCGACCCGTTCGATCACCAGGTCAACCCTTCATACGTGATCCCGTCGCGCCGCTCGATGATCCGCCGGCCGTCGATCACCACTGGTTCGGCCATCGCGTCGAATTCTGCATCCAGCGTCGCGAACTCGTCCCAGTCGGTCACGACGACGGTGGCATGGGCGCCCGACAGCGCCGTCTCGGCGGAGCCGGCGGCCTCGAACTCCAGGTGGGGATACCGCTCCCGGATGTCCTCGACGGCGACAGGATCGTACGCGACGACCTCGCCACCCCGTTCGGTCAGCCCCTCGATGACCGGCACCGCTCGGGAGTTGCGGGTGTCGTCGGTGCCCGGCTTGAACGCCAGCCCGAGCACAGCCACCCGCTTGCCGTCGACGTCGACGTGTCTATCCAGCAACTCCAGCAGTCGTTCGGGCTGGTAGTCATTCACCGCGACGGCGGCATCGAGGAGTTCGGGCTGGTAGCCCCGACCGCGGGCGGCCGCCCGGAGCGCGTCCACGTCCTTCGGAAAGCAACTCCCGCCCCACCCCACCCCCGACCGCAGGAACTGCTCGCCGATCCGATCGTCGAGCCCGAGGGCGTCGGCAACCTCGTAGGCGTCGATGCCGTACTCCTTGCAGACGTTGCCGAGTTCGTTTATCAGACTGATCTTGGACGCGAGGAACGCGTTGTTGGCGTACTTGATCATCATCGCGGTCGCCGGATCGGTTCGCACGACGGGGACCGCGTCGGAAAGTAGGGGTTCGAAGACGGCCTCGAGGCGCTCGCCCGCCCACTCGGCGTCGTAGCCGAACACCATTTTGTCAGGGTTCTGGAGGTCCGAAACGGCGGAGCCCTCCCGCAGGAACTCGGGGTTGGTCGCGACCTCGACTTCGAACTGCCCCGGCGCGTCGGCGTCGTCGCTCGAATCCCGAGAGGCGAGTTCCCGGCCGAGCCCGCGTTCGATCGCGGGGGCGACGACCTCCGCGGGGACCGCCGGCGTGACTGTGCTCTTTACCACGACCAGGTGACGGATGGTTTCGCCGTCGGGGACGGCACCCGCCTGTTCGGCTCTGTTGAGCGCCTCGCCGACCGATTCGGCGCCGCTCTCGATCGCGGAGACGTCGACGCTGCCGTCGTCTCTGGAGGGGGTCGGCAAGGCGAGGAACGTGACATCTGCATCGGCGACGGCTGCGTATTCGGTCGTCGCCGTGAGGCTACCGCCGGCGTGTTCGGCGACGAGTTCGTCCAGCCCGGGTTCGTGGATCGGCGATTGGCCGGCGTTGATCGCCGCCACGGGTTCTTCGTCGATGTCGATCGCGACGACCTCGTGGCCGATCTCAGCGAGACAGGCCGCAAGCGTCGTGCCGACGTAGCCGCTTCCGACGATGGTGACCTTCATGGTGTCCGGAACTCGGGCAAACGCAATCAGCCTTCGGTTGTTTGCTGGTGGGTCTTTTAAGCGCGGCTGGGAGTGCCACGTTCGCGCACCTTGTCGTGGTCTCAGCGAGGGATTGTCCCCCAACTGCGTCCTTCTGCCTATCTCTTCTTTCGTTCTGACCTGTTCACGTTCCGCTTTCAGTCGCTCTGTCTTTCAGTCGCTCTGTCTTTCAGTCTCTCTGTGTCTCACTCGCTCTGCCTTTAAAACGAACCGCTGCTCAATTTCTCCGCCTCTCACCTCCCCAGCCGATCGTTCGCTCGGTTCGCGGCTGACGCCGCTCACCTCGCGAACGATCCCTCGCGCGCGGCTGTCTCGGCAACACAGCCTCGACAGCGCGCGCCACTTAAAAGGGTGAGAGTGTTTCGAAGGTGGACATAACAGCACTTTCGTGCGATTACAACCCCCGATTCGTAGACGCGAAACGGCCGGGACGACGGGATTGGGCCATCCGCACCTTTTAAACGGGGGATCGCCTACCAGCCGCCGTGATCGTCGTCGCCACCGAGGACTTCGAACTGTACCACGAGGCGGTCTCCGCGTTGCGGGAGCGCGGCGTCACGTTTACGACCGTCCAGCCGGGCGATCCGCTCCCGGACGGAACCACTGTCGTGCTCACCGGGCGCGACGACGACCTGGATCCCGCGGCGGTTTCGTTCACCGGGGAGCGGGAGTCGCCGCCCGAGATCGTTTGCATCGATCCCGAGGACGTACGAGGCGGGATCGAGGAGGCGCTCTCGATCCTGCGCGGGAACGGCGAACGCACGGTTGTCGGGATCGATTCCGGCCCACGACCCGGGGTGGTAGTCCTGTCGGGAACGACCGTTGTCGCTGCGTTTTCGGTGCCGATTAGCGACGTCGTCGAACTGGTCGCCGAGGAGCTTTCGGACGTCGCAGATCCGGTCGTGCGCGTCGGTGACGGCGACCGTCTCAAAAGTGCCCGGATCGTGAACGAACTCGCGGAGCTGGAGGGCGTCGAGGTCCAACTCGTCGACGAGACCGGAACCACCCCCTACCTCGGTGCCGGCGCTCGTGGCGCCTCCGACGTGCTCGCGGCAGTCAACATCGCACTGCGGGAGGGAGAACCCGTCTCGTCTCGGGAGATCGAACCCACTCCCGGCGAACTCAAGCGCATCAAGACCGCCTCCCGGGAGCAATCCGCGGGGGATCGGACGATCGACGAGGAACTCGCCCGCAGGGTCGCGGGCGGCGAGTTGACGATCGAAGAGGCGCTACAGCGCCATCGAGAACGGGACACGACGTGATCGCTGCCGCGCACTGTGAAGTCGTGTCAGCTTTTCGTTCGGAATTGCTGTCATTTCCTTCCTCGTGAAGGTCCGAATAGTTATCTCGGACACTCACCTACGAACATCATGGTATTAGATAACGTGAAACATAGCGCTGCGGACGGACCCCTCGGTGACATCGCGTATCTCGTCCGTTCCGACCACCGCGTTTCGGTACTCGTGGTGCTTTCGGACTGCCCACAGGGCAGAGACGAACTCTGCGAGAGGACCGACGTTTCGTCGTCAACGATTCGACGAACCCTGGGTGAGTTCGAAAAACGCTCCTGGGTCTGCAAGAACGGACACCAGTACGAAGCCACGCAACTGGGGTCGTTCATCGCCGAGGCGATGCAGGTGCTGATAGACCGGGTCGAAACGGAGCGAAAGCTGCGCGACGTCTGGCACTGGCTTCCCGAGGAATTCGGAGAGCTTTCCGTCGAAACGTGGCCGGATCTCCGGGTGACTGTCGCCGAACCCGACTTCCCGTATCGACCGATAAACCGGTTCGAGTCGCTTCTCCAGGGAACGACCCGGTTTCGCTGTCTCCGTCCCGAGGTCTCCCTGATGGAACCGTGCTTCGGGCTTCTCTTTCAACTGCTTGACGACGAAGCGAACATCACGCTGATCGACAGACGGGCGTGTCATGCGTACTTTCTTTCGACGTATCCCGAGCGGAGTGCAGAGATGATCCAACGGGACACGTTCACCGCCCTGGAGCACGACCGGCTTCCCTCACACGGCATCGGCCTTCTCGATGACCGAGTTACCATCAGCTGCTTCGAGAAGGGCAGCGGGACGGTCCGGGCGTTGATCGACACCGATTCACCGGAGGTCCGAGAGTGGGCCGAATCCGTCTACGCGTCCTATCGGACCGATGCCCGGCCGATCGACATGCACCAGATCGTCGGATAACGATTCCAGTGACCGACCCCGGGTTTCGAAACCCGACCTTCCGAGTCCCGTTGTCACCGCCGTGCGTCCGTCTCGACGCCGGCCAGACGCTCGGCTCGACGGACGACTTCCCGCGTCGCCAGCCCCGTCTCCTCGGCGACGGCGGCGGCGTCGTCGTATTCGGCGCTCGCGTCGTACACCTCGCCGTCGGCCGTGCTCGCGATCTTGACCCCGACGTCGTAGCCCTCGCCGTCGATCTCCAGCTCGACGGTCTCGTGTCGCCTGTTTGCGACCCACCGGTGGCCGGCGCCGTGCTCCCGGACGCCGAGCGTTCCGGTCTCGATCGCGAGCGCGCGCGCCACCCGGCGGGCGTCCCCGGGCCGGCAGATCACCTTCACCAGGTGGCCCGGCCGCGACTTCTTCATCGTCGTCGCCACCACCGAGACGTCGAGTGCGCCCGCCTCCCGCAACCGGTCGTGGAGCCCGCCGAGCGTCTCCGGCGTCGCGTCGTCGAGGTTCGTCTCCAGGACAGTGATCTCCTCGCGCCGGAGCCGACCGGCGTCCAGTCCGACGACCGCCCGGAGCACGTTCGGTCGATCGGCGAGGTCCGCGTCCCCGGCGCCGAACCCCGATCCGGTCACCGAAAGCTCCGGAAGCGTGTCGACCCCGTCGGCGAAGTGGGCGAGGATCGCCGCCCCCGTGGGGGTGAGGAGCTCCCGACCGACGGGACCGCCGACGAGTCGCCAGTCGGCACGCTCGGCCAGTTGGACGACCGCGGGTGCCGGAACCGGATACGTGCCGTGGCTCGTGGACACCTCCCCGCCGCCCGCAGAAACCGGTGTCGTCACGACGCGATCCGCTCGGAGATCCGCAAACAGCAGGCTGGCGCCGACGACGTCCGCGATCGCGTCGTCGGCGCCTACCTCGTGAAAGTGGACGTCGGGCACGTCCACGCCGTGGATCGCCGCCTCCGCCTCGGCGAGGAGCTCGAAGACCGAACGGGCGTCGCGCTCGACCTCCTTCGACAGGTTCAGGCCCTCGACGATTTCGACCACCTCGTCGTAGCTCCGCGAGGGGCCGTGTCCCTCCGCGTGCCCGGGGTCGGATTCGTCGTCGTGTTCCAGCAGGACGTCGACGGCGGTCGCCGTGACTCCCGACTTCGTCACCCGGGAGACGTCATACTCGATCGGAAGCCGCTCCTCGACCGGGGCGAGTGCGTCACGGTCGGCCCCCGCCGCGAGCAGCGCACCGAGGATCATGTCGCCGGCGGCGCCGGTCCGACCGTCGAACGCGAGTATCATGCCGTCGCGGCGACGCGCTCGACACCGATCGTGACGGTCACGCCCTCGACGTCCCATTCCTCGGCGAGGTCATCCGCTTCATTCGGGGTGTCGAGCCACGCCTCGGTTCTGGTCTCCTCGGCGACGAACTCCCGGTGGCGATCGACCAGTCCCGCGATCCGGTCGTCCTCGATGTCGAACCCGACGCGGATCGGCTCCTCGACGTCGAGATCCAGCTCCTTGCGCATCTCCTGGATCCGTCGGATCACGTCACGTGCGTAGCCTTCCGCCTCGATCTCCTCGGTGAGTGTGGTGTCGACGTAGACGGTGCCCCCGTCGAAGTCGGCCGCCGAGACGTTTTCCGGCGGTTCGGCGACGTACTCGACCATCTCCTCGTCGAGTTCGACCATCTCACCGTCGATTTCGACACCCGACTCTATCTCCTCCCGCGTGGCGCCGTCGACCGTCTCCATCACTGACTGTGCGTCCGCTCCGAACGCCGGGCCGATTGCGCCCATCTGTGGTTCGGCGCGCTCGATCAGTTCGTCGAACGTCCCCACCACCTCGATCCGTCGGGCGTTGACCCGCTCTTCGAGAAGCTCCGAAAGCGACGCGACCGCCTCCCGGACCGCCTCGGTCTCGCTTTGGACGACGACCCGGGTGACCGGCCACCGGAGCTTCCGCCCGCCCTGCTGTCGGGCGGTCGCGGCTGCCTCCTCGACGCGTCGGAGGACCTCGATCTCGCCTTCGAGTTCGGGGTCGTGCCAGCCGTCGTCGGGCGTCGGATACGACAGGGCGTGCACCGTCGTCTCGCGCCCGTCGAGCGTCTGGTACATCCGTTCGGTGAGGTACGGGACGAACGGCGCCAGCAGGCGAATCGTCTCCGAGAGCACGGTTACGAGCGTGGCGTACGCCCCCCGCTTGCTTGCGGAATCGGACTCTTCCCACATCCGCTCGCGGACTGCCTTCACGTAAAAGCGGGAGACGTCCTGGGTGACGAACTCCACGACGGCGTTGAGTGCGTCGTGGGGAGCGTACTCCTCCCAGGCGTCTTCGACCTCGCCTTCGAGTGATTGTAGCCGGGAGAGTACCCACAGATCGACGGTCAAGAGATCGACATCTTCCCCGAGAGCGTCCGGTCCCGACTCCGGAAGCTGGAGGTCGGCCACGTCGTAGCCGTCGAGTCGCATGTACGGCAGCGGGAAGCGGAACACGTTCCAGAAAATGTTCAGCTTTCGTTCGGTCTCCGAGAGGCCGTCCCACTCGAAGGCGAGATCCTCGCCGTGCTGGTTGTGCGAGAGCAGATACGCTCTGAGGGGATCCCGACCGGCCCGGTCGATCGCCTCTTCGGGTGTGACGATGTTCCCCAGCGACTTCGACATCTTCCGGCCGTCGCTGTCGTTGGCGAACCCGTGCATCAAAACGCGTTCGTAGGGAATCTCGCCCATCGCGGCCGTCCCCATCCCCAGCTGGGACCAGAACCACCCCCGTGTCTGGTCGTGTGCTTCGATGATGAGGTCGGCGGGCCACAGTTCCTCGAACGCCTCGGTCTCGCCCGGATAGCCGAGGGTTCCCCACGTGGCCACCGACGAATCGAGCCAGACGTCGAACACGTCTGGGATGCGCTGGTAGGTGGTCTCGCCTTCGGTGATCGTGATGTCGTCGACCGTCGGTCGGTGGAGGTCCACCTCGTCTGGATCGACATCCTGGTCAGCTCGGTTTGCAAGCTCCTCGCGGGAGCCGATCACGATGACGTCGTCCCCGTCGGGATCGATCGTCTCGACCTCGAGCCGTTCGGGGTCGCCTTCCGGCACCCAGATCGGGATCGGGATCCCCCAGTAGCGCTGTCTGGAGACGTTCCAGTCTGGGGCGTCCTCGATGAAATCCCGGAAGCGATTGTCCCGTGCCCACTGGGGGTGCCACTCCGACTGCTCCATGTTCTCCAGGAGGTCGTCCTTGATGTCGGTAATCGAGATGAACCACTGGTCGGTGACGAGCTGGACGATCCCGGTGTCACACCGCCAGCAATGGCCGTAGGAGTGCTCGTAGGTCTCGTCGGCCAACAGTAGTCCCCTGTCGTCGAGATCCGCCCGGATCTCCGCGTTCGCGTCCCGGACGAATTCGCCTGCGTATTCGCCGGCCAGCTCGGTGAACTTGCCGTCTGGACCCACTGGACAGAATATCTCGAGATCCAGCTCCTGTCCGCGCTCGAAGTCCTCCTCGCCGTGTCCGGGTGCAGAGTGTACGAGTCCCGTCCGATCGGCTTCCACGTAGTCGGCGAGATAAACGGTCCCGGCCCCTTCGAAGTCGGGGTGGTCGGGCACCTCGTCCGACAGCGGATGGTCGTACTCCCACCCGACGAGATCCGCGCCGTCGAACTCCTCGCGAACCTCGTAGGAGTCGTATCGCCCCTTCCGAAGCACGTCCTCGACGCACGATTCGGCGACGTACAGGAGTTCAGTTTCACCGTCAGTCGTCGCCTCGACAGCCTGGTAGGTGAGCTCCTCCCCGACCGCGACGAACGTGTTCCCGGGGATCGTCCACGGCGTCGTCGTCCAGATGACGAGATATCCCTCGCGACCGGACAGGGGGAACTTCACGTAGATCGAGGGATCCTCGACCTCTTCGTACTCGACCTCGTTGTTTGCAAGCGCCGTCTCACACCGGGGACACTGCGAGATCGAACGCTTCCCGCGCTCGACGAGCCCGCGTTCGGCCACCTGCTGGAACCCCCACCAGGCGGCCTCCATGTACTCCGGCGACACTGTCTTGTACGGGTCCTCCCAGTCCATCCAGGCGCCGATCGACTGGAAGTCTTCGTTCATCGCCTCGAGGTTACGCTCGGCGAACGACTTGCACTCCTCGATGAACGCCTCCATCCCGTACTCTTCGATGTCGCGCTTCGACTCGAATCCGAGTTCCTCCTCGACTTTCACCTCGATCGGCAGGCCGTGCATGTCGTATCCCGGTCGGTCGGTGACGTCGTAGCCGCTCATCCGCTTGTACCGGATGACGGCGTCCTTCAGGGTCTTGTTCCAGGCGGTTCCGAGATGCATCTGGCCGCTGGTGTACGGCGGGCCGTCGACGAAAAAGAAGGCGGGGTCGTCGGCGTGAGCCTCCTTTGCCGCCTCGTAGGCGTCGTGTTCCTCCCAGTACGACTCGACCGCGGGCTCGACGTCCGCGGGCGTGTACTGGTCCTCGACTGTGTCGTCCATACCTGTTTCGTATAGACCGGTATATATCAAAACGGTGGTCCCGTGGCGCCGGCACCCCGCGAGCGTTCCTCGGGGTCACAATGCTGCTATCCGAAATCCGGGAGGTCGTCCGGGGCGTCGTAGGCGGCCTCCCAGTCGATGTACTCCTCCTTGAGGACCTCACAGACGATCTGTCCGAGTTCGGTGAGCCCCGCGTTGATGCCGGAAACGGTTCCCCAGGAATCGAGATCCGGATGCAGGTCGCGGTGTTTCCAGTCTTCCGGGAGTCCAGGGGCGTGATACCCGACGCGATCGGCGAAGTCGTCCCAAAAGAAGTCGTACTCCCGTATCAACCCCAGATCGAGGACGATCTGCCACTCCGGTTCGGTCAGGTCGCTGGAGGCGGCCCATTCCTCGAAGGCGTCCTCCCAGGCACCCTCCCGGAGGAGCTGTTCGAGTTCGGTCCGGCGGTAGTCGGTGTCGCCGACGATCTCCGCGTCGTCGTACTGGTTTGGATCGATCTCTTCGAGTTCGGGCGGTTCCGGGGGTTCGACGTCGAGAGTCATACCGTCCAGTGGGTTCCGAGACACTAAAAGACGGTCGCCAGGGACGGATCTCGGGGGAATCCCTACCGGTCTCGGGCGAGGATTTACCCGCTACGAGTACGATGAGAGCACATGAAAAATACCCGACGGGGGTTCCTCGCTACGGCCGGCACGGTTGCGATCGCAGGCTGTACGAGCCCGGCGACCGAAATCGGCCCGGACGACGATCCGAACGGGAACGAATCGGCCACCGGCGAGGGCAACCTAACGGAGGTGGCCGACGAAGGGGACGACTCGGAGACGTACACGGCCGTCGCCGAGAGCGTCTCGCAATCCGTTGTCAGGGTACAGATTTACGAGGACGGAATCGAGGCGGGCCAGGGATCGGGGTTCCTCCACCGCGGCCACGTCGTCACGAACGAACACGTGGTCTACGGCGGCGACACCGTTCGGTTGCAGTACGCCGATGGTGCCTGGTACGAGGCTGACATCGTCGGAACGGATCCGTACAGCGATCTGGCGGTACTATCGCCCGGGCGGGACCTGGAAGCGGCTGCAGCTCCGTCCGAACTGGAACTGGTCGACCGGACCCCGGACATCGGGACTGAAGTACTGGCGTTCGGCGCACCGTTCGGGCTCGGGGGCTCGGTGACCCAGGGCATCATAAGCGGTCGGAACCGGTCACTACCAGCACCGAACGACTACCAGATCCCGGACGCGGTCCAGACTGACGCCGCGGTGAATCCGGGCAACAGCGGGGGCCCCCTCGTCACGCTCGATCAGGAGGTCGCCGGCGTGGTTACTGCGACACGCGGGGAGAACGTCGGGTTCGCGGTGTCGGCGCCGCTTTCCGACCGTATCGTTCCGTCGCTCATCGAGGACGGCGAGTACGAACACTCCCGACTGGGCGTACAGGTCCGACCGGTCACGCCAACGGTCGCGGAGGTGAACGACCTCGAGGAGGTTCGCGGCGTCTACGTCGTCGAAGTTGTTTCGGACGGGCCTGCCGACGGGGTTCTCGAAGGGGCGACTGACTCCGAGATGGTCGGCGGCCGGTCGATTCCGACCGGCGGGGACGTGATCGTCGGATTCGAGAACACCGAGATCGACTCCAACGAGGACCTCGCACGGTTCCTGGCGCTCGAGACGTCCCCGGGCGAAACGATCGACGTGCACGTGATCCGCGAGGGCGAACGCGTGACCGAATCGCTCACGCTGGGCACCCGCCCCCCGGCACGGTAGGCGGCGTCGATTTCCGGGCGAAACGGCGTCACTCAGATTCGAGCCTGTCGACGACGTCTTCGAGTTGTCGCCGCCGCTCCGCTTTCGCCCGGTCGCGAAGCGACTCCTCTTCCGTCGTCGGACACTCGAGGTTCGGGACCGGCGTCGGAACACCGTCGTCGTCGAGCGCGACGAACGTAAAAAACGAGGTAGTAGTTTGCCGTCGTTCGTCCGTTCGGGGATCCTCAGCCCGGACCTCTACGCGAACGTCGAGACTCGTCCGTCCGGTGTTGAACACGTAGCCTTCGATGATGGCGACCTCGCCCAGATCGATCGGACTGATAAAGTCGACGTGGTCCATCGAGGCGGTCACTACGCCCCGGTTTGCGAACCGCATCGCCGCGATTGCGCCACAGACGTCCATCCAGTGGAGCACGACGCCGCCGAGTGCCCGTCCATAGGTGTTGGTGTCGTTCGGCAGCAGGATCTCGGTCATCTCCGTGTGTGACTCCGCGAGTGTTGCCGTCTCGTCCATGCTGTAAACTTTCGAGGACGGACGCAAGAAAGTAGGCGTCGGCGGGTGGGATCCACCTAGCCTGCCGTGGCCCGTGGGAGCTACTGCTCGTCGGATTCGTCGTCGGGGTCGTCGGGATCCAGATCACCCAACTCCTCGGAGGGGTCGTTTCCGAACGGTCCGTCGTCGAACGTGTCTCCTCCGAACTCTTCCTCGCCGAACTCCCCGAACTCCTCGTGGTCGTCGAACGGATCACCGGCCTCTCCGAAGGGGTCTCCGCCGGGCATTCCCTCCTCGTCGCCAGCCGGGGCGAGTTCCTCCGGGGGACGCCCCGCCTCGTCGATGATCTCGTCGCTTACGGTGATCGTACAGTCGACCCTGACCGCGAGCGCGATCGCATCGCTCGGGCGCGCGTCGAAGACGAACGGCTCTGGTTCCCCGTTTTCGTATCGCTGTGCGTCCACTTTCGCATAGAAGGTTCCGTCCGAGAGGTCGTCGATCCGGATCCCGTCGATCGCGCCGCCGAACTCGGTGACCATCTCGACCATCAGGTCGTGTGTCAGCGGCCGTTCGAACGGCTCCCCAGAGAGGGCGAGACGGATCGAGTCGGCCTGGTCGTGCGTGACAAATATCGGCAAGTACTCCTCGCGGACGTCGAGCACGATCGCCGGAATACGGCTCCCTTCGGGGCCGAGTCCGACGCCGATCCCTTCCACTTCGGCCTCGTGGTCCATGTTCCCGACTTGGGCAGGGAAGTATGAATAGCTGTTCCCCGCAGACCGAAACGCATCAGCCGTGTCGCCCCCTGTCAGGGCCAGCCGTACCGCGACCCGAGATACTGGATCGCGAACACTGCAAGGAGAACACTCAACCCGCCGAGGAAGAACACGACCCCTGGCGGCAGCGCGGAGAACGTTCCCTCCGCGAGGGCCGACACCTGATCGGCCGCAGTCGTGTAAAACTCGGCGTCCTCGGCGGCATGTTCGGCGACCTCTTCTGCTTCCGGAACCGGCGTCTCTTCGGGTGCCGGCGTCTCAGTCGGTTCCTCTTCGGGCTCTTCGGCGACCGCAGGCCCGACGTCGTCGTCGGCGGTATCGACGTCGTCGACGGTCGGCACGATGCCGGGGGGATCGGTCGCGAGCATCGCGTGGGCGACGGCGCTCGCGGCCGCGAGCGCCCCGATCCCGCCGAGCAGCCGGGTGAGGGCCGTCTTCAACCCGGTGCTTTCGGCTTCTCGCCCGGCGAAAAGCACCAGCGGTTGATCCGACGGCGCGTACACGTTCATCTCTCTGCCTTTCTCGGAGTACACCGTGTCGACGACGTCGACGAGGTCGGCGTCTTCGAGTTTACCGATGTGGTACTGCGTGTTCTGGAGGGTGGTGTCGACCCGGTCGGAGAGTTCGGAGGGCGTCCCCGGCTCCTCGTGCATTTCGGTGAGCAGGGCACGGGCAGTGTCAGAGGAGAGCGCAGCGATCAAGTCGTCGGCGTCGTCACTGTCGACGCCGACGACGCGGGGATCTCCGTCCGACGGCTGTGGGTCGGACCTGGAGGGCAACAGCCGGGACATACCCGACCCGAGGAGACGGGAGTACACAAATCTTCTCCCTGTTCGTATCCCGCTCGGCGCCTTTCCCGGTACTACTTTATATACCACCGGGAGACAAACGACGTGTGGTTCCGACGAGACGACTCACACGGCAGACAGTTGGGCTGTTCCTGGGGCCGGCATCGTTTCTCTTTCTGTACGTCGGGAACCCGTTCGGGCTCGACCCGGCGGCGACGGCTGTCCTCGCCGGAACGGCCTGGGTGGTTCTCTGGTGGGTGACAGAGGCGCTTCCGATCCCCGTGACGTCCTTGCTTCCGATCGTGCTGTTCCCGATGACTGGCGTCATGTCCGTCGGGAACGCGACCGCTCCCTACGCCGATCCGATCGTCTTCCTGCTTTTGGGTGGGTTTCTCATCGCGCTCGCGATCGAGCGGTGGAACCTCCATCACCGGCTCTCGCTGCTGATCATCTCGAGTGTCGGAACGGGCGGGAGCCGGCTGATTTTGGGGTTCATGGGTGCGACGGCGGTGCTCTCGATGTGGATCTCGAACACCGCCACCGCGATGATGATGGTGCCGATCGGCGCGGCAGTGATCGTCGAGCTCACGTCTGTCGGCGGCCGTCGAACGCCAATGCTCGACCGGGAGGACATTCTGGAACCGAACGACCCTCGCGACGTCCAGGGAGAGCTACTCCACAGCGTCGACACCGATCCCGAAGCGCTACCCAACACCGCGTTCGGAATCGCGTTGATGCTCGGAATTGCCTACGGCGCGTCGATCGGTGGGGCGGCGACGCTGATCGGTAGCCCACCGAACGCGGTCCTTGCGGGCGTCGCCGCCTCGAGCCTCGGTGTCGACATCGGCTTCCTCGAGTGGATGCTCGTCGGCGTCCCACTCGCGACGGTCTTTCTCTTCGTCACGTGGGGGATCCTGATCGTGCTCCTGCGTCCGACGATCGACAGACAGCCCGGTCGGGAGGACGTCATCGACGATCAACTCGCCGAACTGGGGGCGATGACGACGGGGGAGCGCCGGGTGCTCGGGGTGTTCGGGCTCGTTGCCGCCGCGTGGGTTCTGCGGCCGTTCCTCCTCCAGCCGGCGTTCCCGATGCTCACCGACGCCGTCATCGCAATCGCCGGTGCCGTCCTCGTATTCGTTGTTCCGGTCGACGGCGAACGCCTGCTCGACTGGGAGTACACGACCCGCGTCCCGTGGGGCGTGTTGCTCCTATTGGGTGCGGGGTTTTCGATCGCACGCGGCTTCCAGGAGAGCGGGCTCGACGAAACCGTCGCCGACGCGATCGCCGGGCTGGGGATCACCGAACTCGCAGCGATGATCCTCCTTGTGGCGACCGTCGTAATCGTGCTCACCAACGTCACCTCGAATACCGCCACGGCCTCGCTTTTCATGCCGATCACACTGTCGATCGGGATCGCGATCGGCGTCGCACCGCTGACGCTGATGGCGACGGCGGCGTTCGCCGCCTCCTTCGCCTTCGTGTTGCCGGTCGCGACGGCACCAAACGCGATCGTCTTCGGCAGCGGCTATCTGACGATCCCAGAGATGGCAAAGGTCGGGCTCGCGATCACGCTTCCTGCGATCCTGGCGATCTCGGCGTTCGCGATCTGGTGGATCCCGATGGTGTGGTCGTGAGGCTGCGTCATCGCTCTCGACTGTCCCACACCGCGGCGGCCTCTACTTCGTTCCGTCACTGGAGTGGAGTATAGCTGACCCGCATCAGACGCCGGCGAGGCGCGCGAGCCCGCGAACTCCGCTCGCGGCGGCGATCAAAAGTGCCACGTACGCCACATTGCCGACAGCGGCTGCCAGCAGAAACTGTCCCGACGGATACCCACCGAGCCCGGCCGGAATGGCCATCACGCCCCGTATTCCCGGCACCAGGTTCGAGACGGCGACGGCCCAGCCGCCGTAGGCATCGAAGTAGCGCTCGACGATGGCGAGCCGGCGATCGCCGACCCGGCGCTCGACGGTTTCTGGGATCCGATCGAGTCCCGGAACCGTCCGCCTGATCCCGAACAGTTCCGACGCGTCCTCGTCGAAGCCGCGAGCGAGCGTCCACTGTCCCAGCGTCGCCGCGACTGTGACGGCTCCCCCCAGGAGCGCAAGTTTCGGCCACGAGGGGACCGTCGCCGCGACGTAGCCGACGAACACCAGCGGGGGTTGCAATATCTTCCCGACGAACATCCCCTCGAAGTAAAAAAGGATCACGAGCGCCGGACCGCCGACTGCGACTGCGAAGGCGAGCGCACGGCCAGCGAGGTCCAACTCCAGTGGCACGGGTTACCTGCAGGCGGAGTGTCCGACGTCGTCGCTCATTCGTTTTCGGGACTGCTTGGATGATAGTCGGTGTCGTACTCTCCCGGCCTGTCGTCGAGACGGTCGGGGTTGATCCGTCCGGAAAGCAGCATGAAATCCAGGATCGTGAGGTTCACCATCGCCTCCACGACCGGAACCGCACGCGGCGGCAGTGACGGATCGTGCCGGCCGACGACCTGGATTTCTTTTTCCTCCCCGGTTTCCCAGTCGGCGGTTCGCTGCGTTTTGGGGATCGACGTGGGTGCGTGTAGCGTCACCTCGCCGGTGATCGGTTGGCCGGTTGTGATCCCGCCCTGCAGGCCCCCGTGATCGTTGCCGACCGGCACCGGGTCGCCCTCTTCGCTTACGATCTCGGGATGTGATTCCCCGTCGTCGAACGTCCAGTCGTCGTTCCGTTCGGAACCGGTGACTGACGCCGCCTCCCGTCCCAGCCCGAACTCGAAGGCGGTCGTGGCCGGAACCGACAGCAGTGCCTGTCCCAGCCGTGCGGGGAAGCCGTCGAACCGCGGGGCGCCCAGCCCGCGAGGCACCCCGCGTGCTTCGAACTGGACGGCGCCACCGATCGAGTCACCCTCCTTCTGGTACTGTTCGATCGCCTCGCGCATCCGTTCTGCCGTCTCGGGGTCGCCACACCGGACCTCGTTTTCCTCGCTGTGTTTTAGCAACTGATCGAAGCTCACGTCGGGCGCCTCGATCTCGCCGATCCGATTGACGTGGGCTTTCACCCGGACATCGTACTCGCTCTGTTCGAGGACCGCCTCGGCGACGGCGCCGGCGGCGACCCAGTTTACGGTCTCCCGTGCGGAAGATCGGCCGCCGCCGCCCCAGTTCCGGGTGCCGAACTTCGCCGAGTACGTGTAGTCGCCGTGGGAGGGACGCGGCGCCGTCACGTACGGTTCGTACTTGCCCGATCGGGCGTCCTTGTTCTGGATCACCATCCCGATCGGTGTGCCGGTGGTGTAGCCGTCCTGGAGCCCGGAGTTGATGACGACCTCGTCGGGTTCCCCTCTGGAGGTGGTTATCATCGACTGACCGGGCTTTCGTCGGTCGAGTTCCCGCTGGATGCGTTCCTCGTCGAGTTCGAGGCCGGCGGGACAGCCCGAGACGGTGACGCCCATCGCCGGCCCGTGGCTCTCGCCGTACGTGGTGACCTGGAACAGTCGGCCGAACCGATTACCGTTCATTACCCGTTGTGGGAGCCCCCGGTTTATATGTGTTTGACCTCGACCTTTTTCTGCCTCGGGTGAACTCGCTTCGCTCGCGTTTCCGAGGTTCTCGATCTCTCTCGAACCTCGCCTTGCTCAGCATATAGTCGTCAACTTTGAGGATAGTTTTGTTCTGCTGACGTACGTTTGTGGAAACGCTGGCGTGAGGTTCGTCTCCCGTCGGATGTCCGTTGCCCTTCAAAAGGAGATCTGTCTTCTGTCTGCGCCTGTTTATATACTCGTGGCCGTTGTTCGACGACGCGATACCGAGAGTGTCTCACTCCGATCGCGACACCGACGCACCCAGATCGTACAGCGCGTCGAAGAACTCCGGGAACGAGACGTCGACGTGCTCTGCGCCGCGGATTGTCGTGGTCCCATCTGCGACGAGCCCGGCGACCGCAAGCGCCATCACGAGCCGGTGGTCCCCCCGGCCGTCGACGGTCGCACTCGATAGCTCGCTTTCGCCGCCGGCGATCGTCAGAACGTCGGGCTCTTCAGTTACCTCCGCACCGAGTTTCTCCAGCTCTTCGGCCATCGCCGTCACCCGGTCGGTCTCCTTGTACCGGACGTGTTCGCAGTTTTCGATCCGGGTTTCCCCGTTTGCGACGGCCCCCAGCGTCGCGATCGTCGGCAGCAGATCCGGGGTGTCGCCGACGTCGACCGTCACGCCCGACAGCGGGGATCGCTCGACCCGGACGTGGCCGTTGTCTCGGTCCCACTCGATCGTCGCCCCCATCCGATCGAGCACGTCGACGATCGCGGCGTCACCCTGTGCGCTCGGGTGCGCGCCGGCGACCAGAACCGCTTCGCCCTGCTCGGCCGCGACTGAACCGGCTGCGAGGAGATACGACATCGACGAGAAGTCGCCCGGAACCGAGTACTCGCCGTCCGTCGGTTCGTAGGACTGTCCACCCGGAACCTGGAACCCGTCTGCGCCCGCACTCGCGATGTCGCCGTCCTCGATACCTCCGATCACGTTCACTGACACACCGAACGCGTCGAGCACGTCGAGGGTGATGTCGACGTACGGCGCCGACTTCAGCTCGGTTGTCAGTTCGATGTCGACCCCTTCCTCGGTCACCGCTCCGGCCATCAAAAGCGCAGTGACGTACTGCGAGGAGACGTCACCCGGGATCGACACCGCGCCGCCGTCGGTCGGCCCGAACACGACCAGCGGTGCCTGTCCGTTCCTCCGGGTGCTCTCGGCTCTCGCTTCCAGCTGTTCGAGGGCGTCGAGCAGCGGACCCTGGGGGCGCGATCGGAGTGAGGCGTCCCCGGTTAGAACTGTACCGCCGTCGGCGAGGCCGGCTGTCGCCGTCGTCAACCGCATCGTCGTCCCCGAGTTCGCACAGTCGATGACATCCGACGGCACGTCAGGTCGGCTGCCGAAACCGTCCACGTCGAGTGTCCCGTCTTCCCTTCGGGACGCGCGATCGACTGTGCCGCCGTACCGCTCGACAGCGCGAGCCGTGGCTTTCGTGTCGGCGCTCCACAGTGGGTTTCGAACCAGTGCGCCGGCGCTGTACCCGGCCGCGAGGATCGCCCGGTGGGTGTAGCTCTTGGACGGCGGGGCGCGTACCCGTCCGGAGACGGTCGACTGGGTGACGTGTGCGTCCATGTCGCTATTCTCCACCGGACGGAGGAAAGGGGTTCCGGCCGCGGCCAGGTTTCCGATCCGATGCGTGCAGTCTCTTCGATTCGATGCTCGTTTCGTTCGTCCCCGGGCTATTTGCTGGAACGACAGGTACCGTTTGTATGGTACAGACTGTCCTGGTCCCGATAGAAGGGGCACCCCTCTCCATGAAAGCACTCGAGGTCGCGCTGACGGACTATCCCGAGGCCGATATCGTCTTCTGCCACGTTATGGACCCGATCGGATCGGGACTCAGTCTCATCGACGTCATGAGGCCGACGTTCGACGACGGAGCGCCGCCAGGATCTGTCTCGCCCGAGTACTGGCGCGAGTGGCACGAGAAAGCCACGTCGAAGGCCGAGACGGTCTTCGAGGAGGCACGAAACATCGCCGGCGATCACGGCGAACGCGTCGAAACCGTTCTGGAGTTCGGTGATCCGGACGAAGTAATCCTCGAATACGCCGAGGAAAACGACGTCGACCGTATCGTCATGGGGAGTCACTGTCGCTCGGGTGCAGAGCGGTTCCTCGTCGGAAGCGTCGCTAAGAGGGTGGTTAGGCGTGCACCAGTACCCGTTGTGATCGTGAAATAGTGCGAGCCACCAGTGTCAGTACTGCTCGAACAAGCGATCCTGGATTTTCACAAATATCGCCATGATCAGCGCGAACAGGACAGTAACAATAGCGATCTGGGCCCAGTGGACGAGGCCGAGCGGCGCAACACCGAACAGGAACTGGCCGACGGACGTGTAAAGCACTAACAATTGCAACGCGATTGCGACGCCTACCGCGGCCACGAGCCAGCGATTCGAAAGGATTCCGAGCCCGTACCGGTATCTGATTGCCTGTATGCGTACGATTTCGAAGACAACCAGCCCGGTGAACACCATTGTCTGGGCGAGTTCTCGTCCGGGATCGTACGTCGGGCTCCATCCGAAGAGGGCGTCAGTTACGTCGTATCCAGGGATCAACTCGCCGTAGAAGTTGAGCGTGAAGAGCGGAAGCAGACAGATCGTCATGAATATCGCTATTCCGACGATGGAGGTGACGATTCTGTCTGTGATGACGCCTTCGTCCCGCGGTCGCGGATCGCGATCCATGATGTCTTTTGCCGCCGGATCAATCCCGATCGAGAGTGCAGGAATACCGTCCGTAACGACGTTGATCCAGAGGATCTGGATCGGTGTTATAACGAGTCCGAGTCCCAGCATCGATCCGGTGAATACCATCGTCACCTCGCCGCCGTTACCGGAAAGGAGGTAGTTTACGAATTTGCGGACGTTGTCGAAGATGCGTCGTCCCCCTTTTACCGCATCCCGGATCGTCGCGAAATTGTCGTCGAGAAGGACGATGTCGGAAGCCTGCTCGGTAACGTCCGTGCCGCGACGGCCCATCGCGATGCCGACGTCGGCGTTTTTTACCGCTGGCGCGTCGTTGACACCGTCCCCGGTCATCGCGACGGTGTGTCCCTTCGCCTGGAGCGTCTGGAGGATTCGAGTCTTGTGCTCGGGCGAGGTTCGCGCGAAAATATCCACTTCTGCTACGACCTCGGCGAGTTCCTCGTCGCTCATATCATCGAGTTCGGGGCCGGTAACGACACGTGTCGGGCGCAATCCGATTTCCTCTCCGACGGCTCGAGCGGTGACTGCGTTGTCACCGGTGACCATCACCACGTCGATCCCGGCGTCGAGACATCCCGCGATCGCCTCCGGGACCTCGGGTCGGGGTGGATCGAGCATTCCCTGTAATCCCAGAAATACCATCTCCTGCTCGAGGTCTTCGTCCGGTGACTCGATCTGTGACTCCGGGAGGTCGGTTCGGAAGGCAAAGCCCATGACGCGCAATGCGTCTTCTGCGAACGCTTCGGTCCGGGTCTCGATCGCTGCTCGACGGTCAGCCGTCAACTCGGTCACTTCACCATCGACGAGTTCGCGGTCGCAGCGCTCGAGAACGGTTTCCGGAGCTCCCTTCATGTAGGCGGCGGTCTCGCCGTTTGGCGTTCGGTGGACAGTCGTCATGCGCTTGCGGTCGGAGGTGAACTCGATCTCGCCGATTCTGGGGTACCTAGCGGCGAGATCTTCGTGGTCGAACCCGGCTTTCTGGGCGGCCACGAACAGCGCTATCTCGGTGGGATCCCCGAGATACGTTCTGCCATCCCGACTGTTGGACGCCTCGGTTTCGGGCTCACGTCTGCCTTCAGCACCTCGTTCGCGGGTGCCGATATCGACATTGTTACACAACATGCCACAGCGCAACACTTCAGCAACGCGACCGGTTTCTACCGGTTCACCCTCCTTTCGAAACTCACCGTCGGTGTCGTAGCCGGTTCCAGTCACCTCGAACACCTGTCGATCGGCGACGATCCGCTGTACTGTCATCTCCTCTTCGGTGAGTGTCCCCGTCTTGTCAGTACAGATGACGTCAACCGATCCCAGCGCCTCGACGATCGGCAGTCGTCGGACGAGCGCGTTCTGATCTGCCATCCGGCGCGCCCCGAGTGCGAGCGAGAGTGTCACGACTGCTGGGAGACCCTCGGGAACAGCTGAAACGGCGATCCCAACCGCCGTCAGGAACACCTGCAGTGGTTCCGTTTCGCCGACAGAGATCTCGACGAGCGCGATCACGGCGACTGCGCCGATGACGCCGAGCGCGATGATTTTCCCGAGGCGATCCATCTCGGCCTGGAACGGTGTTGCTCGTTCCTCGGCCTCCTCGAGCGCGGTCGCGATCTGCCCAATTTCGGACTCCGGACCGGTTTCGACAACGATCGCCGTCCCCGAGCCCCGTTCGACGACCGTGTCCTTGTACAGCATGTTCTTGCGTTCGGCCAGCGAGATCTCTTCCTCGACGGTACCGACCTCCTTCGAGACGCCGACGCTCTCGCCAGTCAGTGCGCTCTCGTCGACCCGGAGGTTGGACTCCTCGACGATCCGGGCATCGGCAGGAACGACGTCACCCGACTCGACGAAGATAACGTCTCCCGGCACGACTGTCCTGGCGTCTATTTCCCGTTTCTCTCCGTCACGTCGGACGATCGCGGCTCTTGTCGCCATTTCTGCGAGCGCTTGAATGCTCTGTTCGGCGCGATAGTCCTGAACGAATCCGAACAACGTGATGAAGATCACGATCGTAGCAATGACGCCAGCGTCGATCGTGTGTCCGACACCGGCCATCACGAACGCGGCGACGATCAAGACCCATATCAATGCCGAGGTGTACTGCTCGATGAGGATACGAAATGGGGAGATCCCCTCCTCGGCCACGATCTCGTTTGGACCCTCTTGCTCGAGACGAGTCCGAGCCTCAGCTTTCGACAACCCCTGATCCGATGTCTCGAGCGTCTCGTAGATTGAATCGATTGATCGCGAGTGCCAGTTACTGGTCGACTTTCGGCGGGATTGTTCGTCTCTCGAAGGCCCTGACACGTCTGTATACTCAATGGCGGACTGCTTGTATTCGACCGGAATTTTCGCAAACTGGGAACGTCCTGAGAGCTCTCGATCAATCGTCGTCCGCGATCCCGGACGGGATCGCCGGCGAGTCCTCGCGCCGCACGCTCGACCGGTTCGTCGTCGCGTCTTTTTCGACGGTGAGCAGGTCGTCTGCGGCCCCGACCAGTTCGTCGTCGTGGCTCACGATCACGATCTGTCTGACCCCGAACTCTCGCATCTCTTCGACCAGCGTGACCAGTCGCGAGACGTGGCCGGCGTCGAGGAACACGGTCGGCTCGTCGAGAATGAGCGGCGGGGTCGGTGCGGCCCCGTCGATTCCGGCCGACAACAGTCGGTAGATGGCCACCCGCAGCGCCAGGTTGAACAGCGCGCGCTCGCCACCCGAAAGTTGCGCGGGTTCGAGCGGTTCGCCGTCCTTCTGGTACACTGTGAGTTCGTACTCGCCGTCGAGTTCAATGTGCGAGTACGCGTCGTTACCGTACACCAGTTCGAACGTCTCGTTGAGCATGCGCTCGAGCGTCTCGACGTTTCGCTGGCGCAGCTCCGCACGGAGATCGCCGTACAGCTGTTCGAGGGATTCGGCTTCCTCGTGGACCGATTCCAGCATCTCGACCCGGTCGGCCAGTTGATCCCGCTCTTCTCGCAGGCGTTCGAGTTCGGACAGTTCCGTTTTCACGCCGCCGATCGAGTTCTGGAGTTCGTCTCGCGTCTCCCTGAGATCTTCGAGTTCGGGTTTCGCCTCCTCGAGATAGGCCTCGGCCGTGCGCTTGTTCTCTCTGGCCGACTCGATCCGGTCGTCGTCGAACGACTCCCGGAGTTCGTCCCTCGCTTCGCGCTTTTCCCGCAGACGCTCCCGGCGTTCGTCGTTCAGTTCCTCGAGTGTCGACCGACGGTCGCGATGGCGGTCGATTCGATCCGCCAGTTCCTCGATCGCTTCGAGCGTTGACTCGACCGACGAGAGCATCTCCCGTTCGGAATCGATCGTGTCAAGTTTCCTTTCGAGCGTTTCAATGCGCTCCCGGGCTTCGGCTGCCTCTTCCCGTTTCGTCTCGGCGACCTCCGTGGCCTCGGCGGCCTGCTCCCGCAGCTCGTCGGCGTTCTCCCGGAGTGTTTCCGCTCGCTCTCGTCGCTCTTCGGCCGTCTCCCGGGCATTCGCGAGTCGTTCTTCACGGAGCTCCCGTGCGTTTTCCAGCTCGCCGAGCCGCTGTTCGGCCTCGCGGAGTTCCTCGGCGTCCGCCAGTCGCTTTTCGAGACGGCTCACTTCCCCGCGTGCGTCGGACAGTTCCTCTTCGAGTTCGGTAACCCGCTCGCGGTCCTCGTCGATCGAATCTACGTGGGGTGAGCCATCGACCGGCTGTCCACACTCCGGACATTTGCCGGCCGCGAGCAGTGCCTCGACTTCAGCGACGCGTTCGCGAGCGTTCGACAGCTCGGTCTCGAGTTCGGCAACGCGTTCGCGAGCTGCCGACAGTTCCGACTGGATCTCCTCGCGCAGGCTGTCGGCGCTACCGGGTTCGACGTCCGTCTCCTCGAACTGTTCTTTGACTGCGTCGATTCGGTCGTCGATCGACTCGAGTTTTTCTTCGTGTTCTCGTGCCGTCTGGTCGGCCTCCGCCGCGTCGGATTCTGCCTCTGCCGCGTCCGACTCTGCCTCTTCGGCCCGACCTTCGAGCGTCGTTGCCTTCTCGGCGAGGTTCGCGGCCTGGTTCCGGAACCCCTCCCGTTTCACCCGGATGTCGCTCAGGCGCTCTTCGAGGTCGGCCTCCCTGTCGTCGAGTTCCTCCCGGCGTGTTGCGATCGCCTCGTCGGTCGCGGCGTCGAGCCCCGCGTCGTCCCGTGCCGTCTCCAGTTCGCTTTCGAGGCCGTCGATGCGTTCCCGGGTCTCGGTGATCCGTTCACGGAGCGTTTCGCGCTCGGATTCGGCCTCCCGGATCGTCTCCGCAATCTCGTCGATTTCCTCCTCCAGCGCATCGATCTCGGCCCGTTTCTCGTCGTGCTCTTCCAGGACGCGCTCGGCGTCGGCTTTCGTCTCTTCGGCCTTCTCGATCTGTGCTTCGACCCGGTCGATCTCGTCGTCGACCTCGCCGAGCCGCGATTCGAGGTCGTTGAGCTTGCCGTGGAGGTCGGCGTCCTCCTTCTGTTCGATTCGGTCGGCTTTGTCCTCGAGTAGCGTCCGTTTGGACGTGAGCAGGTCCTCGACACCGAGGCGTGCGTCGCCCGCCCGTTCGCGATAGGTCTCGAGTTTCCCGAGCTGCAGCAGGTCGTCGATCATGTCCTGCCGCTGGCTCGGACTCGCGTTGATCAGTTTGTTCACCTCCCCCTGGCGGACGTACGCGCAGTTGAGAAACGCCTCCGCGTCCATCCTGAGCAGTTCGGTGACGAATCGGCGGACGTCTCGCGCCCCGTCGACGGTGACGTCCGGCCCCTCGAGGGTGCAATCAACGGTGCTGACCCGGTCGCCGCTCGCGCGGATCCGGCGGTAGATCCGGTAGTCGGTGCCGTCGTGGCTAAACGCCAGTTCGATCTCGGTTTCCTCCTCACCGTTGGTAACCACTTCCTCGAGGGTTCCCTCGAGCGCTTTCGCGCCGTACAAAGCGAAGAAACACGCCTCCAGGAGCGACGACTTCCCGCTGCCGTTGAGGCCGTGGATGACGGTGACGCCGTCCCGGAGGCGAAGCTCCGCGTCGGCGTACGGTTTGAAGTTCGCGAGTTCGAGTCGCTCGAACCTCACAGGTACTCCTCCATCGATCGTTGCCCGTCGGGTCCGGAGCTTTTCGGTTCGTCCCCGCGTGCCTCACCGTCGCCGCCCATGTCCCGGTCCCCACCGTCGCCGTCCATGTCCCGGTCCTCACCCACGCGGCCCATATTACTGCTCTCGCGGTCGGTCTTTCCGTCCCCACTGCCCTCTTCGCCGTCGCTCGTATCATCGGGTTCAGTCGCCGAAAGCGCCTCCAGGCCTTCCGATTCGATCCGGTCGGACAGCCGGTTTTTCACCTCGGCCCGAACGTTCGAAGCCGGAATTTCCACCGAGCGAACCACGTCGTCAAACTCTCGTGCGGCCGATGAGAACCCCTCCTCCCGGATCCGTTCCCGCACCGCCTCGTCCGGGTCACCGAACGAGACAGAGATCTCCTCTGCCGTGTCGACCTCCCGGCGGTCGGTTACCCGCACGATCAACGCGCCTTCCTCCAGTGCAGTCTCCTCGATTGACGCCGGCGTCACCGGGTCTCCGCTTCCGTCGATTCGGACGATCACGACGGCGTCCTCCAGGTCGTGCTGTGTCACCCGTTCGCGAACCCGTTCGACGCCCTCGCCGTCGGCCAGTTCCACCTCGACGAACGCGAACGGTCGGGTCTCGATCGTCCGACGACGGATCTCGACGCCGTCCGGTCCCCGGGTGTCGGCGTCGAACGTGACGAGGTTGTACCCGCGGGGGGTCTCCTCGCTCGCGCTGGTGCGCTCCGTCGACCCGCAGTAAGTTACCCGCGTCCCATCGACTGTCGCCGTGTCGGGGACGTGATTGTCACCGAGCAGCATCGCGTCGAATGCGACGGTCGACTCCGCGAGTACTGTTTCCGTGTCCCAGTTCGCGTGTGCAAACGGGGTAAACAGACCGTGGCTCACGAGGGCGGCGTGTGCCGCATCGCTGGGTTCGAACTCGTAGTCGAGGTCGTCCCGCCGGGATTCAGGGACGTGGTCGAGCCCGTAAAAGGCGGTCTCGCCGACTTCGACCGGCTCCGCACCGAGTCTGGTCGCGAGATCCATGCTTTCAAAGAGGTCCAGCCACTGCCCTCGGCGAGTGGATTCGTGGTTCCCGACGACCGCCAGGAAGGGGATGTCTGCAGCGTCGAGCCGCCGGAGCAACTCGAGTGTCCCGAGTAGATCCGGCAGCGACGGACGACGATCGTGAAACAGGTCGCCGGCGTGGACGACGGCGTCGACGCTCTCCTCGATCGCGTCGTCGACGACCTGCTCGAACGCTTCGAGGAAATCCCGTCGTCGCTCGGGGGAGTGGTACTGCTCGTAGCCGACGTGGGTGTCGCCGGTGTGGAGCACCCGCGTCGGAGCCGGTGCGGGTTCCGATCCGTCAGCCGATGTCATTCGTCGAACCTTGCACCTTCTGTGGTAAATGGGTTCCGCGAACGCGTCACGTCTCCGGTTGCCGCTTCCCGAAGCCGGTGGTAGGAGTCGAGCGCGTTCTCACCCCGATCTGCGAGTTCCTCGTGTCCATCCCTGCGGGCGGAGTCTACCGCCTCCGAGAGCCGGCCGAGTCCGTCGGCCTCGACGAACGACGCTGCGCGATCGAGGTCCTCCAGCGCCGCGTCGGCCTCCTCGATCACTCCGGCGTACGGCGGCCGCGCCGTGGCTGTGCGTTCGGCGAGCGTTCGAAGGGCCCGGGCGATGGCGTCCGTGCTGACCACGGGGTTCGTGGTCCCGTGATCGTTTATAAAAAGTTGGCTGGCAGCCACGGGGTCGGCCATCGAAACTCTTACTCTCGCGCCGAAACACCTCCGCGTATGAGCGAACCGACGGTTACGACCGACGACGTCGAACACGTCGCCTCACTCGCGCGGGTTGCGCTCGAGGTGGGTGAACCCGAGGAGTTCGCCGAGCAGTTCTCCGAGGTGCTCGAGTACTTCGACACGCTGGACGAGGTTCCGGAGGTCGACCGCGACACGGAACTCGTGAACGTCCTCCGCGAAGATCAGGTCGAAGACGGGCTCTCTCAGGAGGACGCCCTCGCGAACGCGCCCGAATCGGAAGACGGGAAATTCAAGGGACCGCGGGTGTCGTGAGATGAGCGCGGATCTCAACCTTTATATCACCGAAGAAACCGTCGACGGCACGTCGGACGGTCCACTCGCCGGAATGACGATCGCGGTGAAGGACAACATCTCGACGGAGGGGGTCACGACGACCTGCGGGTCGGAAATGCTCGCCGACTACGTCCCGCCGTACGACGCCACCGTGGTCGAGCGCGTTCTCGACGCCGGCGCGACGATGGTCGGCAAGACGAACATGGACGAGTTCGGGATGGGAACGACGACAGAGACCTCGGCGTTCGGCCCGACGCACAATCCCGCCGACACCGACCGCGTTCCGGGCGGCTCCTCGGGCGGATCGGCTGCGGCAGTCGCGTCGGGGGACGCCGACCTCGCGCTCGGCTCCGACACCGGCGGGTCGGTGCGGTGTCCCGCCGCGTTCTGTGGCGTCGTCGGGATCAAGCCCACCTACGGGCTCGTCTCCCGGTACGGACTCGTCGCGTACGCCAACTCACTGGAGCAGATCGGCCCGATCGCGTCCAGCGTCGAGGACGCCGCCCGACTCCTGGACGTCATCGCCGGCCCCGACGAACGCGACGCGACGACCCGATACGACGAACGCGAGGAGTTCGACCGCCATCCGGCCGACGGGACCGATTACGCGGCTGCAGCCGACGGCGACGTCGACGGGACGACGATCGGGATCCCGACGGAGCTTTTCGACGGTGCCGACGAACGCGTCGTCGAAACCGTCGAGGACGCGCTCGAATCCCTCGAGTCGCGTGGCGCCGAGACCGTCGAGGTGTCGCTCCCGTCGGTCGATCACGCGGTGCAGGCGTACTACGTGATCGCGATGTCGGAAGCGTCGTCGAACCTCGCGCGGTTCGACGGCGTCAGGTACGGTCACTCGGCGGGTCACGACGGCAACTGGAACGACACGTTCGCCGAGACGCGGGAGGCGTTCGGCGCGGAGGTCAAACGTCGGATCCTGCTCGGGACGTACGCCCTCTCGGAGGGCTATCACGACAAGTACTACCGGAAGGCCCAGGACGCCCGCGCGTGGGTGAAACAGGACTTCGACGCCGCCTTCGAGGAGGTCGACGTGATCGCCTCGCCGACGATGCCGGTGTTGCCGTTCGAGCTCGGCGAGAGCCTCGACGATCCCCTGCAGATGTATCTCGCCGATGCGAACACGACGCCTGTCAACCTCGCGAACCTGCCGGCGATCTCGGTCCCAGCAGGGACCGCCGACGGCCTCCCGGTCGGTCTCCAGCTCGTCGGTCCGCGGTTCGACGAGGAAACGATCGTCCGGGTGGCAAGCGCGGTGGAAGACGCCGTCTGAGCTACGACTTCCAGTACGACCGAGTAAACAGGACCAGCACCGGTATGATCTCGATCCGACCCACCCACATCAGCACGATCATCGCGACCTTGGTCGCGTCCGAAAACGGGTAGTAGTTGTCGAACGGGCCTGCGATCCCGAACGCCGGGCCGATGTTGAAGAAGGTCGCCGCAGCCGCCCCGAGTGCCTCGAACTCGTCGATCCCGAGGCCGATCCGGGCGCTGTCGACCGCGACGAAGATCCCGAGTCCGAAAAAGAGCAACAGCGACAGCAGCGTGAACGCATACGTGTCCCGGATCGTCTCCTCGTCGACGACCTGATCGCTGAGCCGCACCGGTTTGATGGCGTCGGGATGGACCGCGGTAAACAGGTCCCGGCGGAGCGCCTTGAAGACGATGAGCCACCGGAGCAGCTTGATCGAACAGGTGGTCGATCCGGCCATGCCGCCCAGGAACATCAACACGAACAGGACGTGTTTGGCGGCCGGCGACCACGTGTTGAAGTCTGCGGTCGCGAACCCGGTCGTCGTCATGATCGAGACGACCTGGAACGTGGCGTGTCGGAACTTCTCTTCGAGGGGATACGAGACGGACGGATCGGTCAACAGCAACAGCGCGAGCAGCACCACCGTGCCGGCGACCACGCCGAGGTAAAACCGGAACTCCTCGTTTTCGGCCGGACGCCCCCAGTCCCCTTGGACGAAGTAGTAGATGAGGATGAAGTTGGTCGCGCCGATGAGCATAAACGGGATAATGGTCCACTGGGCTGCCACCGAGAACGCTCCCAGGCTCCCCGGAGACGGGGAGAATCCGGCGGTCGCGACGCCGGTGAACGCGTGAGAAAGCGCCATGAACGGGGTCATGTTCGGAGCCAGCCCCACGAGATGGAGCCCGTACAACGACGCCGCACACAGCGCGGTCACCCCGGCGTACAGCGACCACAGCGTCCGGGCGGTTTCGGCGATGTGTGGCGAGAGTTTGTGAACGTCCTGGGTTTGTGTTTCGGTCTCCATCAGCTGGGCGCCACCGATCGACAACTGCGAGAGGACCGACAGCGCGAGCACCAGGATTCCGAGCCCACCGAGCCACTGGATCACCTGACGCCACATCAGCATGGAGTTCGAGTGTGCCGAGAAATCCTCGAGGACGGTCGCACCGGTGGTCGTAACTCCCGACATCGCCTCGAACAACGCGTCGATCGGCTGTGCGATGACACCGTTACCCGCCGCCAGAAACGGGATCGCCCCGACGATGGCCACCGACAGCCACGCCAGCGCGACCATCAGGAACGCTTCGCGGCCGCCCAAGTCGCCTTCGCCGCGGAACTGCTCGAGTGCGCCCCCGACGCCGAGCGTGACCATGATCGTCACGACGAACGGCGTCGTCGGTTCGCCGTAGTACACGGCGAGGGCGAGCGGAAACGCGAGGGGGAACGCGAGCCACTTGAGGATGCTTCCGACCAGTCCCAAACTCGCACGCCAGTTGACCCGAAGGCGCATCTACCGACCGGATTCGGTTTCTCGTGGTTTAGGTTTGCCGTTCGAGGGTCCGCTCGACCGTCTCGATCGCGTCGATACCGAGTTCGGCGACGTCCTCGTCCAGATCCGCGTCACGCAGCGCTGCCCTGTCGTACCACTTCCATGCGTCGGCCGTCGCCTCGTCGTCACCGTCCGGATCGATCTCGCGGCTCTGGACCCGCGCGAAGAACACGTGATCGACGTGCTGGTGGCCGACGGTTCCGTCCGGATGAACGTTGATGTCCTCCAGCAGGAGGTGTTGTGGAGTCGGGATCGTCCGGGCGGTTTCCGACTCGTAGGTCGGCCCGGGCGTTACGAGCGAGGGATCGAGCCCGGTTTCCTCGCGCGTCTCGCGGAGGGCGGCCTCGTGGGGTAACTCGTCCCGGTCGATGTGGCCGCCTGGCGGGAGCCGTAGTCCGAGCTTCGGGTGACGGTGCAGCGCCGTCGCGCCGTCGTTGACGACGTACAGGGTAGCCACGAAGTGGCGGGTCGTCTCCATGTCCGGCGATCGTCGCGACGGTACAAAAGCAGCGCGGACAGCGGTCAAGGAAGCTGGACTTCCTCTTCGGCCTCGAGCAGTTCGTGATAGCGGTTTCGGATCGTCACTTCAGAGATGTTCGCCACCTCGCTCACGTCGTTTTGGGTCACCTTCTCGTTGGTGAGCAGCGAGGCCGCGTACACGGCGGCAGCGGCGAGCCCGACCGGCGACTTGCCGGAGTGGACGCCCTGCTCCTTTGCGGTCTTGAGCAGCTGTCGCGCGCGTCGTTCGGCCTCCTCCGAGAGGCCGAGGTCGCTCGCGAACCGGGGGACGTAGCTCTCGGGATCCGCGGGCTGGATCTCCAGTTTCAGTTCGCGGACGACGTACCGGTACGTCCGGGCGATCTCGTCTTTCTCGACCCGGGAGACGGCCGCGATCTCGTCGAGACTGCGGGGGGTGCCGGCCTGGCGGGCAGCCGCGTACAGCGCGGCGGTGGCGACGCCTTCGATCGAGCGGCCGGGCAGGAGGTCTTCATCGAGCGCACGGCGGTAGATGACCGAGGCGGTCTCGCGGACGTTCTCGGGCAGCCCCAGCGCCGAGGCCATCCGGTCGATCTCGCCCAGCGCCTGCTTGAGGTTGCGCTCTTTTGAATCGCGAGTACGGAACCGCTCGTTCCAGGTGCGGAGCCGCTGCATCTTCTCCCGCTGTCGGCTCGAGAGGGTCTTGCCGTAGGCGTCCTTGTCCTGCCAGCCGATGTTCGTCGACAGCCCCTTGTCGTGCATCATCTTCGTCGTCGGCGCCCCCACGCGACTCTTTTCGTCTTTCTCTTTGGAGTCGAATGCGCGCCACTCGGGACCGCGGTCGATCTCGTCGGTCTCGACGACCAGGCCGCAGTCGGCACAGACGGTTTCGCCGTGTTCGGTATCCGTCTCGAGTTGACCGCCACACTCCGGGCAGGTCACCTGTTCGTCGTCTCGTTCCTCCTCGGTCTCGCGACGGCGGACACGGTCGTCCGTGTATCGTCGGACGTTCTCACTCATACTTGGATCAGGGTGTGGAGGTCTAACGGGAGAAGCGGGGCTCCCGGTCGGTTATCTCCGTGATAATCATTTGTAGCGGAAGGCAAATAAAAGTACGGGTATTTTGAAAATTTGTTACCGAATATAACTGCCGGACGGCATTGGGGTGGTTTCCGGACCGAACTCATCCCGGCGAAGCTCCGTGTGTACGTCGCCTCCAATAGAGGTAGTATATATGTGTTTTGTGGGATCGGAGCCGACAGAGGTTCAGTGGATCTTGAGTTCGACGCGACGGCCGTCGGGGTCACGGACGTATGCGGCCCACGCCCGGCCGTACGCGCCGTAGCGTTTCCGTGGTTCGCCCGATTCCACTTCTATCCCACGTTCGCGCAGTTCTTCCAGCAATTCCTCGACGTCCGACCGGGAGTCGATCCGGTTGGAGCGCACGAGCAAACAGAGGTGCTCGCCGTCGACGTCGATCGGGCCGTCTTCCTCCTCGTCGGTCGGTACGAGATGAACGTGTCGGCCCCCGGCGACGACGGCGACGTACGGTACCTCGCCGGCGTCGTACCGGTCCCGATCGCGGATCGGCATCCCGAGCAGGTCGTGATAAAACGTCAGTGAGCGTTCCAGATCGGTCACGCGGATCGCGACGTGATCCATGTCGACGACATCGATCTCCATGCACAACTGGGACGGCGGGAGCGGCTTAGTGGTTCCGTCGATCGAGTGTCGGTCATCCACGGAGGAATCTTCACTTCAGGGCGGAGGAAGTCACGTTCGTTCGTGGGTCGGCTCCTCGGACTTCCTGTCGATGTGATGGACGGCCTCCGGCGACAGGAGGCGACCGGTCGGGAGTTCGACCCAGCCGTTCGCGAGGAGGCGGACGTCCCCCTCGTGGAGGAGGTCAATCGGTAGAGACGACCACGCAACTACTATCGGAGTGGCCTTCCGAATAGTTTCCGGGCCGAAACGGAACCAGCCGGCGACCGCCGAACGCGATAGGGAGAACTAAAGTGGTTACTACCGATATAGTGAATAACTATGCACCATCCCGGACCCCCACGGTTTATCGGCGTGGGATCGACGATCGACCTCGCCCCCAGGGACCCCGACCCCTCGGCGGAGTACGAGTGGCACGTCGCGAGAGCACCGAAGGGGAGCAGCGCGACCCTGGGAGACGCTCCCGTCGAGCAGTTCACGCCCGACGTCTCTGGCACTTACAAGCTGGGTCTCGACGCGCCGGACGGACAACACACGCTCACGGTTCGTGTGTTCCCGACGTCCCAAAAGCCGCCCCTTCCCGTCGACGACGAAGGAGACGGGACGGACAGCGACGGTGGCGACGGTGACGGCGGTGGTTCGTCGGGCGGAAGTGGACTCCACCGAAGTGGCGGCGTGAGCGGTGGGATAAGCGGTGGCGAAAGCGATCTCCCGGCGGAGAGTTGCGGAGGATCCGACGACCCGTTCCGGGATGGTGCGGGGGGACGTCCCCGCATCCGGCTGGACGGACGCGTGGAGGGAGACGAAGTCGTGGTGACGGGGACGCCGAAACCGGCACCGGGGGCCGACGTTCCCCCGGATGGGTTCGCGGTCGAGTTCCTTGCCGACGATCGAGATCCGGTGTCGGGTTCGGAGCTGACGATCGACGGACACGAGGTACGGATCGATCGGGCGGACATCCGTGAATACAGCCGAATCCACGCGGTCGCTGTAGATCCCACGAACGATACCTACAGCGTGTCGGACGCGATCGCGGTAGCACCGACTGAGGAGGGGCAGATACTCGTCGACCGTCTCAACGAGCCGCCGGCGTGGAGCCGGTCGATCACGCTGTACGAGATCTACGTCCGGACGTTCGCCGACGGTGACGAGCCGACCTTCGAGGCGATCGCCGATCGACTCCCCGAACTCGCCGAATTCGGGGTGAATTGCATTTGGTTGACGCCGGTGCTCCAAAACGACGAATTCGATCACGGCTACAACATCACGGACTTCTTTTCGATCGCCGACGACCTCGGTACCCGAGAGGAGTTCGAGGCGTTGCTCGAGGAAGCTCACGATCACGGGATCAAGGTGCTGTTCGATCTGGTGCTCAATCACTCCGCCCGCGAACACGAGTTCTTCGGGCGCGCGAAAGCGGGGGATCCCGAGTATCGTGACTGGTACGAGTGGGAGAACGAAGCCGACGATGTCCCGGCCACGTACTTCGACTGGCCGTACATCGCGAACTTCAACTTCGACAACCTCCACGTCAGGCGACATCTGCTCGACGTCGTCGACGAGTGGGCGCCGTACGTCGACGGGTTCCGGTGTGACATGGCCTGGGCAGTGCCCACGAGTTTCTGGCAGGAGATCCGCGACCGCGTGAAGTCCCACGATCGCGAGTTCCTGTTGCTCGACGAGACGATCCCGTACGTCCCCGAGTTCCACGAACTCTGTTTCGATGTCCACTTCGACACCACGTTGTATCACAACCTGCGGCAGATCGGGCACGGCGAGATGCCCGCGCGGGCGGTGGTGGACGCGATCCGACAGCGCGCCGAGACCGGCTTTCCGGACCACGCCGGGTTCCTCCAGTACATGGAGAACCACGACGAGACCCGCTTCCTCGAGGAGTGTGGCCGCCCCGAAACCGAGGCGGCCGCGGGTGCGATATTCACGCTTCCCGGGATCCCGCTGCTGTACGCCGGCCAGGAGATCGGCGAGCGAACCCGCCGGGAGAGGATCTCCTGGGAGGAGACAGACGAGGAACTCCGGCGCCACTACGGGGCGCTGAACGAGCTCAGGCGGGAGCGCCCCGCCTTCGGCCCCGGGGGTGCGTTCGAACCCGTCGAGGTCGACGCCGTACACGACGGCGTGGTTGCGTACGCCCGCGAAGCCGGCGAGGAGCGTCTCGTCGTCGTGCTGAACTTTGCGCCGATGCCCGAGCACGTCAGTCTCCCTGAGGAAACGGTCGAGCCAACGGATCTCGTGTCCGGCGGGGACGTCGATACTCCCTCCGGTGATCTCCGGGTCGAAAGTGTCGCCGTCGTTTCCACAGCTGAACCGATGTGACCGGACAGCCAGCTCACCGACTGAGCGCCAGCACCTCTCCCGGTTCGGGCGCCCGCTTGCCCCACTTGTCGGCGCGAATCCAGAGGTAGTCACAGCCGTCGAGCTCGAACGTGAGATCACCGCCCTCGACGCGGTAGTCGCCGTCCCCGACGATCGACGTCGACACGTCTTCGGGTGGTCCGAACGCGCAGGCGACCTCTCTCGGTTCGTCGGCGAAGTTGTGTCCACACACGAGCAGGTTGTCGCCGTGATCGTAGCGGTGGAGCCAGACGTCGTCACGGTCGACGTCGACGACGGAGTAGATCCCGTCGACGATCTCCGGACACTGGCTCCGGGCGTCGACGAGTTCCCCGACCCGTGAGAGCAGTGATCCGGGGTCGTTCAGCTGGTCGGCAACGTTGACGCGTTCGTAGCTGTACTCTCCCTCGTCGATGACGGGATTGTGCACGTCGCCGGGTTCGCTCGTCGAGAAGCCGGCGTACTCCGAGTCGTCCCACTGCATTGGGGTTCGAACAGCCTCTCGTTCGCGTAGTGACGGATCCGATCCCATCCCGATCTCGTCGCCGGCCAGCAACACCGGGACGTCCGGCAGCGACAGCAACAGGCTGTGGGCCATCGCCACGCGGTCCAGATCGTTGTCGTATATCTCGGCCAGTCGGAGGCGGTGGCCGCGCTCGAAGATCCACGAGTCGCCCGCGTCCTCGCCGAACGCCTCGCGGGCGTGATGGAACGCCTCCTCGGGGAGCTTCAACAGGTTCCACTCGTCGTGATTGCGCAGGAAGTTCGCCCACTTGCCGATCCCGTCGACGTCGGGAACGATCTCGTGGGCTCGGTGGAGGGGCCAGGTGTCGCCGACCCCGATGGCGTACGTGAGGTGGGCGTTCATCACGAAGTTGAACTGGAGGTCGAACGCCTCGCCGTCGCCGAAGTAGTAAGGCAGTAGCTCGGGTTGGTCGTCCGCCTCCGCGAGCAGGATGGCGTCGGACTGCTCTTCGCTGACAACACGCTTCATTTGCTTGAACAACTCGATCGGCTCAGCGAGGGTTCCGCCGTCGTGTCCCTTCGGCATCAACATCGGATGGGCGGCGTCGATCCGGAACCCGTCGGCTCCCTGGCGGAGCCAGAACCGGAGTATGTCGTGAAACTCCTCTCTAACTTCCGGATTCCGGACGTTCAGGTCCGGCTGGTGGTGGAAGAACTGATGGAAGTAGTGGGCGTCGGCGACCTCGTCGTACGACCAGACGCCGTCCTCGTGTTCGGGGAAGATGTTGAACGTGTTGTAGGCGGTTTCGACGTCGCCGGCCCACAGGTAGTAGTCGCGGTACTTCGACTCGGGATTCCGGCGGGCCGTTTGAAACCACTCGTGGTCGATCGAGGTGTGGTTGAACACCAGATCGGTGAGCACCCGTATTCCGCGGTCGTGTGCCCGATCGGTAAACTCTCTGAAGTCCTCGAGGGTTCCCAGCCGGTCGTCCACGGCGTAGTAGTCGGCGACGTCGTAGCCGTTGTCCCGGAGCGGACTGGGATAGAACGGTCGGATCCACAGACAATCGACGCCGAGGTCGTCGACGTACTCGAGTTTCTCGATGAGGCCCTGAAAGTCGCCCCAGCCGTCGCCGTCGCTGTCGTAGAAGGTCTTCACGTCGAGCGTGTAGATGGTTGCGTCCTCGAGCCAGGCGGTGTCGCTCATTCGTTCGAAGAAACGTCGTTGGAGAGAAAGCGCTTACGGGTTCAGCAGTACGGAATCCAGTAGTTTCGGCCGCACGGTTCCTCACTCGTGTTTTCGAGGTGCTCGCTTCGCTCGCTGTGACGTCACTCGCGGTTCGCTTCGCTCACCGCTCGTGTTTTCGAGGTGCTCGCTTCGCTCGCACCTCGCTCTCGTCGCGTTGTGCCGCCGAAAAGTGCGTGGGACCGGATTTGAACCTCGTCGAGACGGTCCGGGCGTGCGGCGCTTCGCGCCGTTCCGGGCTGCGACTCGCCTGGTTCAAATCCTCACCAGATACTCATTCACGGCGGCACGGCTCCTCGAGCCATTCGCTGCGCTCATGACTCTCGTCGCGTTGTGCCGCCGAAAAATGCGTGGGACCGGATTTGAACCGGACGAAGACTCGCTGGCGCTCGTCTTCCAGGGTTCAAATCCGCCCTACTCCTTCACTGCAACCTGCTCGCTACGCTCGCAGATATTGTTCAGTGCGTGGGACCGGATTTGAACCGGCGGACCTCTACAGGACAGCGCCCTCAACGCTGCGCCGTTGGCCTGGCTTGGCTACCCACGCCCGATGTGAGTTTTAACTGCACTCAACCGTACCCGGGGGATAATTAAAAGCCCTTCCCTTTGCCACGCGAGTGCCGGGGAGTCCCACGGGAAGTATCGACGAAATCCCGGCCGCTTTTCCCCCGGGAACCCGTATGTCGAATATGGAAGTTCGACGACGGGCTCGGGACCACGTCCCTGCCCTGACAGCAATTCTCACGGTCGTCGCACTGACACTCGTCTTCGGCGCCGCGCTCCAGGCGATCCCGACCGACCTGCTCCCGCAGGCGGGCGATGCGTTTCTCGATGCGATTCCCACGGTCAACGCGGTCTTGAGCGCGCTCGCGATCGTCACGATCGTCGCCGGCTGGCGGTATATCCGGATCGAGGAGGTCGAAAAACACCGCGCGGCGATGGTTGCGTCCTTCGGACTCTTTGCGGCGTTCCTCGTGTTGTATCTCTACCGCGTGGCCCTGCTAGGACCGGCCGAGTTCCCCGGGCCCGGGACCGTCGAGACGTTCGTGTACCTCCCGCTTTTGGGGGTTCACATTCTGCTTGCGGTGCTCTGTGTCCCCCTGCTGTTTTACGTCCTATTGCTTGCGGTCACCCGCCCCGTCTCCGAGATCTACGACACCCGACACCGGATCGTCGGCCGGGTGGCCGCCTCGCTGTGGCTCGTCTCCTTCGTGCTCGGTATCGTCGTCTATCTCCTGCTGTACGTCGTGTACTGACGGCTCTTTTTTCCGGATCCCGCGATCAGTCGTCGCCGAGCGCCTGTTCGGGCGAGATATTCGGTCTCGTGATCGGTCGGTCCGTCTCCTCGCCCTCGATGTCGTACGGGTACGCGCCGGTGACACAACCGAGACACAGGTTCTCGCGGTCGGTTCCGATCGCGTTTGCGATCGCCTCGACCGACAGGTACGACAGCGACTCGGCCCCGATCACCTCCTGAATCTCCTCGAGTGACCGGTCTGCCGCGATGAGTTCCTCCCGCGTAGCCATGTCGATTCCGAGGTAACACGGCGCGACGATCGGCGGTGCGCCGATCCGAACGTGCACTTCCTCGGCCCCGGATTCCCGGAGCAGTTCCACCAGTTGGGTCGACGTCGTCCCCCGAACGATCGAGTCGTCGATCACCGTCACCGTCTTCCCGTCGACCGTGCTCTTGATCGGGTTGAGTTTCAGCCGGACGGCACGCTCGCGCTCGTCCTGTGTCGGCATGATAAACGTACGACCGACGTAGCGGTTCTTCATCAATCCCTCCGCGAACGCGACTCCGTCGTCTTCCGGATCTCGAGGATCGCCGTCGACGGTAGTTTCGGCGGCCGCGTCGGCGTAGCCGGCGGCGAACGCGCGTCCCGAGTCCGGCACGGGCATCACTACGTCCGTTTCGATTCCGGATTCCTCCCACAGCTGGCGTCCGAGTTCGCGCCGGACTTCGTAGACGAGTTCGCCGTCGATGACCGAGTCCGGTCGGCCGAAGTACACGTGTTCGAAAAAGCAGTTTGCGGTATGGTCGCGTTCGAACAGCTGATAGGAGTCGTATCCCGAGCCGTCCGGATCGAGAACGATCAACTCGCCGGGTCGCACGTCCCGAACCAGCTCCCCGTCGAGGGTGTCGATCGCGGCTGACTCGCTTGCGAGGACGTATCCGTCGGGCAGTTCTCCGAGACAGAGCGGTCGGTTTCCGCCCGGGTCGCGAACCCCGAGAACCGTGTCGCCGTGAGCGATAGTAAGCGAGTAAGAGCCGTGAATCCGTTCCATCGTCCGTTTGATCGCCCGCACCAGGTCCGCCTCGAGCAGGTTGCGCGCGAGGTCGTGGGCGATCACCTCGGTGTCGCCCGTACTGGTGAACGCGTGTCCCAGTCCCGCCAGTTCCTCGCGGATCTCGTCGGCGTTGACGAGGTTGCCGTTGTGAGCCAGCCCGAGCGATCCCGACTTGAAAGACACCGTAAACGGCTGTGCACAGCAGGAGCCCACCCCCCCGGCGGTCGGATACCGAACGTGGCCGATCCCGTTGGAACCGTTCAGCGATTCCAGTGCCGCTTCGTCGAAGACGTCGCCGACGAGTCCCGTCTCGACGTGACTGTGCTGCTGGAACCCGTCGTGGGTGACGATCCCCGCTGATTCCTGTCCCCGATGCTGGAGCGCGTACAGCGCATAGTACAGCGGCCGTGCCGCTGCACGCTCTGTAAGAGAGATTCCGGCGACGCCGCACTTCTCTCGCGGCCCGCCGATCTCGCTCTGCTCCCTGTCGGATGCCATACCCGCGTTCACGTCCCGATCGGTAAAAACCCCCGTGGTTGTGACGTACTCATCTCCACTCATGAATGAATTATGCACTATCTTGAATATGTCGTGGGCGGACGTCCCACGGAAGTTTTTGCCCCGGGACGCGACTCGCCGGTATGGACGTCACGTTCCTCGGCACCGGTAGCGCGATGCCGGTCTCCGAGCGAGTACAGACTGGGCTGTTGCTGGAACGGGACGACCGGACGCTGCTCGTCGACTGTGGCGCAGGCGTTCTCCACCGGCTCTCCCGCGTCGACGGCGGGTACGAGTCGGTGTCGTCGGTCCTTCTGACGCATCACCACCTCGACCACGTCGCCGACCTGTTGCCCCTTTTGAAGGCACGGTGGCTCGCTGGCGAGGCCCATCTCGAGATCGCCGGCCCGCCGGGGACGAAAGCGCTCGTCGACGGGCTTCTCGAGGTGTACGACTACCTGCGCGACAGAGTGGATCTTCGCCTGCGTGAGGTCCACGCCGGTTCGACGTTCGAGATCGCCGGGTTCGATGTCGAGGCGTTCGAAACCCGCCACTCGATGACTTGTTTCGCCTATCGGTTCGCCGGCAGTCGTGACCGGGGTGACCGAGAGGTGAACTCGACAGGTGGTGATTTCACGTTCTCGGGAGACTCGGAGGCGTTCCCCGGTCTCGCTAACTTCGCGGACGGCTCGCGCGTGCTCGCCCACGACTGTTCGTTCCCGGACGGGCTGGACGTTTCCAACCATCCGACGCCGACGCAACTCGGGGAGGCGCTCGCGGGAACTGACATCGATCGGCTGTATCTCACTCACCGTTATCCTCACACCGAAGGAAAGGGAGAATCCCTCCGGGAGAGCGTTCGAGCTGCCGGATTCGATGGCGAGGTCCGACTCGCCCGAGACGGTCTTCGTGTCACCATTTGAGCCACTCGTTGGTCGTCGATGTAACTAATAATATTTACAATATTCCGGGATACACCCGTCAGCTTAAGTCATCGTGGACTAACCTCCAGATGATGACGGAGCCACTCGCCGACGACGTCGGTCGGGAGACGACGGGTCCGCTCTCGGACGACTTCGGCCGGGAGGTGACCGGGGTTCGGATCTCTCTTACGGACCGCTGTAACTTCGACTGTATCTACTGTCACAACGAAGGACTCGGCGACACGCGGGGGCCGATGGAGCCGAGCGACGACGAGATGACTGCCGACGACGTGATCAGGTTTCTGGAGGTCGTCGAGGAGTACGGCGTCCGGAAGGCGAAGTTCACCGGTGGGGAGCCGATGCTTCGGGAGGACCTCGAGGAAATCGTCCGCCGGACCCCCGACTCGATGGAGACGTCACTGACCACCAACGGGACGTTCCTTCCCGGACGCGCGGAGGCGCTCCGGGACGCCGGCCTCGAACGGGTCAACGTTTCCCAGGACGCGCTCGACCCGGAGGCGTTCGCGGAGATTACGCAGTCGGGCGCGTACGACCGCGTCCTCGAGGGCGTGGATGCCGCATTGGATGCCGGACTGGACCCGGTAAAGCTCAACATGGTCGTCTTCGAGCACACCGCCGGCTACGTCGAGGACATGGTCTATCACGTCGCCGAGAACGACGGGCTCCAGCTCCAGCTCATCGAGTACATGCCGGAGCTCACGGGTCGCCCGGAGTGGAGTATCGACATCCAGCGGGTCCACGACTGGCTTTCAGACATCGCCGACCGGGTCGAACGCCGCGAGATGCACGACCGGAAGCGTTACTTCGTGAACGGCGGGATGATCGAGATCGTCGACCCCGTCGGAAACGAGAAGTTCTGTGCCAACTGCGGCCGCGTCCGGGTTACCCACGAGGGCTACCTCAAGGGGTGTCTCAATCGCAACGACGACTTGCGGCCGATGGGCGAGATGACCCGCGAGGAGATCCGGGAGGCGTACGAACGGACGGTCGAAACCCGGGTCCCGTACTACGGCGAGTATCTGAAAACGAACGGGAGCGGCGAGTACGAGATCAACGAGAAGTACATCGGCGCGCCACAATCGACGCCGAGTGACTGATTTTCCGGGACGCGTCCGGATCCACTACACCGGTTCCTGCCGCCGGTTCGTGACGTTTAAATAGAGTCGCCCAGTTGTATCGGGTACACGTGAACTGTAGGGGCGAACGTCCCGAGTCGCGGGCCGTGGGTCCGTCGGCGACGATACCAAAAAGCGAGTTGCGGTAGCCAAGCCTGGCCCAAGGCGCTGGGTTGCTAACTCAGTGGCGCAAGCCTCCGGGGTTCGAATCCCCGCCGCAACGCTGCAACGCAACCAGATATGAGTGCAGACGAACCACAGGACGGCTCTCCGGAGGAGGACGAGGACCTCCGTTACTTCGTCCGGGTCGGACAGACCGACCTCGACGGGACGAAGTCCGTGGAGCGAAGCCTGACAGAACTGAACGGAATCGGCACGCGTACGGCGCGTTTCGTGGCTGACACGGTCGGAATCGACCGGACTGCCACGTTCGGCGCGCTGGACGACGAGGTGATCGAAGAGGTCGTCGACGTGGTCGAGAACCTCTCGGAGCACGCCCCCGAGTGGATGGCCAACCGTCGCAACGACTTCTACACTGGAGAGACGACCCACGAGACCGGGTCCGAGCTCAACCAGCGACGTCGGTACGACATCAACCGGATGAAGATGATCGACTCCTACAAAGGTGTCCGGCACAAGCGCGGACAGAAGGTTCGCGGACAGCGAACGAAGTCCACCGGGCGGACCGAAGGAACGATCGGCGTCAACGTCGAGGAGATCCGCGAAGAGGCCGCAGAGGAAGCGGCCGAAGCGGCTGAAGAGGAGGATGAAGGGCTATGACGACCGGGAGCAACACCAAACGGTACGAAACGCCGAACCACCCCTACCAGGGCGAACGGATCGCCGAGGAGTCGGGTCTGATCGGCCAGTACGGCCTCAAGAACAAAGAGGAGCTGTGGCGCGCTCAATCGGAACTGCGCGACTACCGACGCGAGGCCCGCCGGCTGCTCGGCGAGGCGCAGGGTGACGTCGAAATCGCCGGCGAGTACGGCGAGGAGTTCGTCGCCCGGCTGCGGCGGTACGGGATCCTCTCGGAGAACGACGACATCAGCGCAGTCCTGGAACTGGACGTCACCGACGTCCTCGAACGGCGGCTGCAGACGGTCGCCTACCGCCAGGGGCTCGCAAGCACCACGAAACAGGCACGACAGTTCATCGTCCATGGCCACGTTATCGTCGACGGTGCGCGGGTAACCCGCCCGTCGAAAAAGGTGGCCGTCGGCGAGGAGGACTTCATCGACTTCGACGAAACGAGTCCGCTCGCGGACGAACTGCACCCCGAGCGGGCGGAGGGACAGGAGTAACCCATGTCAGCAAACGATACCGACAAGTGGGGAATCGCCCACGTGTTCGCGTCGTTCAACAACACGCTCATCACGATCACCGACCAGACCGGCGCCGAGACGATCGCCAAGTCCTCGGGCGGTACCGTGGTGAAGCAGAACCGCGACGAGGCCTCGCCGTACGCCGCGATGCAGATGGCGGAGGTCGTCGCGGAGGAAGCACAGGCGAAAGGGATCGAGGGCGTTCACGTACGCGTTCGCGGTCCGGGCGGAAACGGCAACAAGTCGCCGGGTCCCGGCGCACAGGCGACGATCCGAGCGCTGGCTCGCGCCGGCCTCGAGATCGGCCGGATCGAGGACGTGACGCCGATCCCGCACGACGGAACGAAAGCTCCGAAGAACAAGGGCGTATGAGCGACGAGTTCGACGTCGAGTTCATCGAGCGCGACGGCCGGAGCGCCCGCTTTCTCGTTCGGGGTATCTCCCCGGCGTTCGCGAACGGGCTCCGGCGCGCGATGATCGCCGACGTGCCGACCTTCTCCATCGACACGGTACGGTTCGTGGAGAACTCCTCGGTGATGTTCGACGAGATGATCGGCCTTCGGCTGGGGCTGGTGCCACTGACGACGCCGCTCGACGAGTTCGAGATCGGCGAGGAAGTCACCCTGGCGCTCGACGTCGAGGGGCCGGCGACGGCCTACTCCGGCGATCTGGTCTCCTCGGAGCCGATGGTCGAGCCGGCCGACGAGAACGTGCCGATCATCGAGCTCAAGGAGGGACACCGGCTCGAACTGGAGGCTGACGCGGTCCTGGACGTGGGCAAGGAACACGCCAAACACCAGGGCGGCGTTTCCGTCGGCTATCGTCACCTCCAGCGCGTGGAGGTTCTCGGCGACGCCGGGGAGTTCCACGAGGACGAGCCGCAGATCCTCCGGGGCGTCATCGAGACTCCCGACGGGGAGCTGGTCCCGACTGCCGAGTTCGATCACGATCTCACGAACCGGTATCCCGGAAAGGAGCTCGAAGTAACCGACGTTACGGGCGCGTTCGTCTTCCACGTGGAAACGGACGGCTCGTTCACGGTCGAAGAACTGGTCCGTCGCGCGGCCGCCACGATCGGCGACCGCGCGGACGAATTACGCGAGAAAGTCGCAGTATAACCGAGCATGTGCCCGACCACCGACGATCCGGCGTTCGCCCGAAGCCCGGAAGCGACGCGTCCAGTCCGGACGCGTCCGACGCCGACGGCAGCCCGGACCGAAAGTGGTTTGAATGGGCACCTGGTACGTCGGAGTGCACGCAGGGATAGCCAAGTCAGGTCAACGGCGCAGCGTTCAGGGCGCTGTCCCATAGGGGTCCGCAGGTTCGAATCCTGCTCCCTGCACTCCGAATTCTCCGTCTCCCCGATCGAAACAGCATCCGCCTCGTTCGCGAGGTCGGGTCCGGGGGACGCTCACTTTCGAACACGCACCCTCACACGGAGGGAACTGCTATGAGTAGCAAGACGAATCCACGATTACAGAACCTCATTGCCGAGCTGAAGTCGGTGTCGCGCGACTCCGGTGCCAACGTCTGGCAGGACGTCGCGACCCGGCTCGAAAAGCCACGGCGCACCCACGCGGAGGTCAACCTGGGCCGCATCGAGCGGTACGCCCAGGAGGACGAGACCGTCGTCGTACCCGGCAAAGTGCTGGGCAGCGGTGTGCTCGAAAAGAACGTCACCGTCGCCGCCGTCGACTTCTCGGGGACCGCCCGCAAGAAGATCGAACAGGCCGGCGAAGCGGTGAGCCTCGAACAGATCGCAGAACAGAACCCGGAAGGGACGAACGTCAGGGTGATTCGATGAGTCTCGCAGAGTTCGACGCCGACCTCGTCGTCGACGCACGCGACTGCATCATGGGCCGGGTCGCCAGCGAGGTGGCCCAGGCTGCGCTCGACGGCGAGCGCGTTGCCGTGGTGAACGCCGAGCGGGCAGTCATCACCGGAAACGAGGAGTCGACCATGGAGACGTACCGCAAGCGAGCGGATCTCGGCTCCGACCGCGGGCCATACTACCCGAAGCGCCCGGACCGGATCTTCAAACGCTCCATTCGCGGGATGCTCCCGCACAAGAAGCCGCGCGGCCGCGAGGCGTTCGAAAACGTCCGCGTGTACGTCGGCAACCCGTACGAGGACGATCCGGACCGGGAAGCGATCGTCCTGGACGGGACGTCGCTGGACCGCCTGTCGAACATCAAGTTCACTACGCTCGGAGAGATCTCCGAGGAACTGGGTGCTACTGTCACATGGTAACAAACACGTCCGGTAAGAAGAAGACGGCCATCGCCCGCGCCACCGTGCGAGAGGGCGAAGGCCGCGTACGAATCAACTCCCAGCCCGTCGAACTGTGGGAGCCGGAGTCGTCCCGCCTGAAGATGCTCGAGCCGTTCCGCATTGCCGGGGAGGATCTCCGATCGCAGGTCGACATCGACGTCACTGTCTCCGGGGGCGGCTTCTCGGGGCAGGCCGACGCCGCGCGGACGGCCATCGCCCGCGGGCTGGTGGAACATCTCAACGACGCCGAACTCCGGGAGGCGTACATGGAGTTCGACCGTTCGCTGCTCGTCAACGACGTCCGGCAGCCCGAACCCAAGAAGTGGGGTGGCCCCGGCGCTCGTGCACGATACCAGAAGTCCTACCGCTGAGGTGATCACAGCATGATGATCCCAGTCCGGTGTTTCACCTGCGGCAACGTCGTGGGGGAACACTGGGAGGAGTTCAAGACGCGAACGGAGGAGGACGGCGAGGACCCCGCAGCGGTGCTCGACGACCTGGGCATAACGCGACACTGCTGTCGCCGCATGCTCGTCTCGCACACGGACCTCGTCGACGTCGTCGCACCGTACCAATGATCGAACCCGAACCCACACGCCACGGATGACACGGCAACGCTACAACCGGTACGAGAAGGCACGGATCCTCGGAGCACGGGCGCTACAGGTATCCTACGGCGCGCCGGTGCTTGTCGACACCGACCAGTCGGAACCGATCCTCATCGCCGCAGAGGAGTACGACGCGGGCGTCCTGCCGTTCACGGTCCGTCGGGAGGGGAAATGACGCGCATCACGTCGGTCTCGCTTCGTCGCGTGCTCGACTCGCGGGGAAACCCGACCGTCGAGGCCGACGTGCTCACCGAATCCGGCGGCTTCGGCCGGGCGGCGGCGCCCTCGGGCGCATCGACCGGCGAGTACGAGGCGGTCGAACGACCCCCGACTGAAGCGATTGCTGCAGCACGCGAACACGCAGTTCCCCGGCTCGAGGGGCAGTTCGCCGGCGACCAGCGGGACATCGACGCCGTGCTTCGCGCCGCCGATGGCACCGACGACTTCTCCGAGATCGGTGCAAACAGCGCCGTCGCGATCTCGATGGCGACGGCGAAGGCGGCCGCCGACGTCCTCGGCGCTCCGCTGTACCAGCATCTCGGTGGTGCCTTCAGGGGAGACAACTTCCCAATCCCGTTGGGGAACGTCATCGGCGGGGGCGAGCACGCACGCGACGCCACCCACATCCAGGAGTTCCTCGCGGCGCCCGTCGGCGCCCCGAGCGTGGCGGAGGCCGTCTTCGCCAACGCTGCAGTGCACGCCGCGGTCGCAGAGGAACTCGCCGACCGAGACGTTTCGGCGGCCAAGGGCGACGAGGGCGCCTGGGCTCCGGCGATTTCGGACGCGGAGGCGTTCGAGGTAATGGACGCCGCAGTCGGGACGGTCGAAGACGAGGTCGGGTTCGAGATCCGGTTCGGGCTCGACGTCGCCGCCGCCGAACTGTACGACGCCGACGAGGAGGTGTACGTCTACGGCGACGAGGCGAAGACGCGAGACGAACAGATCGCGTACGTCGCCGAGATGATCGAAGAGTACGACCTCGCGTACGTCGAGGACCCCCTCGACGAGAACGACTTCGAGGGGTACGCGGAACTGACCGAACGGGTCGGCGTCGCGGGGACTCGGCCGAGCCAGGCAGGCGACTGCCTGATCTGTGGGGACGACCTATTCGTCACCAACACCGACCGGCTGAAAACCGGCATCGACGTCGGCGCGGGCAACAGCATCCTGATCAAGCCGAATCAGATCGGAACGCTCACCGACGCGTTCGACGCCGTGGAACTGGCCCACCGGAACGGCTACGACGCGGTCGTCTCTCACCGCTCCGGTGAAACCGAGGACACGACGATCGCGCACCTCGCCGTCGCGACCGACGCCGCGTTCATCAAGACCGGAACGGTCGGCGGCGAGCGAACCGCCAAACTCAACGAACTGATCCGCATTGCGGACGACGCAGTATGATCTACACCCAGACATGACGGACAACGAAGACGCGGTCGAGGTCGAGGCCGACGACGAGTCGCCGACCGAGACCGACACGACGGAGGAACAGCCGGCCGACCGAGCCGACGAGGCGGCGGAACCCGCCGACTCGCCGGCGACGGACGCCGAAGAGACGACCGACGACTCGGCTGGCGCCGAGGATCCCGAGGAACCCGAGGAGGCGGGCACCCCGTTCGACGAGGACGTAATGCCCGACGACGAGGCGGACCTGCTCATTCCCGTCGAAGAGTACCTCTCGGCGGGGGTTCACATCGGGACTCAACAGAAGACGAAGGACATGGGGCGGTTCATCCATCGCGTCCGCGACGACGGGCTGTACGTACTCGACGTCTCCCGGACGGACGAGCGCATTCGGGTCGCTGCGGACTTCCTCGCGAACTACGCCCCCGAACAGGTCCTGGTCACGTCTTCGCGGCAGTACGGTCGGTTCCCGGCCGAGAAGTTCGCCGACGCCATCGGCGCCCGCGCCCGGACGGGCCGGTTCATCCCCGGCACGCTCACCAACCCGAAGTACGACGGCTACATCGAACCGGACGTCGTCGTCGTCACGGACCCGATCGGCGACGCCCAAGCCGTAAAGGAAGCGATCACCGTCGGCATTCCGGTGATCGCGATGTGTGACTCGAACAACCAGCTGTCGAACGTCGACCTCGTCATCCCGACGAACAACAAGGGTCGGCGTGCGCTGTCGGTTGTCTACTGGCTGCTCGCCAACGAGACGCTCGACCGCCGCGGCACCGACACCGTCTACGCGCTCGACGACTTCGAGGCCGACATCTAGACGTTTTTCACCGCGCACCGCTCGTTCGTCGAAAATACAGCAAGCCGTGAGCCGCATCGATCGACGCGCGGGTCGCGTACAGTCCCCAGTTCCCCTCGATGCGACCGGCGGTCCGTCAGTTTCCCGACTACTCCGCCGCGTTTCTACCAACGGGCGCATCGTATAAAAGCTATCGGCGCAATCGTCATCTCAATCCCGAATAGCCGCCGAGAGTGGAGCCACTGGTAGTGTATCGATTTGTTAGGAGCCCCATTACCATGTAAGGATCGTGCGAGATTTCCGGTATGGACGACCAGTCGACGTGGCTGGGGACGTGTCCGAACTGCGAGGAGAACATTCCGTCCCGGTCACTCCTCATCGAGTACACGACCTCGGAAGGCTGGGTGCGCCTGTTCGCCGAGTGTCCCGACTGCTCGTCGGTCGTTCACCCGGCCTGACCGTGGCCGGGTAGCGCGGCCGGGTAGCCGGGCGAACCAGCCCCCTATCGGTTCCTCGCAGTCAGCAGGTCGGCAACGCCGATAGACGCGAGCAACACGAGAGCGATCCAGAACCCGACGTCTGCGCCGACGCCCACGACGGACGAACCGAGCCCGAACAGCAGCCCGAGTGCAACGATCGCGCCGAGGTAATACACCGGCCAGGGATGTCGATCCGGTTTCGGACTGTCGAGCGTTTCTAGGACAGTTCGAAAGTAAGGGCCGCGTTCGACGACGCCGCGATCGGCGTCGTAGTCGACGACCCCGGTCTCGTCCAGCTTGGGTAGATGGGACTGGTACAGGCTGATGTAGACGCGCTTTCGCTCCTTCGAGCGCACCGCCGAGATGGGCTTGTCGTTTTCGATGGCTGCGATCTGCTCGGCGAGATCGCCGATCTTCAGGCTCCCGTCTGCACGTTCGAGCTGCGACAGCACGAGTCGCCGCCGACGATTGCGAAGGATACTGTAGACTTGGTCTATGGGGATCTCTCTCCCCGAATTCTCCGTCTCGACGTCGTGTTCACCTCGACTCTCACCCTGCGGTAGCGATACAGTGCGTGTTTTCCCCCGCTCTCCCTGCTGTTTTCCCATCATTACTGTAGTGTTTCATTTTGCGCGGTCGGATATACGAATCTATCCGGTGTTCCCTCCCCCCAACCACTTCCCCTGGACGTTCACATTCATCATGATTAAAAGTATTGTTATCGTTCTAACTATATGGGCCCGGGTTTCAGTCGGGAGTAGCGCAGCCGAGTTTCCGCGGCCGAACAACGGACTATCCAACCACCGTGGTCCAAAACAGCGAGAAGACGACGAGTCCCGCGAGCAGATACGCCAGAAACACGATCACGTTCCGTTTCGGAGCACCGGGATAAAAGCCCGGCAACGTTCGAGTGCAGTGCCGGATCAGTCTCGCCCACACCGGGAGCGCGACGAGCGAGGAGTAGAGACGCCCCTCGACGTTCGGTTCCGTCGAAATTTCGGTCCCGTTTTGTGGTTCAGTCATTCCAGTTAGACCCTGTCGACGCCCCGCCGGAAGCGCTCTCACGGTGGCACCGTACCTGCCTTGGGTCCCACGTGTGTCGGTGGTCCCTGCGATATTTCTGCTGTGTCGCCGGGCGCTACTCCGTCCCTCAATTGCGTGGCTATACAACACTCGGTTGACTGGCACTTGGCTAGATACCTCATAACGAAGTCCGGGACGATTACGCCGCGGCTATTCTCGCTCGGAGCTGATTACGCAACCGATAATTCACCGAGGACCGGCGACATCACGAGGCTCGGACGCCCCGCGAGTCAGGGACGTTCGGGATCCGTCGGTTAGGAACGTCATAGCAAAACACTGCACGAACCTGGCACGAGTATGAGCACGTTATTCGGCGAACGTGGTGAGGGACGGGTACCGACTGGGGAGCTGTACCACGTCGTTTGCCGCGACTGCACGATGGAAGAACTGGTGAGGACGCCCGAGATCGCGGCTGAACTACAGGAGACCCACCACGAGCGGACGGATCACGCGATCACTCACGAGAGAATTCAGTAGCTGTTCGGGGTTTGCTTTGCGGGTCGAGTGTTGTAGCCGATTGTCCACGGCCGACCCTCCGAAAAAGTCAATTAACCAATAATAGTGTGGCGGGGGACGAGAGCGGGAACGTGTTATTTTATTACTATTATGAGGGCGTGACCGGTGTAACGTGGATTCGAGTGTCGTGTAACGCTAATTCAGAAAATACTTAAATACCGTACAGTTATCTTCGAAGAAGAGGTCACGTACTGCTCGGGAAACTGAAGTTACGTGTCCGAACGCCGAGTGGATCGACCGGGCGACCCTCCCGAATCGACGGGCTGGGCTCGATTCACGGGCAGTATCTAAGGGGACGACACCGATGAAACACAACACGAGACGATCGACGTCCGAAACGTACGGGGCTTCGGACGTCACTGTAATTGGAGAAGCAGCAGCGGTCCGTCGCTTCGACAGCGACGACGAAACCGACCTGACGGCCGAAATCGTCTACGCGATCGCGGAGGCCCGCGGCGTCGATCCGACGGAGGTCACCTCGCCGCCGCTTTACGAGAGCGTGGACACGGTCGCGCTCCAGAACCTCTTTTTCGGCGATCGAGCGAACGGCGCCGGTTCGAACCGGACGCTCACGCTAGAGTTCCCCTACGCCGAGTTTTTGGTCAGGGTGGACAGCGACGGAACCGTCGCCGTGTACGAAGGCTGAATCGCGGAGCGCAACACCTGTAACAGTCGCCGTCCAGTAATCCCACATGACAGTCTGCAGCGCACCGGGGAAGGTCTACCTCTTCGGGGAACACGCGGTCGTCTACGGCGAACCCGCGGTTCCGTGCGCGATCGAGCGCCGGGCGACCGTCGAGGTCCAGCCCCGCGAGGACGATCACGTCCGCGTGCGGGCCGACGACCTGTCGTTGAACGGGTTCACCGTCGAATACGAAGGGAGAACCGGCGACGATCCCGACGTCGACGTCCCGCGGCCGCTGGTGGAGGCGGCCATGGGATACATCGACGCGGCGGTCCGACAGGCCAGGGCTGCCGCCGAGGAGCCGGCGGCCGGCTTCGACATCACCGTCCGATCCGAGATCCCGCTCGGCGGCGGGCTCGGCTCCTCGGCGGCGGTCGTGGTCGCCGGGATCGACGCCGCAACCCGGGCGCTGGGCGAACCGCTCGAGAAGGGGGAACTCGCCAACCGGGCGTATCGCGCGGAGTTCGAAGTGCAGGACGGCCAGGCGTCCCGCGCGGACACGTTCTGTTCGACGATGGGCGGTGCCGTCAGAGTCGAAGGCGACGACTGCCGGACGATCGAGGCACCGAACCTCCCGTTCGTGATCGGGTTCGACGGCGGTGCCGGCGAGACCGGGGAACTGGTTTCCGGTGTCAGGGAGCTTCGCGACCGGTACGACTTCGCCGCCGATACCCTGGCCACGATCGGCGACGTGGTTCGGGACGGGGAAGCGCTGCTTTCGGAGGCGATCCCCGAGACCGATCCGTCGCCGGAGTGGCTCGCGGAACTCGGCGAACTGATGGACTTCAATCACGGTCTGCTGTCGGCGCTGGGGGTGTCAGCCCGCTCGCTCGACGAGATGGTGTGGGCGGCCCGCGAGGCGGGAGCCCACGGCGCGAAGCTCACTGGCGCCGGCGGCGGCGGCTGCATCGTCGCGCTCGACGAGTCGTCGGAGTCCAGAACCGCCCTGGAGTTCACGCCGGGCTGTCAGCGTGCGTTTCGGGCGGAACTGGCGACGGAAGGCGTGCGGGTCGAGGAGGCGTAATCGCGGATGGACCGCACGGAACAGGATCTCCTCGTGGTGAAGCTCGGCGGCAGCGTGATCACCGAGAAGGATCGGGCTGAAACGCTGGACGGCCCGGCACTCTCGGCGGCAGCCGACGCGATCGCCGCGGCCAGGGAGGACGGCGATGTCGGGCGGCTCGCAATCGTCCACGGTGGTGGGAGCTTCGGCCATCACCACGCGAGCCGGCACGGGGTCACGACCGAACGCGGAACCCACGACGCGGCGGCGGCACTGTCGATCCACGGCGCGATGACGACGCTCAACCGGTTCGTGCTCTCTCGACTCCACGACCGCGACGTGCCGGCGCTTCCTGTGCATCCCCTTTCGGTCGCCGCACGCGAGTCGGACGGCGCGCTTTCGTGTCCGCTCGAACAGGTCGACGCCATGCTTGCCGAGGGGTTCGTTCCGGTGTTGCACGGCGACGGCGTCGTCCACCGCGGGGAGGGGATCACCGTGCTTTCGGGCGACGAACTCGTCTGTCGGCTGGCCGAGGAGCTCGACGCCGCTCGAGTTGGCGTCTGTTCGACCGTTCCCGGCGTGCTCGACAGCGACGGGGAGGTGATCCGGGAGATAACTGCCTTCGAGGAGGTCGCCGACACTCTCGGAGCGAGCGAGTCGACCGACGTGAGCGGCGGGATGGCCGGCAAAGTCCGCGAGCTGCTGGCGCTTTCTGCGCCGGCGTACGTGTTCGGTCCCGACGATCTCTCGCGGTTCCTCCGAGGGGAGTCGCCCGGTACGCGAATCGACGGATCCGGGTGAGGACAACGGCTCACGCCTCGTGGATCTTCTCGCCGCGGTTGAGCCGGTCGGCGATTCGATACGTCTGTTCGCCGGCCCGTCGGGTCGGCGTGTGCGCGGAGAGATATCGGGCAGTCGCGATTAGGTGTACCCGGCCGTTCCGTTCGTCCACGGCGGCGTCGTACTGGGTGAACGCCGCCTCGAGGTTCTGTCGCGGGTGGAAGCCGACATCCTCTCGCAGAAGTACTTCGCCGAGAGCTCGTTTCAGACGGTCGACGTCGCCGTCGGCTGCGAGGAACTCGGCCGTGAGTTGGCCGGCTCGGTCCACTTCTTCGTCGCTCTCGACTTCGAAACACTCCAGGAGCTCCTCGCTGACCTCGTCTGGATCTCGGTCCCCGTCCGGATCGGGCAGCGGCGTCGGCGGCGTATTGAGAAACCTGTCGAGATAGACGTTCACCGCCGCATCGAAGACCCCTCGGTACGCCTCGCTGGCGTCGGTTCGCCGGCTCAGACAAAACACCGCGTTCGCGTACGTGTAGGTGTGATGGACGGTGTTCCAGTCCCGAAACTCGTTGCTCGTTCCGAACTGGGCGATTCGTCTGCCGGCGGCGTGGGTCACCACGTTCGCGAGCTCCTCGGCGGTCGCCCCGTTTGCGATGGCTCCCATCAGTTGGTCGATGATTTCTCGTGGATCCTCTCCCATTACGACGTCGACGAATTCGTCCGGTTTTTCCCACGTTCGATTCGATCCCTGTTCGACCGCGTGCGGGAGTTCAGCTGCTGCGTCGAAACACAACTGGGCGACGTCGATCGGCTGTCGCCACGACGAGTTCTCCTCGGCCCGATCTGCGGCGGCGAGTCCGGGGGCCAGACTCGGGAGCACCTCGTCGGCGTGCTCCCACCCGACGTGATCGAGCGTCTCGAACGCCTTGTTGATGAAATCCAGGCGGTGGCCGTTGTCGAGATACAGGTGGTCCGTGGCCGCCGCGACGAGCAGTTCGGCGATCGCTGGCTCCTCGAGGTCGGCAGCGATCGCGGCCCGGAGTACCCGCTCGGCGCCGTCGGAGTCGCGAACCTCAATGTTGCTTTGAAACCAACGCTTGAGTCGCTCGGGTGTGACGTCGTCAGTGGAGAGCCGTTCCTGCACGAAAAACGGCGGTTCGCCCGCACAGTCGTCGGCGACCTCCGAGAGTCCGACGTAGAGTGCCCGGCGTCGATCCTCCGGACGGAGATCCCCGAGGAGGTTCGCCATCACGCCGAGCGTGGTGAGCCCGCGTCCCCAGCCGTCCTCCCGGTACCGGGTGCCGAACTGGACTCCGATCCGGACCGGGACCGAGGAGGCAACGCCGGCGTCGTCGAGGCCGATCACGGATTTGGCAACGATCAATCCGAGGTTCTCCTGCAGGCCGTGTTCGAGCCGGTTCCGCCAGCGCTCCTCGGGCGGTTCCTCACGTGGCGGGTGCGGATCGACGTAGACGTCGCCGTCACGAACCTCGACTGGATAGGTCCCGACGTCGTCCGCGAACGGATCGAACGTGTCCCCACAGGAGATCTCGAACCGGGCGTGGTGCCACGGACACGTCAGTATCCCGTCGTCGACTGACCCGTCCGTGAGCGGAAAGCCCATGTGGGGACAGCGGTTGTCGGTCGCGTAAAACTCTCCGTCGTGGTGAAACAGGCCGATCGTTCGGCCGTCGACGCGGAGGGTCTGTGGACTCTCCTCGGTCGCTTCCTCGACGGAAATGACCGGGACGTACGGGTCGTCGAATTCAGACGCCATCGTTCCGGTGCCCTCGAGGACGTGAATCCCCGATGGGCGTCGACGCACTGTGTTTGTCAAGCTGTGACATACAGTTCGACAGGGAATCCGTCACGGTAAATTTTGCGCCGGGGCTAGCGCTTCGAGACTCCGGGGTCGAGCCGTTCTTTTCAAGTAGCACAGTCTACTATGGGTCGACAACGAATGAGCGAGGACTTCTATGAGGTACTCGGGGTGTCACGCGACGCCGACGCCGACGAGATCAAACGGGCCTATCGGAAGAAGGCGGCGGAGTATCACCCCGACGTCAGCGACGATCCGGACGCCGAAGAGAAGTTCAAGCGGATCCAGAAGGCAAAGGAGGTGCTCACCGACGAGGAGAAGCGACAGCTGTACGATCGGCTGGGTCACGAGCAGTTCGAACGGGCCGAAAAGCACGGCGCGACCGACAACGGCGGCGCCGGCCGCGGTGCGGGGCGGGGCCCGTTCGGCGGCGGCGGTCCGTTCGGCGGCGGCGGAGGTGGTTTCGAGGACCTGTTTTCGGACCTGTTCGGCGGCGGCAGCCGCGATCCGAACCGCCCACGCCAGGGACGCGACCTCCGGACGGAGATCACGATCGACCTCGAGGAGGCGTTCGACGGCGCCGAAAAGCGCCTCTCTGTCACCCGGCCGACAGAATGTGACGACTGTGGCGGCACCGGACATCCGCCGGACGCGGACGTACAGAGCTGTCCGGAGTGTAACGGTCGGGGCCAGGTGACGCAGGTCCAGCAGACCGCGTTCGGCCGCGTCCAGCAGACGACCACCTGCCCCCGGTGTGAGGGGGACGGCGAACTGTACTCCGAGACGTGTTCCACCTGTTCGGGTGAGGGTATCGTCCGGGAGGAAGCCACGCTCACCGTCGAGATCCCTGCCGGCGTCGAAAGCGGCCAGACGCTCCGGATGGGTGGTGAAGGCGCGCCGGGGGAGAACGGCGGTCCGCCGGGCGATCTCCTCATCGACGTGACGGTGGAGGGGGACGACCGGTTCGAGCGCGACGGCGACGACCTCCATCTCAAGCAGCCGATCTCGTTCCCGCAAGCGGTCTTCGGGGATACGATCGAGATCGAAACGCTCGACGGCACCGTCGAGATGGACGTTCCGGCCGGCACCCAAAGCGGCGAAACGTTCCGACTGCGGGACCGGGGAATGCCTCGGCTGCGGGGTCGCGGACGCGGTGACCTTTACGTCCGGGTGCAGGTAGTCACCCCGGAAAGCCTCAACGAGGAACAGCGGGAGGCGCTCGAGGCGTTCGCCGAGGCGGGTGGCGAGGAGATCGAAATCGAGGAGGGCTTCTTCGAACGCATCAAGCGGAGTCTGTGAGCTGCTGTGCGCAGCAAGGGTGTCGTCCCCGTCGTTCCGGGCTCAGCCGGAGACGACCTGGACTGGCACGAGCATGAAACACAGTAGCCCCAGCGCGAAGGTGATGATGCCCACGATCATTCGCGGCCACCCCAGCTGTGACTCGTCGACGGGGTCGGCGGGGCCGTTGAACGCGATAAACAGCGCGAACACGCCCCAGAACGCCCACAACCCGACCGACTCGTCGAGCCCGTACTCCAGCACGTAGTAGAGGTAGGCGGCGATCCCGAACAGGGCCGCCGGAACCAGCGATGCGACCGTCTCCTGTCGCTCGCCGATCATCGCACGCATGATGTGACCGCCGTCGAGCTGACCGACCGGGAGGAGGTTGAGCAGGGTAAAGAACATCCCGACCCACCCGCCGATGACGACCGGGTGGGCCGCCTTGTTCGCCGCCTCGTAGGCCGTCGGTTCACCCAGTGCCGACGCGATCAGCGTCAACAGCGGCGGATCGTTGAACCGGATCATGCTGCCGTCTGCTTCGAGGATCCGTTCGGGGATGGTGATCGGGTCCAAGGAGAGTCCGATCACTGTCACGACGATCGTCGCAGCCAGCCCCGCAAGCGGCCCCGCGGCACCGATGTCGAACAGCACCTTCCGGGAGGGCATCTGTCCTTTCATCCGGATCACTGCTCCCAGCGTCCCGAACGGGAAGACGAACGGGATCACGTACGGCAACGAGACGTTTACCCCGTAGTATCGTGCGGCGGCGTAGTGGCCCAGCTCGTGGACCAAAAGCACACCAAGCACCGCTGCGGTGAACGGCCACGCCTGGAGGATGACCAGCGGGTTGGCAGTAATCTCCGAGAGCGGGACGTAGTACCAGCCGTACGCGCCCACGAACAGCGTCGAGATCACTGTCGTCACGAACAACACGAGGTTGGTCCACGGAATTCCTCCCCTTCCGGCGCCGAGCGGGCGCGCGATCACGACGTCGGTCCCACTGGTTCGTGCGAGTTCGACCTCGTAGCCGGCCTCACGGAAAGCCGGGGAGATCCGACGCATGAGCGCGCGATCGGGGACCAGCGACTCGCCGTAATAGAGGATCCGGTCGCCGTCCCGTCGTGTCGATTTTACCTGAAAGAACGTCCGAAGCGGCTCGGGTCGGGGTGTCTCGCCGGAGGCTTCCGCGTCGTCCACCGGGCCCGAGACCTCCTCGTCTGCCATCGGACTCAGTTAGGGGCGGGCAGGCAAAACGCTTGTCGTACGTTCGGGAGCCGACGTGTCGTCGCGGCGCCCTGACGGAACGGTCACGGCGAGGGTGACGCCTTCTGAAGTGCGGTTTCGGCGATGTTGCCGCCGTAGTCCCCACACCGGGAGACCGAATCGACGATGAGGCCGAGCAACTGTGCCCTCGCGGGATCGAGGTTCCGCAGGTACGAGTCGATCCGTCGAGCGTCCTCGTCGATCCGCTGGACGGCTTTTCGCGCCTCGTTCGCGACCCGGGTCGCAACGTCCCTATCTTCGGAAAACAGCGCGTCCATCGCGTCGTCGATTACCTGTGTGACCTCCTGGCGGAGCTCTTCGAGCGCGTCGAGTATTTCCTCGGGGACCGGTTGTTCCAGTTCCAGGGTGAGGTGGGCGATCTTGGTGGCGTGATCGCCGATGCGTTCGAGCTGTCTGGCGCTCGATTGGTAGTCGAAACAGACCTCCCGGGGGAGTCCGAGCTTTTCTGCGGCCTTCGGGGTCCGTAGCGTCGCCCTGAAGATCCGCGAGACCACGAGCCAGAGCCGGTCGAGGTCGTCGTCGCGTTCGATCACGTCACGCGAGAGGTCCTCGTCGAGTTCCCCGAGTGCGGCGAGGGCGTCTTCCAGCATCGACAGCGCGATCAGCCGCATTCGGGTTACGGCGTTGTGAATCGATAGCTCGGAGGAATCGAGCAGATCCCGGATAACTACTTTGTCCGCCGTCTCCTCGAACACTTCGAGGCCGACGAGACTCTGGACGGCCTCCCTGATCGTGCGGCGTTGCCCGGTCGTGATCCGGCTGCTCTCCAGGATAATGTCGTCGAAGCCACTCACGTACATCGCCGTGACCGCCCGAACCAGTTCCTCGCCGGTTAGATCTGTCACGTCCAGCGTCCCTTCCGTCCGTTGCTCTTCGGTTTTCGGCGTGAGAAACAGCGCGTCACCCTCCGGATAGAACTCCACTTCGCTTCCGGCGCCCACGTCGTTTTCCGTCGCCCAGGACTTGGGAATCGATACCGTGTACGTCGATCCCCCGGTGACCTGGACCTTCCGGGTTTCCATACCGACAGATCCCGACCGAGTATATATAAATGTGTTCAAATATATATCGTTCACAAACCGAATCGTTTCCGAACGGTGGCGATTTCTCGCCGCGTTACCGGCAGTCTTGTCCGGATTACGGTCCGCTACCGACTGCCCGAAAACGGAGACAACGTGTCCCAAACATAGTACTATATAGTTATTATAGTAGAGTATTTAGGTCGTCCTCGCGGACCGGAAACCGATGGAACGGAAACCCCCTGTGGGGGGGAATGGACGGTCGACTACCGGAACTGAGTCTGATTTCAGGTTGTCGGATAGTTCCCGTCGACAGTTCCTTTCGATGGCCGGTGCCTCCGTGGGTGCGCTGTCGGTTTCCGGACTCGCGGGCTGTCTCGTTCGCGGGGAGCCGAGCCACCTCGAAGGACAGATCGTCGTCGACGGCAGCAATACGCTGTTGCCCCACGGTGCCGCGGTGGCCGAGGAGTTCCAGTGGCGCAACAACCGGGTCCGGATCCCAGTTCGCGGATCGGGAACCGGTGCCGGATTTCAGCTGTTCTGTGAGGGTACCACGGACGTCCAGAACGCCAGCCGGCCGATCCTGGGTCCGGAAGACGTCCCCGAGGGACAACGCAGCGAAGTAGAACAATGTGGGCAGGCCGGCGTCGACTACGTCGAGTTCGAGGCGGCGCTCGACGGACTCGCAGTCTGGGTCCATCCGGACAACCACTGGTGTGACTGTCTCACCACCGAGGAACTGCGCCGGATCTGGGAGCCCGGTTCCGAGGTCGAAACGTGGGGGGATATCCGCGAGGAGTGGGCCGAGGAGGGTCACGACGGTGAACTGGACTTGTACGGGCGCGATCCGGCCTCTGGGACGTTCGACTCGTTTACGAAAGCGATCAACGGCGAAATCGGCGCGATCCGGTCGGACTACTCCGCGAGCGCCGACACCAACGTGATCGTCCGCGGCGTTCGCGGGAGCAGAAACGCCCTCGGCTGGGGCGGGCTGGGCTACTACGAGGAGAACAAGGAGGATCTGAAACTCGTCGACGTCGACGACGGCGACGGCTGTGTCACCCCGACACGGGAGACGATCGAGTCGGGAACGTACCAGCCGTTGACGCGGGCGATGTACGTCTATTTCAACGTGAACTCCTTCGAGAAAGAGCACGTCAGGGAGTACGCCCGGTTCTACTTCTCGCCGATCGACGAGCGGGCGGACCGCAGCGACGTCGGCCCCGAAGAGGAACTCGCCTGGACCCAGTGGGCCGCACGGAAGGTCGGCTACTTCGCGACGACCGACGAGTCGGTCCGAGAGGCGCGCGAACGACTGGAGGAGGTGCTCGCTCGCTATGAGTAGCGCCGACCTCACCCGTGCTGGATCGGGGATCGACGGGACGAAAAACCGGCTGATCCGGTACGTGTTCTTCGCGTGTGCCGCGGTCACGGTGTTGACGACCGCCGGGATCATCATCGTGCTCGTCGAGGGCGCAGTGGCCTTCTTCAGGGAGGTATCGATCGTGGAGTTCTTCACGACTGCCGACTGGTCGCCGATCATCCGCCCCCGGTCGTACGGCGTGTTGCCGCTGATCTGGGGAACGATGCTCATCGTGGTCGGGAGCGCGATCGTCGCGATCCCGGTCGGGACGGCGACGGCGGTGTATCTCGCCGAGTACGCCGACCGCCGCGTCCGCAAGATCGTCAAACCGACCCTCGAGGTGCTCGCGGGGATCCCGACGATCGTGTACGGCTTCTTCGCGCTGTCGTTCATCACGCCGCTGCTCCAGCAGTTCTTCCCGGAGACCGGGACGTTCAACGCGGCCGCCGGCGCGATCGTCGTCGGAGTTATGGTGATCCCGATGGTCTCCTCGCTTTCCGAGGACGCGATGTCGGCGGTACCCGACGAGCTCCGCCAGGCGGCCTATGGGCTCGGGGCGACCAAATACGAGGTATCCACCGACGTGGTGATTCCGGCGTCGGTCTCGGGCATTACCGCCGCGTACATCCTGGCGATTTCGCGGGCGATCGGCGAGACGATGGCAGTCACGCTCGCGGCGGGGATGCATCCGAACGTCACGTTCAACCCGCTGGAACCGATCCAGACGATGACCGCCTACATGGTTCAGGTCGGGATCAGCGACGTGTCGGTCGGCTCGATCGGCTACCAGTCGCTGTTTGCGGTCGGCATCACGCTGTTTGCGATGACGCTTTCGATGAACCTGCTCAGTCTCTGGGTCAAGTCCCGATTCCGGGAGGAGTACCAATGAGTGAAGAACCGAGCACCGAACCGGCAGATCCCTTTGCGGGCATCGCCGACGACGTCCACCGAAAACGACTGATCGGACAGGCCTTCGTCGCCGTCTGCCTCGCCTCGACGCTCGTGGGGATCGTCGCGCTCGTTGCACTCGTCGCGGACGTGCTCTACGAGTCGTGGGGATGGGTCACCTGGGAGTTCCTCACGTATCCCCCCTCGCGGTTCGTCGAGAACTACCTGCCGGGCGGTCGAGGGGCGGGGATCTATCCGGCGTTGGTCGGCTCGATCCTGCTGATCGTACTCACTGCCGTGTTCACACTGTTTCTCGGCGTCGGTGCCGCGATCTACCTCGAGGAGTACGCGCCCGACTCCCGGCTCACGAGCTTCATCGAGGCGAACATCGCCAATCTTGCGGGCGTTCCGTCGATCGTGTACGGCCTTCTGGGGCTGGCGCTTTTCGTCCGGGCGGCGGGGCTCGGATCGAGCCTCTTGGCGGGGGCGTTGACGCTTACTCTCCTGATCCTTCCGATCGTGATCGTCTCCGCCCAGGAGGCGATCCGCGCGGTGCCCGATTCCCAGCGCCGGGCCGCCTACGGTGTGGGCGCGACCGACTGGGAGGTAATCCGCGACATCGTGTTGCCGGCGTCGCTCCCCGGGATCATGACCGGGACGATCCTGGCGCTGTCTCGAGCGATTGGGGAGACGGCGCCGATCCTGATGGTCGGCGCCGCGACGTCGATGTTCGTCGCCCCGGTCCGGGACGGACCGTTCGGGCTGCCGGTGCCGGACTTTCTCGGGCCGTTCGCGGCGATGCCGATGCAGATCTTCGACTGGGCTCGGCTCCCGCAGGCGGAGTTCCAGCACGTCGCTGCCGCCGGAATCGTCGTGTTGCTCGCAGTGCTGCTGGGAATGAACGCGACGGCGATCTACATCAGAAACAGGTACGAACGACAATGAGCCAGAACGAATCTACGATGAGCCAGGATCAATCGAACCCGAGTCAGGAACGTGCGACAATGAGCCAGGGGCGGATCGACGACGACATCGATCCCAGCATCGAATCGACGCCGGAGGGCGCCACCGCGATCGAGACCCGAGACCTGGAGGTCTTTTACGGCGAGGAGCGGGCGCTTCACCCGACCTCGGTCCGACTGCCAGAAAAGCAGGTGACGGCGATCATTGGGCCCTCTGGATGCGGCAAATCGACGTTCCTCCGGTGTTTGAACCGGATGAACGACCTGATTGACGTCGCCAGAATCGAAGGCGAGGTGTTGTTCAAAGGAAAGAACGTCTACGACGACGACGTCGACCCGGTGGCGCTGCGCCGTCGGATCGGGATGGTGTTCCAGAAGCCGAACCCGTTTCCGAAATCGATCTACGACAACGTCGCCTACGGGCTGAAGATCCAGGGGTTCGAGGGCGACCTCGACGCCCGCGTCGAGGAGTCGCTCCGCCGGGCGGCGCTGTGGGACGAGGTGAAAGATCAGCTCGGGTCCTCCGGACTGGACCTCTCCGGGGGGCAACAACAGCGGCTCTGTATTGCCCGGGCGATCGCTCCCGACCCGGAGGTGGTGTTGATGGACGAGCCGGCCTCCGCGCTGGATCCGGTTGCCACCTCGAAGGTGGAGGATCTCATCACGGAACTCGCGGAGGATTACACCGTGATCGTCGTCACGCACAACATGCAACAGGCGGCCCGCATCTCCGACAAGACGGCGGTGTTTCTGACCGGCGGTCGGCTCGTGGAGTTCGGCGACACCGACCGCATCTTCTCGAACCCCGAACACCAGCGGGTGGAGGATTACATCACCGGCAAGTTCGGGTGATCGACCGTGGAGGCCGTATCCTGGAGGTGCCACGGACGGAACGGACGAACGGAGACAGCCTTTTGAGTGAGCCGACGACACAGGGAACAACGACATGCCACGCACGGATTACCAGGAGAAATTAACTCAGCTCAGGGAGGACGTGCTGTTCATGAGCGAGGTGGTCGCCGAGCGGCTACAGATGGGACTGGACGCGCTCGCACAGCAGGACGCCGAAATGGGAGAGGAAGTGATCACTCGGGATCACGAGGTGAACCAGCTGTATCTGGAGCTGGAGAAGGACTGTATCGACCTGATCGCGCTTCAACAGCCCGTCGCCGGCGACCTGCGCTTCATCGCCGCCTCGTTCAAGATCATCACCGACCTCGAACGGATCGCCGATCTCGCGACCAACCTCGGAGAGTACGCAAAGCAAGCCAACCGGAGCGTCTTCCCCGACGTCGACGCCCAGCAGATCGGCGCAAATACCCTCACGATGCTGGATGCGGCGATGGAGGCGTACGCGAACGAGGACGCCGAGACGTGTTTCGAGGTCGCCGCAATGGACGACGACCTCGACGAGCTGTGCGAGAAGGCGAGCGAGGCGGTCGTTCGCGAACTCATCCAACAGGAGCGGTTCGACGACGAGACGGAACTCGAGGCACTAATGAACGAGGTTTCCCGGCTGCTGCTCACGATCCGTGACCTCGAACGCGTCGGCGACCACTGCGTCAACGTCGCGGCGCGGTCGCTGTACATGATCGAAAACGACGACGAGTTACTGTACTGAGTCGGACGTCGCTGTTTTGGAACTCACCGTTCGACAAGTGGAAGTCGACTCGAGATCGCCATCAGTACGACCCCGAGCGCTGCGAGCACGAGGAAGGTTTCATCGAAGAACCCGCGATCTGCAGCGGCGCCGAACACGACTGGGCTTCCAGCCCCGACCGCGAACACCAGCGTGCGCAGGATGCCGAACCCCGTCCCCTCGACGTCGTCCGGAAGCGCCCCGACGAGATACGACTCGGTCGCTGTCTCGAACGCGAGCAGCGTCCCCAACAGGATCGAGATCACGACCAGCAGTGACAGGCTCTCGACGAACGGCAGCGCCGCAAGTGCGGCGACAGACGCGACGATCGGGGCCGCCGTGTACCGGACGTTCAGACGATCGTAAAGCGCTCCCGAAATCGGATGGATGACTGCAGTCGAGACGAAGTACAGCCCGAACAGCGCGCTCGCGACTGCCGGAGAGATGCCCTTCCGCTCTATCAAGTACGTCGGATAGAACCCGGTGAACGCCTGCCAGATCGAAAAGCCGACGATCAACACCAGCGTGGCGAGCAGTACTGGGGGGTTTTTGAGTTCTCTGAAGACGTATCGGGCGGTCGCAAGCGAGAACGTGTCGACTGCACTCCTACCGTCGTCCGGCTCGGTGGGAACCGTCACCCACAGTGCGATGGCGACCGCGACGAACGCGGGGATCGCTACTCCGAACCCGAACTGCCAGCCGAGCACCACCGCGATCACGCCCGCGATGGGGGGCAACGCCGCCTGTCCGATCTCCGGGGCGACGTTCGTGATCCCGATCGCGGTGCCGTAGCCGTCGGGATACACCCTCGCGATCGCAGTAAAGCGGGCGATCGCGTAGAAGCCGACGCCGAAACCGAACGCGGCGGTCGCGAGAAACAGCGCGATCGGGGAGCCGGCGACGACGATCAACACGACCGACCCGCCGGAGACGACCATGCTCGCCACGAGCGTTTTCCGCTCGCCGATCCGGTCTGCGAACAGCCCGCCAGGAAGCTGTCCGAACGCGTACGCGACAAAAAGTACCGTCAAGAGCGCCCCCGCAGTCGCGAGGTCCAGCCCGTACGTCGCACGGAGATCCGGCAACAGAACCGGATAGATCGTCCGCGTGCCGATCGTGAGCCCCCAGCCGGCCGCGATCGCAAAGAGGATCGGCCCTCGACCGTCGCTCGCGAGCTGGCGAAGCTGGCTCGCAACCGACGGCAGATAACGGGAGAGCATCGACTGTCCGGATGATGGTCCGGATCCGGGGCGTATCATTATTGACGCCGGACACAGTATTGCCGCAACCGACCCGTCTCTGGCGACGCCCCGGAATCGCTTCCGTTGCCGGCGTCTGGAACCGACAGTTCTTATCCCTCAGCGTAACCACTTACTGGACATGACAGACGTCGATGCCGACGACCTCGCCGACAGCGTTCGGGAGGGGGAGCTCCGGCTCCACGAACTCGAGGAGCACGCCGACGCCGATCTGGCGACTGCTGCCCGACGGTTGCTCGTCTCCGAACAGTCCGGCGCCGACCTGGAGACCATCGGCGCCTACGGGTTCCCGGCCGAAACGGCCGGCCCCAACGTCGAGAACATGCTCGGCGCCGTCCAGGTACCGATCGGCGTCGCGGGTCCCGTCCGGATCCGCGGTGGCGCCCTCGACGACGAGCGGTATCTCCCGCTGGCAACGACTGAAGGCGCACTGGTGGCCTCGGTCAACCGGGGTTGTTCGGTGCTCGACGCCGCCGGCGGGGCCTCGGCTCGCGTGACGAAATCGGGGATGACCCGCGCGCCGGTATTTAAAGTCGAAGACGTCGTCGAGGCGGAGGCGCTCGCAGGGTGGGTTCGCGACAACGTCGAACAGCTCGCAGACGCAGCCGAATCGACGACCAGCCACGGGGAACTTCTCGACGTGACACCGTACGTCGTCGGCGACAACGTCTACCTCCGGTTCCGCTACGACACGAAGGACGCGATGGGGATGAACATGGCGACGATCGCGACCGGGGAGGCGTGCGACCTGATCGAATCGGAGACGGAAGCGTCGCTGGTCGCGCTGTCGGGCAACCTCTGTACCGACAAAAAACCCGCCGCGGTCAACGCAATCGAGGGTCGCGGGCGCACGGTCACAGCGGACGCGATCATTCCCAGGGACGTTGTCGAGTCCCGGCTCCACACGACGCCGGAGGCGATCGCGGAGATCAACACCCGAAAGAACCTCGTCGGCTCCGCGAAGGCCGGCAGCCTGGGGTTCAACGCCCACGTCGCGAACGTGGTCGCGTCGATGTTCCTCGCCACCGGTCAGGACGAAGCCCAGGTGGTCGAGGGGGCGAACGCGATCACGACAGCGCGGACCCGTGGGGAGCCTGGCGAGGCCGACCTGTACGTTTCGGTGTCGCTCGCGAGCCTCGAAGTCGGCACCGTCGGCGGCGGAACGAAGCTTCCCACCCAGTCGGAGGCGCTGTCACTGCTGGGCGTCTCGGGCGGCGGCGACCCGCCGGGGACGAACGCGGACGCCCTGGCGGAGGCGATCGCGGTCGGAGCGCTCGCGGGGGAACTCTCGCTTCTGGCGGCGCTGGCCTCCCGCCACCTTTCGTCTGCCCACGCCGAACTCGGCCGGTGACGAACCACGGGTGAGGGACGTCCAGTGATGAACTCGCGGTGACGGACCCTCCGGGAACCACACTGGCGTTTCGGCACCACAAAAGCAGCTTTATACTGTGCAACGATGCTCATGGAGGTAGCACATCTACCTCCGACTGGAGGAGCCATCTGTGCAGACTGACCCACAACTCGTCGACGACGGTGCGCCGGAGGACGACGGTTCCCGGACGGAACGCGAGGACACACCGTCGAATGGCGAGCTGATCGACGGCGACCCGCGGGAGTCGTACTCGCCCGCGGAGACGCATCCCGAGCCCGATCAGATACGGATCGGTGGGCACGACGACTACGCTCTCGATCGGGCGAGCGCGAGAGAGCGGTTCGAGTGGCGACAGGTCGATTTCTCGACGCGCTGTCACTCGGGAACGCTCATCGAGGGGATCTGGGAAGGGGTGTCCGTCGCTGACGCCATGGACGCGGCCGACCCGTCGCCGGAGACGACTCACGTGGCCCTGGTGGGCGTCGACGGCTACACTCGGTGTGTACCGGTGCTCGCTGTGCTCGACGGGATCGTCGGGTTCGACTGCGTGGACGGGCGGGACGACGGGGCGCCGCGCGTCGTGGCGTCCGGACTGGATTCCCAGGCGTCGGTAATGCGGCTCAGCGCGATCGAACCAGTGTCGCTTGCTCCCGGCGAGGATCCCGGCGAGGTCGAGATCGCACTGCCGGCGGAGGAACAATCAGTCCCGCTTTAGCGCCGGATTGGTGACGGCTCCGTCGGCCGCCGAGCCGAAGTCGCGGGCGAACTTCGCGAGAACGCCGCCCTCGTAGGGTGGGTCAGGCTCTTCCCACGCGTCGCGACGGCGTTCGAGTTCCTCCGAAGACACAGCCACTGAGAGCTCTCGGTTCGGCACGTCGACGGTGACCTCGTCGCCCTCCTCGAGCAGCCCGATCGGGCCGCCGACGGCTGCCTCGGGCGCGACGTGGCCGATCATCGGCCCCCGGGTCCCGCCGGAGAACCGACCGTCCGTCAACAGCGCTACGTCGTCCTCGTAGCCGGCGCCGACGACCGCGGCGGTGACGCCGAGCATCTCGCGCATCCCCGGCCCGCCTTTCGGCCCCTCGTTGCGGATGACGATCACGTCGTCCGGATCGACGTCCCCGTCCTGGACGTACGCCATCGCGTTCTCCTCGTGTTCGAAGATCCGTGCGGGGCCGACGTGACGGAGGGTGTCGTTGCCGGTCGCCTTCAGCACCGCCCCGTCGGGCGCGAGGTTTCCCGTGAGGATCTTGATCGCGCCTTCCGGCTGTTTCGGCTCGTCGACGGTGTAGAGGAACTCCGAATCGAGCTCGTCGTCCTCCGGGAGATCCAGCGTTTCAAGCTCCTCGGCGATCGTCCGACCGGTGACGGTCGCGGCGTCCCCGTGGAACAGCCCCGCATCGAGCAGCCGGCGGATCACGACCGGCACGCCGCCGACTTCGTGGAGGTCGTTCATCACGTGGGCGCCCCCCGGCTGGAGGTCGGCGATCTTGGGGGTTCGCTTCGAGATCTCGTCGAACTCCTCGATCGAGAGATCGACGTCGGCTTCGGCCGCGAGTGCGAGCAGGTGCAACACGCCGTTGGTCGAGCCGCCGATCGCAGTCTGGAGGGCGATCGCGTTCTCGAAGGATTTTCGGGAGAGGATGTCGGAGGGCCGGCGGTCCTCTTCGACGCATTCCAGGGCGAGTTCGCCGGCGCGCTCGGCGACCTCGTACCGTTCGGGGTCCTCTGCGGGCGCCGACGCCGACCCGAGGGGGGCCATCCCGAGCGCCTCCGAGATCGACGCCATCGTGTTCGCGGTGAACATCCCGCCACACGAGCCGGCGCCGGGACAGGCGTTGCGCTCCAGTTCGTCGAGTTCCTCTGCCTCCATCGATCCCTCGGCGTACGCGCCCACGCCCTCGAACACTTGCACGATAGTGACGTCCCGTCCCTCGTGCTGGCCGGGCATGATCGAGCCGCCGTACAGGAACACCGACGGGAGGTCGGATCTGATCGCGGCCATCATCATCCCGGGAAGGTTCTTGTCGCAGCCACCGATCGTGACCAGCGCGTCCATGCGCTCGCCGAACGCGACGAGTTCGACGGAGTCGGCGATCACCTCGCGGGAGATCAGCGAGGCTTTCATCCCCTCTGTGCCCATCGAGATGGCGTCGGAGATGGTGATCGTCCCGAACTCGATGGGCATCCCGCCGGCGTCGTCGATCCCGTCGATCGCGGCGTCGGCGACGTCTTCGAGGTGGACGTTACACGGCGTGATGTCCGCAGCGGGGTTCGCGACCCCGACCATCGGCGAGGAGAGGTCCTCGTCGTCGAACCCCATCGCCCTGAACATCGATCTGTGGGGGGCACGCTCTGCGCCCGTCGTCACGTCGCTGCTCGGCAGCGACGGGTCCTTTTCGCCGGCGAACCGCTCGCCGGACGACTCTCGGTCGTTCATATCAGTTCGGACGGGTCCCGGGGGGTTAAAAACCATCGGCCCGGCAGGGATTGCGCGCACGCCGACGTGATGACACTCCACGTGGCTACGGATCGCTCCACGTGGCTACGGATCGATCGTCTGTGAAGCCTCGAGCACGTGGTCGTGGACGCCGCCGTTCGAGGCGACCAGCCCGCGGGAGTCGTGTCGCCACCGGCCCCCGTCGAGATCGGTCACTCGGCCGTCGGCAGTGCGGACGAGGTGGACGCCGGCGACGGAATCCCACGGGTTGCACAGGACGTTCGTGATCACGCCGTCGAGCGCGCCGGCCGCGAGCATCGCAAGCTCCAGCTGGGCACAGCCGACGCGCCGGAGGTCGCCAAACCGGGTGACGATCCCCTCACAGGCGCGGGTGTACTCGTCGCGTCGGTCGAATCCCCACCACACCGTCGGCGCGACCGCACACGTCTCCGGGTCGGTTCGGCCGCTCGTTTCCATCCGGGTTGCCCCCGGGAGCCCCGCGAGGTCGCCGGAGTCTGCTGTCGCGGAGACGAGTCCCGCGTCGATCGGCCCCTCGAAGGAGACGGCAGTCCGGCCGTCGGCGAGGTACGAATCACCCAGGGCTGGGGCCTCGACGGCGGCGGCGACCGGTTCGCCGTCGACGACCGCCGCGACCGCGGTGACCCAAAACGGGATGTCGCGGACGTAGTTGTTCGTCCCGTCGATCGGATCGACGATCCAGGCGGCCCCTTCCTCGGGCACTGTCTTCTCGGCGTCGCCCTCCTCGCCGACGATGGCGTCCTCCGGAAACGTCTCCCGGATGGCGTCGGACACCGCTGCCTGTGCGTCCCGATCGGCAGCGGTGACAACGTCCGTCTTCCCGCCTTTGTTCTGGACGTCGATTCCCGTCCGGAACCGCTCGTCGGCCACCGAGGCGCCGGCCCGTGCGGCCCGCGCGGCGACCGCGACCCGTGGCTCGCTCATACGGACTGTTCCTTTCGCCCCCATCCTGAAGCCGTCGATCCACACTACGGTTCACCCCACCGGCGTCTCGCACCCGTCCCGTTCCCACGGCAGCGTTTAAGCCACCGGAGCCGAATCCGCCCGTATGCTCATGACGCCGGGACCCACGGAGGTCCCGAAACCGGTCAGGGAGGCAATGGGAGGCGAACTGATAAACCCGAACGTCGATCCGCGGTTCCGAGAGATCTATCGGGAACTGACCGAACAGCTGTCGAGGGTGTACGGAACCGGGGACACCGACCACCAGGTCGTCGTCCCCGGCGGGGAGGGGATCCTCGGGCTGGAGGCGTCGATCGCGTCGCTGGTCGAACCCGGAACCCGGGTACTCTGTCTCTCGAACGGGCTGTACGGCGACGGGTTCGCCGATTTCGTCGAGAGCTACGGCGGGGAAGCAACGCTCGTGTCCGCGCCGGATACCGAGCCGCTCCCGATCGAGGAACTCGAACGCCGGCTGCAGGAGGATACCTTCGAGGTCGCGACGATGGTTCACTGCGAGACGCCGACCGGGACACTCAACCGGATCGAACCCGCACTCGATCTGCTCGCGGAGCACGGCGTTGTCACCGTCGTCGATGCCGTCTCCTCGCTCGGGGGGACGCCGGTCCCGACCGGGAAAATCGACGTCTGTCTGGGGGCCTCACAGAAGTGCTTCAGCGCACCGCCGGGACTCACGACCGCCGCAATAAGCGACGCCGCCTGGGAGGGCATGGAAGAGCGGGACAACCGATCGCTGTACACGAACTTTCTGCCGTGGCGGGACACCGACGAGGAGTTCCCGTACACACACCTGACGACCGAAGTCGTCGCGCTCCGGAAGTCGCTCGAACTGTTGCTCGAGGAGGGGCTCGAGTCGGTCTACCGCCGTCACGAGCAGGCCGCACGGCACTGCCGCAAGCGCGGGGCCGAACTCGACCTCGAACTGCATCCCGACGCGGGCGACGGTCGGACTGCAGCAGAGCGGAGTTCGCCGACCGTTACGGCGTTTTCGGTACCGAACCGCGCCGAGGTGATTCAGCGTCGGCTCCGGGAAGATTACGACATAACGGTCGCGACTGGGCTGGCGAGCCACGCCGAGGACGTGATCCGGGTGGGGCACATGGGCCATAACGCGCGCGTCGAGAAAGTCGACCGGACGATGGACGCGCTGGCTTCTGTCCTGTAGTCTCGACGCTGGCTTCTGTCCTGTAGTCTCGACGGCGATATCTCGGAGGCGCAAACGACAACAGTGATGACGCCCCGGACGCAATAACCGATATGCTCGAACGGCTCCTGCACGCGTTCGGCTACGCGTTCGCCCACCTGCTTTTCTTCCGGGCCGAGTCACCGGACGCGATCGTCCGGCGGCTCCGGCTCGCCTACCGACTGGTCGGCGTCCGGATCGTCGAAACGCCCCGGATCGACGACGTTCGCCGGACGGTCTTTCTGTGTCCCTACCGGAACCTGGCAGCGGGTCGGTTCGGCGAGAAGTGGCTGTGCCACGAGAAGCTCGACCGGGTCGACGACGGGTACGTGACCTTCCTCCGCCGGCACCGGGACATCGATTACCAGCGGCCCCAGTGCTGTAGCGAGCTGTCATACTGTGCGGACTCGGAGTACTGTTACTCCGAAGTGTCCCGATTCGAAACGTGAGCGGATCCTCAAAAAGGGGCCCAGAATGACGGATCCGGATCTCGCCCGGCGGATCGCCGACCAGTTCTCCGGTCGGGGGAAACGCGCCGACATCTGGCGAGGGTTCGACGCCTTCCTCGACACCGACGCGTTCCTCAACCTCGGATACTCTCCACGATACGGCAGCCACCTGCTCGGGTCGCCCCAGGACAGGCTCGCGAACCTCGTCGTCGCGGAGGTAACCCGTCACCACCGTCGCTCCGAGCCAGACGGGCGTTCCGCGACACGCGCTGGAACACTTCTCGACGTCGGCTGCGGCCGAGGGGGTCCGACATCCCGGCTCGCAGAACAGACGCCCTTCGACGTCGTCGGTATCGATCTCGTCGCCGAAAACGTCTCGCGGGCCCGAAACGCGTCTGCCACCCCCGGGAAGGGAGCCGAAACCGGTGTCCCGTCGTTTCTGATCGGCGACGCGACGAGGCTCCCTTTCAGGACCGGGGCGTTTTCCGCCCTGGTCGCCGTCGATTCGCTGGTGTACGTGCCGGCGATCGAACGGGCGTTCGACGAGTTTTCGCGTGTGCTTTCCGACGGCGGCGTCGGCGTCGTCTCTGACCTCGTCGCCGACGGGGGTGGCGACGTCCCCCCCGACGTGCTCGACCGGTTCGGCGAAGCGTGGGACATGCCTCGTCCACGACAACAGGAGGCGTATCTCTCGGCAATGGCCGACCGCGGGCTCCGGGTTCGGCGGGTGAATGATCTCACCGACAACAGCGTCGGACGGTTCCGCAAGTGGTCGCGACTGTATCTCACAGTCGCCGACGGCCCGGCGGGGGACGTGCTGGAACGACTCCTGCGCCGGGAGGGACTCGACCCGGACGCCGTCACTGAACAGGTGCGGGCCGCACACCGGGCGTTGCCGGCGCTCCGGCACGTGCTGGTGTCGTTCGAGCGGTAGAATCCGGACAGCGATTCCGGAGATCTCAACCCCTGCAGATCAGGCCAGGAAGACGTGCCGCGGTCGGTCTGCGAGCACGTCCCGCCCCCAGTCGACGGTGTCTCGGAACGCGTCCGAGCGGAAGAACTCCATTGCGTCGTCTCGGGAGCGCCACTGGCTGGCGATGAACGTGTCGTTTTCGTCCTCGACGTTGACCATCAGGTCGGTGTCGTGGTGTCCGTCCATCTCGGCGAGCATGCCGCCGACGGTGTCGAACTTCTCGAGGAAGTCGTCCCGGTGTTCCGGCTTGATAGTGTAGAACATGCCCATTGTTCCGAAGCCGGACTCTTCGCCCGCCCGCGAGACGATTCCGGGGAGTTCAGACAGGAACCCGGCTGCAGTCTCTGCTGCGGAGTTGGTTTCCCAGATGCTCACGACCGCGTTGCGGTCGCGATCGCGACCGCGGTAGACGGCGGTTTTGACGTGCGTGTCGTAGTGGTCGAAGTTGGCCCGGAGACCGTCGACCTCCTCGAACAGCTCCTGGGCGTCCGTCTCGGAGTACAGCACCGTCGCGTAGACGTCCTCGCCGTGGGGCTTTCCGGCGTAGATGTTCATTTCCTCGAGTTGACCACGGATGTCGTCGGCCTCGCCGGTCTCGTCGTGGGCCCTCTCGGCGTGAGTGCCCTCGTCGTGGGCCCTCTCGGCGTGGCTTCCTCCGTGGGCGTGGCCGCTTTCGTTTCCGTGTTCGGCGGTGGGAACCTTCGCGCCCTCGAGGAACGCTCCGAGGTCGCTCGGCGGGAACCGCCTGCCGACGTAGAAGTACGGGAACTCGCCGTACAGCGAGGAGGCCTCGTCGAACCGCATCTCGTAGACGATGTCCTTTAGATGGACCGGGTCGTCGGCAAACAGCGTGACACCCCATTCGTGGTCGTCGAGTCCGACCGATGAGGCGACAACCTGCGAGACGTCGCCGGCGTACTTGCGGCCGAACTTCCCGTGGCCCTCCATCAGCTCCGCGCGCTCGTCGAACGACAGCGCGTACCAGTTGTACTGTTCCCCGCGCCGCTTGTTCATCGGATAAAAACAGAGGTACTCGTTTTCGGGGATGTCGGGTTCGAGCTTCCCCTCGATGTATCGTCGCAACCCCTCGTTGGTCTCTTCGGCGTCCTCCTTGAAGTAGTCGTCCGAGACGTACCCCGACACTTCGGTCACCGAGACGTACGACGTCGACCGTTCGGTAAACTCGGCGAGTGCGGTCGTCTCGAACCGCCGCTCCAGTGCCGAGAGGTCATCGAGCGTGGGCCGGAAATGGAGAACGAGGAGGTCGGTTTCGTGCCCCATCATCGAGAACACCGCCGACTGTCCGTCCTCGGCATCGGCGACGGCTTCACACTGCTCGAGGAACGCCTGCCCCTCCTCTATCGCCCGTGTTCGACGCCGTTCCGGCGTCTCCTGCCAGCGCTGCCAGTCGATCGTCCGGAAGTCGTGGAGTACGTACCAGCCTTCGTCGGTCTGGGGTGGCTCTACCATGGACTCGGGTACGGACTGGAACTGTTTGGCTTTTGTGAGTCTTCGCTCTGCATCAGTTGGGGTTTTCGAATCGAGATCCGCCGGTGATCTAAACGAAAAGCAGCGCGAGTTCCCCGCCCCACCGTGGGCGGGGGTGAAGCGCGTCACTCCGCCGCGTGTTCCGTCTCTTCGATATACCGTTCAACCACTTCCTCAGACATCGCTCCCGTCGTCCCAACGTAGTATCCGACTTTCCAGAATCCGCCACCCCAGAAATACGACTCTCGAATCTCGGGGTACCGTTCCAGCAAGTGCTTGCCAGAGTACGACTTGAATTGCCGAGCGATGTTCGCAGGGCTGTACTTCGGGTCTGTTTGCACGAACAGGTGAACGTGGTCGTCTGCAATCTCCAAGGCGAGAATCTTGTGACCGAAGTGGTCAGCAGTCTCACCAAACAACTCCCGCACATCGTCTTCAACTACGTTGAGAACCGGATGGCGGTACTTTGGACACCACACGAAGTGATACTTACAGGAACTAACTGAATGTGCATGACTACGGTATTCTTCCATCTTGAATCCCTATATTTATGACAGTCTGGAACGAGTGTCAAAGCATGGGTGAAGAAGCCACAAAGACGATTCAGACGCGCCTTCACATCGCGTCTGGTGAGCGGTCGTGGCTTCACGACGCCCGCCTTGCATCACGCGAGATATTCAACGACACCATCAGCCTCACACAACAGGGCCACACGCGCACTGAGATACAGAACGAGGTTGACCGCGACGACTTCTTGCGGAACAACAAGTGCGCGGTCGTCGGCAAAGCCCTCCAAACGTGGGACTCATACCAGTCACTCCTTAACTGGTGGGAAGAACAGGATGATCCTGATGGAGGCAAGCCAACGCCTCCGAGTACGGACAAATCTGGTGCGTATCCGGTCGTGATGGCACACACGGAAGGCTACCGCCTCACCGTAGATGAAGACACGAACCGCGTCCAGTTCCGCATCAGCCCGAAACCCTACAAGAAGGTGAAAGGACACCTACGCGGCGACCCAGATGCGATGGACGAACTTCGAGACGCTATCACGTCGGATGAAGTGGATGTTGGGCAGGCCGAACTCCTGTACCGCGATGGCGTGTACTACCTACACGTCACGGTCACACGCGAGTTCGACGTGCCCGACCCCGACACCAGCGACACGCTTGTTGGCGTGGACATCAACGAGCGCAATATCGCTCTCACCGCCCTCGACCGCGACACGATGCGGACGAAGGGCACGCTCGTCCTCGACTACGGACGAGTCAAGCAGGAACGCCAACGCTACCACACCATCACGAAACGCTGTCAGGAACACGGTAAGACGAGCATCCACCGGAAACTCGGTGACAAGGAGGAGCGGTTCACCGAGTGGGTGTTGCATCGGCTTTCCCGTGCTGTCGTGGAGTTCGCAGAGCAATTCTCGACTCCGGTTATCGTGTTCGAGGATATGAGCGGCATCCGCGACGAAATCAAGTACGGGACGTATATGAACCGCCGGTTGCACAAACTGCCGTTCCACAAGTTCGAGAAGTTTGTCTCGTACAAGGCGACGTGGCAAGAGATTCCCACGGACACAGTGGACGCTTATTACAATTCGCAGACGTGTTCGTGCTGTGGTGAGCGTGGCAGTCGGCAGGGACGGCGGTTCCGATGTGCGAACGACGAGTGTGATGTGACACAAGACCACGCCGACCGGAATGCGTCTGTGAACATTGCATGGCGCGAGAAGGCGAAATTCGACGGTAACACGACGAATTACCGGACTCACAAAACCCAGCCACAGGTTCGGTTGGTGCGTCTGTCCGGGTCGGGACGCGTAAGCCGCCCACCCTCATCCCGCTCGCTTGCCGAGCAGGGAGTGCTACTGCACGGCTGAGGGAACTACAAAAGCCTCGGGCCACCGCGCCCGAGGTTGTTTACGTGGTTGTTGCCTACTATCTGCCCCCGGAGCTCGCACTGACATCCATTATACAAGGAGTTCAACGTTCCCGGCCTGTGTATAAACAACTGTATAATTAATCTCTCGAATTTGCTTATAAACAATTGTATATTCGACATGACTTTATTAACCTTTGAAATCGAAACATGAGTGTGATGCCAGGGGATAGCCCAGCGGTTGACGAGGAGAGTCGAAACCAGACAACTGACAGCAAGGGCCGCGTTTCGACGCAGCGTCGGGCGGTCCTGGCGGGGACGGCCGGCTTCGCGTCGGTTGCGCTGGCGGGCTGTGCCGGCGAGGAGGAGCCGACGCCGGAACCGACACCCGAACCGACGCCGACCGAGGAACCGACGCCGGAGCCGGAAAACTACGTCGTCACCGACGACATCATCGCCGGCTCCGCGGGCGTCCCCGAAGGCGCTGGCGGCTTCGCACAAGCGTGTTCGCCCCAGCGGCAGTTCATTCCCGGAATGCAGCCGGTGTTCAAGGTCGGCATCTGGGACCCTGCCACGGGCGACATCGTCGGTGACGACGTCGTCGACGAGGCTACCGTCGAGATCGACGGTGGACCGTCCATCGAACTCGAGTGGTCCGAGGAGGATCAGTACTGGGACAACAGCTGGATGGTTCCGGACGACTGGGAACCCGGAACCGTCACCTACGAAGTGGAGGTCACTAACGAAGGCGAGTACCGCAACGTCGGCATCCTCGAAAGCGAATTCGAGGTCATCGAGTTCGACGATCCGAAGAACTACGTCGTCACCGACGACCTGCGGACATCCAGCGACGGGATCCCGGACGACGCACAGTTCGTCTCCTCGTGTGGTCCCTCGCGCGCGTTCGTGACGGGAATGACGGTGATCTTCGACATCGGCGTCTACGACGGCTCCACTGGCGAACCAGTGGGTACCGACGTGGTCGACGAAGCGACGCTCACGACGGATCGGGACTTCTCGGCCGAGCTCGAATGGGACGATGAAGACCAGTACTGGCAGACCACGTGGGAGGAGATCCCGGACGACGAAGAGCCCGGTACGGTCACCTACGAGGTGGAAATCACCAACGAGGGCGAGTTCTACAACGTCGGCGTGCTGGAAAGCGAATTCGAAATCATCGAGTAGGGCAACTCCCTCGATTCACCCGTTCGTGACAGAACAGCCCGCAACCGCGACTTTTCTTTGGATGGTTTCGATAGCTCTCGGTTTCGAAGGTGAATAGGTCGACACTGCCGGCTGGCGGCTACGTCAATAGTGCGGGTCGCCAGGGGACAATCGTTACCCGCATACGGAAATTACAGTTTATTTGTAATAGGATTTTCGGTGTGTGCCTCGGTGTCACTCGTCGAAGGTCGATCGAGCGCCTCCGAAACGACGAGGTAACGCGCGACTGAGGTAACCCCGAACTGGAGAAGACCGGACATTCAGAACGATCTGGCCCACGTTACCGGCAATTACTCCGGGTTCTCGTCGATCGAGAAATCGGCCCGGGGATGACTGACACAGGTGAGGAGGTAGCCGTCCTCGATCTCGTCGTCGTCGAGGTACTGGTTGCCGTCCATCTCCTGGACCTCGTTGGCGTCGCCGTCGGTTTTGGCCTTGCACTGCCCGCAAACCCCGACTTCACACTGGTATGGCAGGTCCAGCCCCTCGTCGAGGCCGGCATCCAACAGTGTCTCGTCCTCCGAGATGTCGAGCGTGGCAGCGTTGTTCTGGAACTCGACGGCGTGCGTGGCGTCTTCTTCGTCGTCGACGTCGTCCCAGATGTCGTCGCCCTCGTCCGGGTGGCTGTCAACAGAGAAGTCCGCGCGGGGGTAGCTGACGCAGGTGAGGAGGTACCCCTCCTCGATCTCGTCGTCGTCGAGGTACTGGTTGCCGTCCATCTCCTGAACCTCGTTGGCATCCCGGTCGGTTTGGGCCTTGCACTGTCCACAGACGCCGACTCTACACTGGTAGGGGAGATCGAGACCCGCCTCCTCGCCGGCGACCAACAGGGTTTCGTCCTCGGGAATGTTCACCGTCGTCTCCTCTCGGAGGAAATCTACGTCGAACGCCTGGGCTTCGTCAGGATCGTCATCGTCCGGATCTTCGTCGTCGTCCGGATCTTCGTCGTCTCCGGGATCAGTGTCGGGCTCCGCGTCCGGCGGGTCCGACCGACCGACGTACCGCTGGTCTTCGGGTAGCTCGAACATCCCGAGACAGCCTGCGAGCGCAACCGTTCCGCTGGCTGCCGCTGATTTCAGGAGGAGTCGACGTTTCGTCCGATGGCAGCCCCCGCCGTCACAGCTTTCGGAAGCTGGGGCTTCATCGGGATGTTGCCGTTCGTGATCGTCACTGCTCATACGAATAGATTCTACTACAGATGATATCAGAACTAGTAAAGATTATGAAGAGATTTAAGTAGGCTGCCCAGGATCGGTATGACTACGAAGAAACCAACGCCGAAAGATCTCTACCGATGTCTTTTTCGGACTTCCGCCGCGGAGAGTCCGTTCATCGAGATTCGCTTGGTGTGTCTGCGCACTCGTACGCCGAACTTGCAGGAAGATTCTCCGAGCCTATCCGTGAGGATTCATTAATATTGAAGGTAAGAGTGGCTCTGTTCGAGCGGTAGTTCTCGCGGTTCGACTCTGTTGTAGATGGACAGGATGGCCCAGTTCGCAACCGGATGAATCGGTTTTCTCGCGAGAGTGCTGAACGCGACCTGTTCCGGGGCAGGTATATAAACTACTGTCATATTCAAACGGACCCTTTCCCTACTCTAGTTAAATTATACAGCTATGAGTCAGGGAAACGATCCGCCGTATAGGGAGCCACCATCGACTCACGGTTTTCGTGACGGAACTGGCGACGACACAGCCGACGGGATCGACGAAGCACGGGCACGGGAGATCCTGGCGAACGTCGATTACGACACGGAGCTCGGGATCGAGCTCGCTCGTGACTCCCGCCGACTGGTCGCCGGCGAGATGAGCGACCGGGAGTTCCACGAGAAGCACAACGATGCGATCCTCGATGAGTTCGGCGTCGACGATCGGCCCACTGACCCGGACGTCAACTACGGTTCCTCCCGCGGAAACACCGCCGGTGCTGGGGATCCGGGCCCGGGATCGGACGGCCCGCTTCCGGGCGTCCCCGGGAGCGACGAACCGTCCCGGCGGTCGGTGCTCAAGACGGCCGGCATGCTCGGTGCCGCCGCGATCGGCGGTACCGCGGCGCTGCAGGGCGCCGGTGTCGCGGCGAACGATCAGGACGATCCCGAGCCCGACAAGCAGATGGGAATGGTGATCGACACTGAGCGTTGTATTGCCTGTCTCCAGTGTATGCAGGCCTGCAACGAGGAGAACAACACGTCCGAGGGATCGCTGTGGATGTACGTATTCCGTTACCAGCAGGATGACTACACCGACGAGACCCACCACCTCTCGCGGCCCTGCCAGCACTGTTCGGACGCGCCATGTGTGAACGCCTGCCCGACGTCGTCCCGGTATCGAAGGACGGAAGACGGGATCGTTCTCACCGACTACGACCGGTGTACTGGTTGCCGGTACTGTGAGATCTCCTGTCCGTACGGCGTCAACTACTTCCAGTGGACCGAGTCGGAGGGCGAGTTTGACTACGACCGAGAGGTCGACGGAGTCACCTCTGCCGGCGATCCGCCGCAGGGCGTGATGGGCAAATGTACGTTCTGTATTCAGCGACAGGATTCCGGGGATCCGGAGCTCGAGGGAACGACCGCCTGTGAGGACGCGTGTCCAGTCGACGCGATCCACTTCGGAGATCTCGAAGACGAGGAGAGCCCACCGCGACAGCACCTCGACGAGAAGAGTTCCGCCTCGAAGTTCCGGCTGTTCAAAGACGCGAACACCAGCCCGAACGTCTTTTACATCGGGAACGAGCCGGAGGGTCACCCGCAGCCGGTCGACGGGCCGCAGACGGTCGAGAACGCTGGCCTGAGCAAGGATCGTCCGGGTCGTGACGTCTACGCCGACGGAGGTGACGACGATGGCAACTGATCAGGAAACACTTGCACAACAGGTCGTACTGAATCCGCTCACCAGCCTGAGCAAGAAGTACATCGTCCTCCTGCTGGTGCTGCTGGGCTTTGGAGCGATCTACGCGGAGGCTCTAGTTCACCAGCTTCGATATGGGTTGGTCGTCACGGACATGGCGTCCTGGGGGACGCAAGCCGGGGTCACCTGGGGCGTCTACATCGGTGCCTTCGAGTGGTACGCCGGTGCTGCGCTCGGATCAATCGCGATCGCGGGATACATCCGGTTTCGAGAGATCGAAGAGTACGAAATGCTCGCTCGGATCGGAGAGCTGTGGGCAGTCATCTCCGCGATCTGTGCGTCGTTCCTCATCGTGATCGACCTGGGTCGACCCGAGCGGGTGATCTACGTGATGGAAAGCTGGCCGACCACGGTCCAACACTCCCCGCTCGCGTGGGACGTGACGTTCGTCACCATGCTGATCGTGGTGTCGACGACGATGCTCGCGATGTCGCTCCGGCGCGACTACGGATGGATGGACGTCGAGCTTCCGCTTCGCGCCAGGATCCCACAGAAACTGCTCACGATCGGCTACAGTCCGACCGAGGGTCGGAAGCTGACTTCGATGCTCAAATACATGGGTGCCGGAATGTTGCTCCTGGTCGTCACTGCCGGGATGGTCCCGGGATGGCTGTTCGGGGTTGTCGGCCCCCAGCCCGGCTACTACGGAAAGATTCAGGGGGTCGTCTTCATCACCGGCGGGATCCCCGCCGGGATCGGCGCACTTACCGTCATCGCGTACGCGATGCGCCGGATCTACGGTCTCGAGGAGGCGCTCCCGGACGCGATGTTCGTCAATCTCGGGAAGGGGCTTGCCCTGTTTACGTTCGTCTACCTCATTGCGCTGTTCAACCAGTTCATGCCGATGGTGTTCCCGATGTCGCCGCTGGGCGGTGCAGCGATCGCCGACGCGATGATGTACGGGGCGCTGTCCACGTACTTCTGGACCTCCATCGCCCTGCTCGTCTTCCCGATGCTGGCGTTGACCTGGATTTACATGTACCGGTCGATCACGCCCGAGATCGGCGTCGTCGCGTCGATGACCGTGATGTTCGGCGTGTTCATCAAAAAGAACCTGGCGGTCCTGGAGCCGCTTATGTTCCCGATCGGACTGCCTTACGAGCACGGAACCTACTTCCCGACGAACGTCGAGTGGGTGATCTCGCTCGGCGTGCTGTTCGTTGGTATCCTGGCGTTCCTCGTCCTGATCAAAATCATTCCGATGTGCTCCGGGACGGGAATCTGCTGTACGAACCCTGATGAATCGATAGAGGAGGTGGAAGCATGAGTACGACAACACTTGGCCTATACGTACTGTTCGGCGTCCTGTGGCTACCGCTGTACCTCATCCTGATCGGATGGTTCACGGACGCCCCGAACGACGTCAGAACCGCGGCGATCGGCCTCGGATACTTCGTCGCAATCGCCACCGCAATCATCGGCTCGACGGTAGTGTTGGCCCTGTTCCTGGGCCTGTTCACACCGGTGTAGGACGCCTCAGGCGACGTTTTTGCGCTGATTTCGCTTCCGCAGGCGATTGCGCTTCACCACCGGAGACCATCGCTGTGTGGAATTGGTATATAAACTGGCCGAATATACAGCCGAATACCAATCCCAGCTACTGACCTATTTTTTCCCGTGAAAGGGATGACTCGGTCGGTCGCGTACCGAAACGATGACACTCGACGGTGGTCGAGAAGAGAACTCGACTGTAGCCTCGGACCCGAGTACTGCCCGACCCATTGAAATTATGAACGACGATCCACACGCCGACATCGACGAACGGGCCGAACGGCTCCTCGAAGATGTCGATTACGACACCGAACTGGCAAAGCGGATGGCCAAGGACGCCCGCCGGATCACGAGCGGGGAGCTCTCCGAAGAGGAGTTTCACGAACGATACCGCGAGGAGGTGAGCGAGGAGTTCGGCGTCGACTATGCCGACTTCGAGGAAACGGGGAACGCGGATCCCGCCGATGGGACGGAGGACACCCCGCACCCACACATTCCGCTGGGCGATCAGCCGGTCTCCCGCCGGACGGTCATGAAGGCCGGAGGGGCGGCTGCCGCCGGCGCGGCAGCTGCAGGGACTGCCGGCTTCCTCTCGGAGGACTCGACGGACGACACTTTCGAGAACCTCGATGCCGAAAGCAATCAGGAGTCCGTCGCCGCCCAGTCGATCGGCCAGCGCAGCATGGGCATGGTCATCGACACGGATGCGTGCATCAAGTGCCTCCAGTGCGTCCAGGCCTGTAAAGAGGAAAACAAGACGCACGTCGGCGACTTCTGGATGTACGTCCACCGTTATCAGCGGGAAGACCGCGAGTACGAGGACGAAACCGACTGCGAGTCGCTCCCTCGTCCGTGCCAACACTGCGACGACGCGCCCTGCGTGCGGGTCTGTCCAAACCACTCCCGGATCCAGCACTACGACGGGCGTGTCCTGTGTAACTACGACACCTGCCTCGGCTGCAAGTACTGTGAGGTCGCGTGTCCGTATCACGTCAACTCGTTCGTGTACTCCGACATGACGGGCTACTTCACCGGACAGCGGCGAGACGAAGTGGACCGGTGGGTTGCCGGTCCGCCGCCGGACGGCTCCTGCAGCAAGTGTACGTTCTGTGCCCACCGGCGATTCACCGAGGAGGAGGAAGGAACCACGGCGTGTTCCGACGCCTGTCCGGTGAACGCGATCCAGTTCGGCGACCTCAACGATCCCGAAAGCGACCCGAACCAGTACCTGGAGGACTTCGACGACGACGAGGTCTTCCAACTCCACACCGACGTCTCGAATCCGAACGTGATCTACGTCGGGGACGACCCCTCCGACGTCGATACCGATCGCGTGTCCGGACCAACGACACACGCAGACGTCGGGCTGGAGGCGCCCGATCCGTACTGAGGTCTCGACGAACGCCAATCGAATGACTGACACCACGAAACTAACACCGAAAACAGGAACCCAAAACCATGTTTGAATCACCATCGGAACTGTGGGGGACGCTGATCGGGACGTACCTCTTCCTCGGCGGATTGGCCGGGGGGGCGTACGTCACCGGCGCCGTCGCCGACTACCTGAGCTATCGCAACGAACAACGAGCGGACGCCTACAGCCTGACCGCCAGGTGGGGAATGGTCATCTCGGTCGTCGCCATCGTCGTCGGTGGCCTCGGACTGCTGTTCCACCTCGGCGAGCCGACGAACGTCGCCTACTTCTGGCTGTTCACCCAGATGAGCTCCTGGATGACGCTCGGTATCTGGATCATCGGGGTGTTCGTACTGTTAGCGATCATCCAGGCGCTCTGGCTCGGATTCGGTGAAGATACCGGGTTCGGTCTCCCGTTCCGTCGGATCAACCGCGTGGCTGACTTCACCCGCCCGACGACCAGAGAGCGGCTCGCGCTCAACGCGATCGGCGCGATCGTCGGCCTCGTGTTGATCGTTTATACCGCACTGCTCATCAGCGACGTCTACCCAGTCGTCCCGCTCTGGCACCCCGTGTTGCTCCCGATGCTGTTCCTCGCGAGCGGGCTCTCCATGGGGATCTGTGCAACCGTCGCGGTCACCACGATCAAGAAAGGCGTCCACGACACCGGCGTCCACGAGTTCAGCCTCGCCGACGACGTGGTCATCCTCGGCGAGATCGCGATCCTGGCGGCGTTCCTGTACGTCCTCCAGGGAGACGGCGCGGTCGCACTCGCCACCTACGATCGATTGACGAGCACGTTCGCCTTCGAGTTCTGGGTCGGGGTCGTCGTGATCGGCCTCATCCTACCGCTCGTGATCTCCGGAGTGATCATCCTGGCGAACCGCATGGACGGGTTCTCGCTCGGCGGAACCACGGAGAAAGTCGCGTACGTGACGAAGTTCGGCTTCGTCATCATCGGCGGCTGGTTCCTCCGGATGGCAGTGTTGTTCTCGGCAATCAACGTCCCGATCATCTGAGCCACGATTCGGGATTGGCGTGTCGGGGACGTTCGGATCGCATCGACTGGTTTCGACTGATTTTGGACGTTTCCCACTGAGTCCGAGGTGACAGTTCCGACCGGGAGAAATCGAGAGGCATACGTGTGCGTATTTTAAATTAGAATAGGTGCGTTCCGGAACCACTCCACAGAACGGCGCGACGGGACGCCGTATTCTGCCACCGATCCCCACAGAGCACGGCGCGTGGGTCATGCTCACCGCAGGCGTGTTGACTCCCCTCGCCGTCGTCGTCGCACGTGGAATGCCGGCGGACGGTGTGCTCTGGGCGTTCGTGGCGTTCGTCGTTCTCGCGGTACTCGCACTGCTGTTCCGGGAGGCGCTCCGCCGTCGTGGGATTCGGGATGCCCCCGCTGCGCGCCGTCGTCTCCTGTTGATCGCTGTTGTCGAAGTGGTGGCAATTCTTTTCGTCGCGGCCGGCCTGGCGCTCCAGGTCGGACCGGTGTGGATACTCGCGGCCGCCGCAGTCCCAGCGGTCGTTCTCGACCTCAGGGTGCGGAAAACTGGGTGGCCCGTCCCGCTCGGCGGGGAGCTTTCCGGGCTCTGTGCGCTGTCGATCGTCGTTCCTGCCGGCGCCGTGTTGCTGAGACTGGACAGCCGCACGGCGGGGCTCCTCTGGCTGCTGTTTCTGGCGTTTCACGTCGGCAGCGTGATCCGGGTCCAGAGCCTCCTTTCGGCGACGGGCCGTCGGGGAGAGCTGTTCCGGCGTGCGTCGTTGAGCTATCACGGCGTCGCGCTGCTTGCGGTCACTGGGGGCTGGTACGGCGGGCTGCTGGGACTCGGTGCGCCCGTCGCGTTCGCCGTCGCCGGCGGTCGAACGCTGGTCGCCGGCGGAGAGGCGACGCCTGCACTGAAGACGGTCGGGCGACGGGAAGGACTGCTCTCGACGCTGTTCGTCGTGACTGCGCCGTGGCTCGTGGTCTTTTAAGTACTTCACGGCGCACGGTAGCCGTTCTAAAAGGTCGAGATGTCGCCCTCGACGACCCGTCGGGTGACGTCGGTGACGTTCGCGAGTTCGTCGTCGATGATCGCCTCGATGTCACTCTGGATATTCACGAGTTCGACGCCGTCGGTCGTCACGACCTGGGCGTCGGCGACGTGGGGCTGGTCGATCGGCCGCCCGATCTGGGAGAGGAGTCGCACCTGGAGGTCCCGGATCCCGTCGACCTCGTCGACGACTGACTCGGCGATTTCCGTCGAGAGCAGGTTGTAGATCTTTCCGATGTGGTTTACGGGGTTCTTTCCGGAGGTCGCCTCCATGCTCATCGGCCGGTTCGGGGTGATGAGTCCGTTGGCGCGGTTCCCGCGGCCGACCGATCCGTCGTCACCCTGCTCTGCGGAGGTGCCGGTCACGGTGAGGTAGATCGATCCGTCCTCGTAATCGTCCGCGGTGTTGACGTCGACGTGGACCTCCCGGTCGGTGTGATCGCGCGCGAGTTCGGTGACGAACTCGCGAACCCGCTCGACGGCGTCGTCGTACGCTTCGATGTCCTCGAGGTGTTCGTCGATCATCGCCGCCGCGACGGTGATGTCGATTCGGTCGTTCTCGCGTTTTCCCATCACCTTGATGTCGGCGCCGAGTTCGGGGTTGTCGGCCGCATAGGTCGTGTTGAGCTGCCGTTCGGTGGCGTACACGATCTGTTCGGTCTCAGTCAGGGGGGCGTGTCCCACGCCGAAGGAGGTGTCGTTTGCCATCGGCACCGTGGCACCCTCCTCGGAGAACACCTCCTGCAGGTCGCCAGAGCCCTCGCCGAGCCTGGTGTCGACGACGACGTCCGTGCCGAAGTCCAGTTTCGGTATCTGTTCGGCGAGATACTCCCTTGCGGCTGCAAGCGCCGTCGAATCGACCGGGAGCGACTGTCCGTCGTATTTCCGGGTCGCCCGGCCGACGATGAGAACGTAGATCGGCTCGACGACCTCGCCGCCGCCGAACGCGGGTGCCGCCGACCCGGCGGCGAGTTGGGTTTCGTCGGTGTTGTAATGGAGGACCCGCCCCACGCGATCGAGATACATCTGCGAGAGCGCCCGCGAGACCGATTCGGCGATGCCGTCACAGATGGAGTCCGGATGACCGATCCCCTTTCGCTCGACGATTTCGACTTCCTGGTCCTCGACCGCTCGTCGGTCGAGTTGGCTGACCTGGATGTTCCGACTCATTGCCGGACGTTCGCTCGCAGTCGTGCTATAACTTGCGGAAACGTTCCGGAATCTGGTAATGCGTGGTGTGCATATATCGGCGGCTGTCGGTGCCGTGTCGTCGAAGCCGCCGTCTCGACAGAGCTTTTTGGCTGCCTGCGGCTCGTTCGGGTATGGAGAACGCCCGCGTGCTCGTCACCGGCGGCGCCGGTTTCATCGGGTCGGTCCTCGCGAATCGTCTCGCTCCCCGAAACGACGTCCTCGTCGTCGACGATCTCTCCCTTGGTACGACCGACAATCTGGTGGACGACGTTGAGTTTCTGGAGGCTAGCGTCCTCGATCCGGATCTGACGGACACGGTCCGCGACCGACTCGGGGGGGTCGACGCACTGTTCGTCTTCGCGGCACTCTCCTCGCGGGACATGCACGACGAAGAGCCCCAACGCGGGGTGCGAGTCAACGTCGAGGGGTTCGTGAACTCGGTAGAGGTCGCACGCGACCTCGGCTGTGAGACGGTCGTGTACGCTTCCAGCTCCTCGGTGTATGGAACCCGCGAGCGTCCGTCACCGGAGTCGCTTTCCGTTCGACCGCGAACCCGCTACGAGGCGTCGAAACTCGCGAGGGAACAGTACGCGTCGGCGTACGCCGAGGAGAACTGTTCGGTGACGGGGCTGCGATACTTCTCAGTGTATCAGGGGTTTGGCGGCAACGAAGCCCACAAGGGCGGATACGCAAACACCGTCTCGCAGTTCGCCGACGCGATCGCCAGGGGGGAATCGCCGGTCGTCTTCGGCGACGGCACGCAGACCCGGGATTTCCTCCACGTCGAGGACGCGGTCCGGGCGACCGAACTGGTCGCAGACCAGCGCCTGTCGGGGATATACAACGTCGGCACCGGCGAGGCGTACAGCTTCAACGAGATGATCGACCTTTTCAACGGGGCATTCGGAACCGACGTCGAACCCGAATACATCGACGTTCCGTACGACGATTACGTCTACCACACGCGGGCGGATCCCTCGAAACTCGAAGCCGCGACCGGCTGGGAGCCACGGATCGACTTCGAAACCGGAATCGAGCGCGTGTGTCGACCGTATCTCGAATAAATTTTCTCGTGGTGCCCTGCCCCCCGTTTTTCAGTCAATCCACGTCGGCCAGTCTATCGTGACCCCGCGCCAGCGCGTCGAGGTCGTCGTCCCGGAGGTACGCACCGATTTCCCGGGCGGCGACGACGAGCGTCTCGGCCTCGGCGGGATCCACCTCGCCCTCCAGCGCCCGGACGCGTTTCGTTCGGTCTCGCAGCCGACCGAGGACGGTCGTCACGTCGGTTGTGTCAGTGCCGACGGCGTCCTCCTCGGTTTCGGTAGCCTCATCGAGGTCGCTCAGGTACGTTACCAGTTCGTCCCGATACGCTTCGACGACAGTCGCGATGGCCAGCCCCCGAGCCGGTGCCAGCGCGGTCGGCACAGCTTCCGGTTCGGGACGAGCGCCCTCGTCAGTGCCTTCCAACAGTTTCAGTACGTAGAGGCTCGCCGCTTCGTCGGGATCCTGGAGTCGCCTGTAGGCGTGGACGACCTCCAGCAGTTCCCGGGCGGCCAAATAGGTGTCGTCGAGCGGCAGGAGTTCGCCCCCTCGAATGAACCCGCGTTTCCGGAGGTACTCCCGAAGGGTCGATCCCAGTTCGTCTGCGATCTCGTCGACCCCTTCGAGCTCTGTGTCGGCTCCCCGGCGAGGTTCCGCGTCGGCGACCGCTTCCCGGAATCGCGTGAGGTCGAGCGTCGCCGGCGCGTCCGTGTGCCGCTTGCGCTCGGTTTCGACGCCGACGCTCCGGAGGCTCCCGCAACCGGGACATGCGATCTCCCCGGTGTCGTAGTAGGACCAGCGCGTCCCGCAGTCGGTACACTCGCGATCGCCGCGGACCTTCATGTCGGGATCGTCGGCGGGAAGCCGCTAAAACGAACCGGTGTGGCGTCCCCGTCGCGACCTGACGACGTTCAGTGGTGTGATTCCCCTTCGATCGCCTCATCCCGGAGCCGTCGACCCTTTTCAGTCTTCACCGCGAGCTCCGGGACGGAGACGGGCGTTCGGTCCTCGTCGATCGCGACGAACACGAAGTAGGATTCGGTAGTGCGTTCTATCTCGCCGGTTCGAGGATGTTCGCGGTACGCCTGTAGCCGGACCCGGACGCTCGTCCGGCCGGCGGCGTAGACGTACGAGTGGATGAGGACAGTGTCGCCCTGCGGGACCGGCTTCTCGAAGTCCATTCCCTCGATACTGGCGGTGACACACGTCTGCCCGGCGAACCGCATCGCCGACATCGCACCGACCTCGTCCATCCACTTCATCACGTTGCCCCCGTGGGCCATTCCGTAGTTGTTCGTGTGGTTCGGCTGGATGCGCGATCGGTTTTCGAGGTACGTGTCGAGCAGCGTGGGCATGGTTGACGGTTGTCGACAGCCAGTAAAAGGCACCCGGGGGGAGATGGGTGTCGGAGCGAACCCAGGCCTGCGTCGCCAGTGGGCCGCTCCCGTTCACCAGTTGGACACCAGTGTATTTTGGTATGGAGCAATTACTACACGTACACGTTCACTGAAAAAAAAAATATCCGACACAGCGACCGGCCTCAATCGTCGCCGCTCCAATCGAACTCGGACGGCGGGGTGGCCGGTTCGGCGCCAGTCGTTCCGCGATCGGTCGTCACCTCCGGAAACTCGGAGTGCGACGTGGTGGACGTGCTCGTCCGGGAGCCCTCGACGTCACCTCCGACGCGTGACAGTTCCGGGCCGATGACCAGCAGGTTGACGAGGATCGCCACGAGGACCATCCCCACGAGGCCGGCCGTCCACAGCGGGGACGGGAGGTCGAACAGGGGGGCCCCGTCGTCCCCATCGTCCCTCTCGCCTCCGTCGTCACCGTCGTCCACGTCCTCGACCGACTTCGCCTCCTCGTCGAGGGCGCTCTCTTCGTCGGGAGCGCTCTCCTCGTCGGGTGCTCCCTCGCCGTCGACTGATCCGGGATCGTCGTCGGAGCCCGTCTCGCCTGCAGCATCCGTGTTCACTGACGGCTCGACGGTGACTTCAAACTCGCTCGCTTCGTCTCCGTCCCCGAGTTCGACCTCGTAGGTGCCGGCCTCGCCGAACGCGATCGAGAACGGAACAGTCTCTATCGTACCGGGTGCGACCTCGATCGTCTTCGTTTCGACGGTTTCCCCGTCGATCCGGAGCTCGGCTTCGTACTCGCCGTCGACCTCGTCTTCGTTTTCGACGGTCGCCTCGATGACGGCCTCCTCGCCCACGTGGATGCGTTCCTCGTCGATCCCTGTCTCGAGCAGTTCGAGGCTGGCGGCGGGAGGGTCGGAGGCGTCACCCGCAGTCACCGCGAACTCGGAGAAGCCCGGCGTCACCGCAGTGTAGGTGTCGCCCCCCTCGTGAGTCGTCTCCAGTTCCTGCCACTCGCCGTCGTGGTACCGGAGCATCTCGACGTCGTCGGGTTCGGCGCCGTCCGGGAGTTCGTGGGAGCGAACCGTAAACGCGAAGCGAGCTTCCTCGATGTCGTCGTTTTCGATCCCGTTCCGCTCGACGCGGAGGTAGCCGATCGCCTCGCGTCCCTCGGGTTCGGGGACCGCGTGCGGCTCGCGGGTGGGGGTGTACACGTCGAGATGGAAGTCCTCGGCGCCCTCGCCCAGCGAGAGTTCGAGTCCGGAGTGACTGACTGACTCGCCCTCGCCGCTTTCCGCGAGATCGAACGTGACCGGCTCCGAGGGGGACGGATCGCTCACCGAAACGGTGGAGCCATCGTCGGTGGACTCGACCACGACCGACGCCCCAGGCTCGGTTTCCTGGTCACCGTCGCTCGGGGGGCTACCGAATCCCGGCGGAGGACCGCCTCCGCCACCAGCGCCTCCGCCACCACCGCCACCACTGCTTCCGCTGTCGGCTTCGGTGACGGTGAGGTTCCCGGCGAAAGCGTCGTTCACGTGAATCTCGTATTCCCCGGGGTCGTCGAACGCGTGCGCGAGGGTGAGGTTCGCGTTTTCGCCGGTGGGGACGGTGACGGATTCGGTGGTAAGGGTTCTGTCGTCGGCTCGGAGATCCAGGTCGGCGGTGGCGTCGTACTCGCCGCGGTTCTCGACGGTGACGTTCACGCCGACTTCCTCGCCTTCCTCGATCTCGTCTGTCGTCAGGTTGGCCGGCCCGACTTTCACGTCGGCGGCCGGGTCGATCACCGACACGGTGCCGGCGGGTTCGCCGTCGACGGCAAGGGTGTACTCGCCCGGTTCGGAAATTTCGTAAGCCAACTCGACCGTCTCGGCGGCCCGTCCCGCCACTTCGACGGTCTCGTCGACGACGCCGTCGCCGTCGAGTTCCAGCTCGACCGTCAGCTCGCCGGTCACGTCGCCGTCGTTCTCGACGGTCGCCTCGACGGTCACCTCGTCGCCGACCGGGAGTTCGGACTCGGTCGTTTCGGTGGCGACCACGAAGAGGTTCGCCGGCGCGAGGACGGTCAGGCTGCCGGCGACGGTTTCGGCCCGGTCGCCATCGTTGTCGTCGCCGGCGATCGAGATCCCGTATTCGCCGGCCTCGGGCGGTCCATAGGCGAATGAGATGGTGTCAGATTCGCCCGCAGGGAGAGTGACGTCCGTGGTTTGGTATTCGGCGTCGTCGACGAGGAGTTCGGCGGTGAAGGTGCCGTCCCGGTCGCCGACGTTCTCGACGGTCGCCGCGATCGTGGTCTCCTCGCCCGCGACGATCTCGGAGTCGTCCAGAGAGCCCGCGGAGAGTTCGAAGACCGCGGGCCGTTCGACCGTCAGGGTCGTTTCGGACGCGTCGTCGACCGTGATCCCGTAGGTTCCCGCCTGCTGGAACGACTTTTCGAAGCTGACGGTCGTGGACGCGCCGGGATCGAGCGTTACGGTTTGGGTGGCCTCGGGGTCACCGTCGACGTACAGCGTGGCGACGTAATCGCCGGTCGCGTCGCCGACGTTCTCGACCGTGGTGTCGATCGTGGTCGACTCACCCTCGAGGATCGGATCGTCGCCCAGGATGACGTCCCGCGTTTCGAACTCGGAGGTGGGTTCCTCGACGGTGAGGGTTCCGGCGTGGGCCCCCTCAACCCCGACGTCGTAGGTTCCGGGGTCGGCGAACGGTTCCGTAAAGGTGACAGTCTCCGTTTCGCCGGCCTCGAGTGTGGTCTCCTGGCTCCGTTCGACCGCCCCGTCGATCGAAAGCGACACGTCGAAGGTCCCCTGACGGTCGCCGACGTTCTCCACGTCGGCGGTCACGTCGATCGACTCGCCCTCGAGGATCGCCTCCTGACTCAGGTCGGCGTCGATCACCGCGAGCGTCGCGGGTTGTTCGACTGCGAGGGTGCCCGCGTGTTCCCCGCCGATCTCGATCGTATACTCGCCTGTGGTTTCGAACGTCGCCTCGAGTCGGACGGCTGCCGTCTCCCCGCCGGCGAGGGTGATCTCGGTCTCGTTGCGAATCTCGGCTCCGGAGCCGTCATCGGCGGTGAGTTCGACGGTGGTGGTCCCGTCCGCCTCGCCGACGTTCTCGACAGTGGCCGTCGCCGCCGCGGTTTTGCCCTCCAGGATCGCCGTCTCCTCGAGGCTGGGGTCGCGGATTTCGAATTCGGCGGGGGCCGGTTCGGTGACGGTGAGGGTGCCCGCGTGGACGCCGTTGACCGTGATCTCGTACGTGCCCGCGTCCGCGAACGATTCAGTGAAGGTCGCAGTCGTCGTCTCGCCGCCCGCGAGGGTTACACTCTTCGAGGTCACGTCCTCGCCGTCGGCCTGGAGTTCGACCGTCAGTTCGCCCTCGCGGTCGCCGTGGTTTTCGATGACGGCGTCGACGTCGACCGATTCGCCCTCGAGGACCGTCGTCTCGTTCAGTTGGGGGTCCTGGACCTCGAAGGTCGCCGGCCGGTCGACGGTGAGCGTGACCGGGGTGCCGTCGTCGACGCCGATCTCGTAGTCGCCTGCCTCGTCGAACGTCTCGGCGAAGGTGACGGTCGTCGACTCGCCGCCGTCGAGCGAGTGCTGCTCGGTGGCCGTCTGTTCGCCGTCGACGTAAAGGGTCGCCACGTGATCGCCGGACTCGTCACCGACGTTTTCGATCGTCGCCTCGATCGTGACCGAATCGCCTTCGAGAACCGTCGTTTCGTCCAGGTTCACGTCGCTCGTTTCGAACTCGGCAGGCTCGGGTTCGACGACGGTGAGGGTTCCGGCGTATACGTCGCCGATCTCGATCGCGTACTCGCCGGCGGTCTCGAAGGTGTCCGAAAGCTGTACCTGGGTGGATTCGCCGCCCTCGAGGGTGACGTCGGTCTCGTTGCGAATCTCGGCCCCGGAGCCGTCGTCGTCGGTGAGTTCGACGGTGAATGTGCCATCCGCTTCGCCGACGTTCTCGATCGTCGCCGTCGCGGCCGTCGTTTCGCCCTCGAAGATTTCGGTGTCTTCGACGGTGGGATCGCGGACCTCGAATTCAGCGGGTTCGAGGACGGTCAGGCTGCCGGCAGTGGTCCCGGTCCGGTCGCCGTCGCCGTCGTCGCCCTCGATGGCGAGGTCCTCCTCGCCGGCCTCGGTGGGTTCATAAGCGAACGAGACCGGTTCGTTTTCGCCCGCGATCACGTCGACGTCGGTGGTGTCCTTTTGAACCCCATCGACGAGGAGTTCGGCAGTGAAGGTGCCGTCACGGTCGCCGACGTTCTCGACGTCGGCAGTCACCTCGACCGTCTCGCCCTCGACGATTTCCGAATCACTCAGGCTGCCGTCAGAGAGGTCGAAGACTGCCGGTCGGTCGACGGTGAGTTCCCCGGCGGGTTCGTCGCTCACGTCGGCGTCGTAGGTGCCGGTCTCCGTGACAGTGCCAGAAAGGGCGATGGTCTGGGATTCGTCGGGGGCGAGGGTGACGGTCGTCGAGTCGAGTGTGGTGGTCTGTCCGTCCCCGTCAGTAATCCGGAACTCGGCCTCGAAGTCGCCCTCGGCGTCGCCCGTGTTTTCGATGGTTGCCGTGGCTTCGGCGGCGTCGCCCTCGAGGATGGTGTCGGTGTCGAGCGTCGCGTGGGTGACCTGGAACTCGGGAGTGGCTTCCTCGACGGTCAGGATGCCAGCGTTGACGCCGTTGACCGTGATCTCGTAATCTCCCGGCTCAGCAAACGTCTCGTGGAACGTGACGGTGCCGGTTTCGCCGCCGTGGAGGGAGATGGTCGTGCTGGTTCTGACCGCTCCGTCGGCCTCGAGTTCGACCGTCAGTTCGCCCTCGCGGTCGCCGTGGTTCTCGACGGTCGCTTCGATCTCGGCAGATTCGCCCTCGAGGATCGTCTCGTCCACCAGCGTTGCATCCGTGACTTCGAGATCGGCGGGCGCCTCGACGGTCAGCGTTCCGGCGGGCTCGCCACTCACGTCGGCCTCGTAGGTACCGGCGTCGTCGACAGTCCCCGAGAGCGTCACGGAGGTGGACTCGCCAGCGTCGAGCGTGACGGTTTCGGTGTCGAGGGTCTGTGTGTCCTCGTCGGTGATCCGGAACTCGGCCTCGAAGTCGCCCTCGGTATCGCCGACGTTTTCGATCGTAGCGGTCGCTTCGACTGTTTCGCCTTCGAGGATCGGGTCCGGATCGATGTCGGCGTCGTCGACCTGGAACGAGGGCTGATCCTCCATCAGGTAGTCGATCGCGGCTTTGACGTCGATAATGCCGTGGCCGTAGCGGGAGTCAGCGATGCCATGTTCGGTTTCGAGATGCCACTTCGCGTCCTGTTCAGGGTCCCAGTCGTCGGGTTTCCAGGCGGTTTCCTGGAGGCCCTCTGTTATCTCGTCCGGAGAATGGTGTTCGTCTGTGGCCGATTGTATGAGCGCGGCTGCGCCGGCGACGTGGGGGGCGGCCATGGAGGTGCCTGCTTTGGTCTCGTAGTCGTTTCCGGGTACCGAGCTGGTGATCCACAATCCTGGAGCTGTGACCGAGGGAACCACGTACTCGTCCGGCCAGTCGTCTGGTGCACTTGCACCCCATGCATCGTCGGTATCGATCAATTCGCCACCCGAACGATCCCACATCTCTTTATCGGACGTACTCGCCCCGACACCGACAGAATCGTACTCGTTACCGGGACTACTACTGGTCTCTTCTCCATCGTTGCCGATTGATGCCATCACGACTACTCCATTGTCTTCAGCAGTGCGGATCGGATCGATAAACGACGAGTAATAACCGTCAACTCCCATACTCATGGTAATGACGTCGGCGTCGTTTTCGACAGCCCATTCCATCCCACCGATTATCTGTGAAAAGCTACCCCCGTCATCCGGGAGCACGAGTCCGTGCATGAGGTCGGCCTCGGGAGCGACACCGATATGGGTTCCAGTTGCAGCCCCTCCGCCTACGGTACCGCTAACATGTGTTCCATGGGTTCCAGTGTCGTGCGGTGTCGAATCGTCGATCTGATTTCCACTGCTGTCAAACTCGGCCCATCCTCCCGGATAGGTTGGGTCTCCCGATTGCGTGGTGTACAATTCCAGGTCATCGTGGTCGGCGTCAATCCCGGTATCCAGAACTGCCACTTTGACACCTTCACCTTGTACACCGTACTTGTCCCACACTGCTGGTGCGTTAACTTGTTCGACTCCGTAAACAGTGTCGTAATCTTCCGATCCAACGGATCTGTGTGTTAGTACCTCCCCGCCAGAAATAGTGGACATTCGGGTAAGAGTCACGCTGTTTTCACCGCGAGTGACTCGTTCTTGATCGACTGATTCGGGGCGAACGTCTGTTGAATCCGTCGAATCCGTTGCAGTCACTTCGAAATTAGGATGTAATTGAGTCACCCCTTCGACCGCTGCAATCTTCTCGAGTGGCACTTGTTCAGTATCGACAGAAACGAGCACCGCATTCGTGATCCAAAACTTCTTTTCTAACTCGAGACCGGGCTGAGACTCGACAAACGCTGTGATCGGTTCTTGGGCGTGGTGTACCTGCTCTCTGTGTTCTTCGATCGAAACCCCGTTTCGCTCATTGCTGCTGACGCTTTCGAGTTGTACAATCAGTTCGATTGTGCCAGATTCGTTTTTGAGGTCCGAATCGATATCGACATCGGCGGATGAAGAAGTAGAGATCGCCGCTGTTGAATGGTCCGTTAAGGCGACACTACCAGCTGAGAAAGCGACGATAACTGCCACGGCTAAAGAGAAATATATCAAATTTTTATAATATGGCTTGCTCTTACTACATGTCATACTGAGCCGGTCTACGAAGCAACTATTAAAGGATGTCCATGTATCAAATAAATTACTATAATATTATTTATCTTTTAATAGCATAGTAAGCTGCGTGACACAGCAAGTTGCGCGTCTCTCAACGTGTGTGATCTGCAACGAGCCCAACGAGGGAGGTAGTATAAGTGAATTAGTTGTCTAGATTACGCCGGTTACGACAACATGCTATTTCTGTCAAAGAACGTTTCTCGATTAAACATATTTCTCGCTACTATTATCAATTATGGTATTTAGATGAGGGCTAGGGCCGAGTTTCGACCGCACGACCCGATTCTTCTTATAATATTACTATTTTTGATATGTGGTGGGATATTCTACGCACCTTGTATATATTTAAAAGATGTATTCGCTAGAGGTGATGGCTCTACATCCCAATAGCGGTAATTATATTAAATTAGTTATGATATGGTATATGCTGTAATTCATTGTATACAGAATGTTGGAAGCTTGATGTATATGTGTGGGTAGATAGATAATCGAAGAGCTGCATTCTCGCGCGCGAAATACGACCTGTTGAAATCCTAATCGAGATGATACAGATATTGGCCGAAATAGAATTCGAAGAGAGTGATCCTCCGGATCACATCACGCTGAAGAATGTAGTAAAATAGAATTTTTGGTGTTTCTAGGCCATTATCCGTCGTTTTCGATTTCTAAGCTGTTGTCCAACTGCACAGCGATGTTACATTCGACAACATCCCCCGTGACGTCGCCGAGATCACAGTCCTCGCCGAAGTCAGGACGACCATCGTCATCTTCATCGACGCCACCGTACGCGTCCCAGATCGCTGTCCCTTCGGTGGGCCAGCTCCACTCTTCGTTCACGACCAGCAACCGAATATCGCCTCGTTCGACGGTAACGTCCTTGTCGTTGTTCTCGAGGATTGGGTTGAACGGCAGGTCGCTGCCGTGGCAGGCGAACGTGTCGCCGAGGGTTTCGAAGTCGCATCCGGGTTCGTCGAAGTTCACATCTATTTGGGCCCACTCGTCGGGGATCACGCAGGCGTCATCCCCCTCATCGAGCGTGTCGAGGACTTCGTCCGTATCATCCCAGACCTCGATAGCGACAGTTCCCGCAGAGAACGAACTGCTATCGTCCCTAAGGGATTCACCCTCGTTGTCGTAATATGTTACCGTGTACTCGCCACCGCAGTCGAACTCGAACTCGAACGTGTGGCTGTCACCGGCCAGGCGAGCCTGCGGGACGACATTCCATAGGAAGTTCGTGACGTAGTCCTCACCGTCTTCGATCCGACGTGTGAAAGTGCCATCAATGTCGACGACCCAGTCGTTGTAGTCCCAGTCTGATTCGTCTTTCGGCAGGTCCTCGTAGGCGAGGCTGATCCGTCCGGTCTCGGTGATTTCTTCAGGGTCGAAGGTACAGTCGCCGTCGACGTCGGCGACGATCCGGATCTCGTTGTCGAGTTCCTCGAGGAGTTCGTCTCCTTCGCTGAGACCTTTCGAGTTCGTTTTGAGCCCGATACAGACACATTCGCCCAGCGGAAGGCCGATCGCGTTGTCCTCACCGACGATCGATCGGTCGCGATTGTCTCCGAGATAGAAGTCGACTCGTCGTTCATCCTCATAGGGTTCAGGAGGGTCCGACAACTCATCGTCGTAGTCTTCGATCCAGATGCAGGCGTTTTCCTTGCCCTGGTTGCAGAGCTGGAAGACGTTGTCGGCCCACATTCGCGAGTCAGAGTTAATGCCCTCTCCGAGATCGGTTTCTCCGATTGTCGGATTATCCGGGTTCATCAGGATCTCGAGATGTCCGTTACCGTCGAGATGGGCATAACTCGAGTTGGGCGTCTCCGATCCGCCGATGCTACACTTGTCCATCCCGAGGTACGCGTCGGGATCCTCTGCGACCTGTATAGTCACGCTACGTTGCGCTTCAACTCGCGAGAACGCACCGCTACCGAGCAGCGCACTCCCGCCGACCGAGGCCGAGCCAAGCCCGACCAGGAATCTTCGTCTATCCATATTATGACACCTATTTGATCACCAGGCGATCACTCTCCGGGTTCCCCAGCGCCCGGCGCGTCGACCTCGATGGTAAGTGTTCCGTCCACGAGGGTGCTGGGCGACTCGTCATCATCACCATACGCGTTGACATCCTTCGTTTCCACTTTCAGTCCGACGCATAGTTCCTCACCGACTTCCAGCGACCAGTCGTCCGTCGCACCCGGGTACAAGTCGGGCCAGTCATCGTGGCAAGCTCTGCCGTGCCCCCCGCCTCCGACGACATGGAACTTGTGCTCAACATACTCCTCATCATCACCACCTAGGTTCCTATCTTCGTCATCACAATCGTACGTGTAAACCCAGACATTAACATTGTCGAGTGCCTCGAAATCCTCTTGCTGCATCCCGAAACAGAGGTTCGTAATCTCGTCTTTGCCCTGGTTGACAATCTTGAATAGCCCGTCGAACCAAGTAGTCGAGTTTGAGTTGACACCTTCACCCTCGGGCTGATCTGCGATATCGATCTCAAGATGCCCATATTCGTCCAGCCCAACGTAATTGTCGCTGTTGGGCGTGTCCATCGGGACCAGACCCAGGTACGCGTCCGGGTCCTGGGCCACTTGGATGCTCACATCTCTTTGCGATTCCACTCTACTGAACGCACCCGAACCGACGAGCGCGCTGCCTCCGATTGCCGATGCCCCTACTCCGTACAGGAACTTGCGTCGTTGCATGGTCGTTCTCTCCGTTGGTTTCCGGCGGCACCGACCCGACGTCCGGGGGGTGCGCGCCTCAGTGAAAGCACATACTCCATACCCCCTTTGGTATACACTGCAAGCTCTATTTCGCGTGAAACTCCCCGAAAGCAATGCCTCTATTCTCCGTTACACTCCGTGTTCAGACGATAGTAATCGATCCACGGGGACGAACAACTACTGATTACCGTCCAACAAGCAGCGATTACCGAAAAGAAGTTACAGTAAACCGATCTCGACAGTTCATTCTGCCGTCACTGTACAGCTGAATTCGAGTTCGGTATGCGATCGACGGTGTTCAGTACGCGCCCCGAAACGTCACTGCCCCACATTCCTCACACATCAACGAAATCTCGATTCTCTCATTTCCGGCTTCCGGTTTTTTGACGGCCTGCAGTTCGCCTCCACACGTCGGGCACGTCTCCAGGAACGCCCGCAACCGACCGAGTAGTTCGTCCCGTGATCCCCCGTCTAGATCATCCCACACCGGCAACCACTCACCAAGCGTGGGATGCAACGCGACGTCCGCCAGAGACGCCGCCTCGGAGGGCCACTTTCCGAGCGTGTTTCCACCCAGTCGTACGATGAACGTCCCGTCGGTCTCTTCGGTGACCAGTTCGTCGGGATCGACCTCGAGTACCAACGCCAGCTGCTGTCTTGCCCGGTCGCCGGTTCGAACGCGTTCGATCCGCCGATGCCAGACGTCCGCAAAGCGGTCAGTCAGTCGAAGATCGTCTCCCGCCTCGGTTTCGGTGACGATACCTGCCTCCTCCAGCAGTTCGGCCAGCGTTCGGCCGTCGATCACTTCGGCCTCAGGCCCCCCGTTTGCCCCCGGTTCCGACCGCTTATCGGGACTCGATCCGGTGTCGATATCATTGGAGTTGACGTCCTCGGCGTCTTCTGATTCCGTTGGGTTGTCAGGACAATCATCCGGAGCAAGGTAGAGTACCGATACCTTTCGACGCTCTATTACAAACCGTGTCACGGCGACTGTTGAAATCGCAGAGATGGCTGCAATCGAGATTACGGACGGATCTCTGCCAAGGACCAGAACGCTCAGGACGCCGATCGAAGCGATAACGAGGACTGACTCGTCTATATGCACTCTCTCGGACTCTGTAGAGCGTGCACCAGTGCGATCGGCGCTGGACAAAACACCGGGGGTGTTCATTGGTACCAATAGGCGTTTTACTCCGAGTAACTAAAGTGTAGGTGGATGATATCAGTCTGATGCGTAGCCTCGACACACCGATTCACGACCCTCGGAGTCTCCGATTTTGGGGGGCTGTCATTACCAGACAACAAGAGGAAATTACAAATAGTCGTGAAATTGTCCGGAACGATCGTAAAATGAAAGTCCTCGCACTCACGCCGACGACTGAACCCGACACCGGCTGGGGGAGGTACTCCGACGCAGTCATCAGACATCTCCGGCAGGACTGGGATCTCGACGTGATTGTCCCGCGGAGATATCCCGGCGGGATGATACAAAAACCGCAAGAAGTGATGAAGACTGCGAATCACGTCCGATCAGTACTGCGGACGGGCGATTACGACGCGCTACTGTCTCTGGTTGATTACCCGTACTCCGTCGTCTCTTATCTGGCCACCCTTGGTTCCGCAATCCCGTACTTTGTTGTCTGCCACGGAACCTACTCCGTCGCCCCACTTCATGGCAAGCTTTCGAGACCGATCGCCGGGCACGCACATCGCAACGCCGCACAACTGTTTCCCGTGAGCAGCTTCACTGCAGAACAGTTACAGGAAGCACAGCCCGGGCTGGACAACGTCACGATCGCCAGAAACGGCGTCGATCTCGATCGATGGAGTAACTCCGTCGAGCCGTATCCGATCGACCATCGTGCACTCCTGACTGTCGGACCGTTCAAGCAGCGCAAGGGGCAACTGCTCTCCCTGAAAGCGTTTGCCGAAGTGGCAGAGGAGTTTCCGGACGTCCAGTACCACTTCGTTGGCAACACAGAGAGAGCGTATTTCGATACGGTGAGAGACTACGTCTCCGACTCGGGGCTCGAGGATCGCGTTCACTTCGAAGGATACGTTACTCAAACCGAACTCCGTCGCTGGTACGAAACAGCAACGGCCTATTTGATGACGCCGGAGTACGTCGATCACGACTTCGAAGGGTTCGGATTGGTCTACCTGGAGGCGAACGCCCACGGGACGCCGACGATCGGCACGACTGCCACCGGCGCGAGAGACGCGATCGAAGACGGCTATTCGGGCCTGTGTGTCGATCACAATGTAGATGCGGTTTCGACAGCTCTTCGGAGGATTTTGGGAGATGAAGCCCTCCGACGGGAACTATCCAGTACCGCTCGCGAGTGGGCACGAGCCAACAGCTGGGAACGTACTGTGGACGTTCTCCGAAACGAGATCTCGAAACACGCGACAGATGAGATCCGAGCTCCGTTATCTTCTCTTACCTAAAAACGAAAAGAAGTGTCCTGGAGTTACTCTCTACAGGACTCGAACACTTCACCGAAGACCGGGTTCTCGTACCAATCGTCGTCCTCGAAGATCGGTTGATCGCCGTCTCCCGGCGGTTCATCCGCGACAGTTACCCCGTCGTAAGCGGTCGCAATGTGGACTTTCTCGTAGGGCCACATCCAGTCCGTCGGGACCGCCAACAGACGCACGTCGCCGATGCCGAACTCGACGTCGCGGTCCGGGTTTAAGTTCTCGAGGCGTGGATCGAAGAACAGTCCGACGCCGTGTTCTCCGAATTCGGCGAGAGGTTCGTCGGGATCGAACTCCCACGGGTCGTCGAGTTCGAATTCGAGTGTCGCCGTGTACGCCGGTGGGATGCAGGTACCGTCGTCGTCTCCTTCGAGGGCATTCGTGACGCTGTCCGGATAGACATCTCCGGTGTTGAAGACGTGGATCTGCGTTTCGTCGTCGAACTCCGCGTCCACTTCCTCACCCTCCCCGTTCCCGTCGTAGGTCAGGCTGTACGTCCCCTCTCCCAATACATCGCCGGGAACGACCGACCACCTGTGTGTGTCACCTGCTCCCCGTGCCTTCGGGAGCAAGTCCAGCTCGATCGAGGAGATGAGGGCATCTCCGTCGACTTCGATGCCTCTGAACGTCGCATCGACGTCTACGACCCAGTCGTTGTAATCGTAGTCGTTGCTCCCATCGAGGGGGAGGTCCTCGTAGGAAAGCGAAACGGTATCCGGGAATTCGACCGCTATTTCCGTAATTTCGGCCCCGCAGAACGTGATGTTGCTGATGGCCGCCTCCTGTCCGCCGGGGTTCTCGAGGTCGGACGCGAACGAAGTGAGGCCGTCTTCGTCATAATCCTCGCTCGTATCTAGCCCACCGAACGCACAGACTCCCTGGATGACGTAGCCGTCTGCCTCGAATTCGATGTAGTTCGGTTCGCAATACTCTCCGTCTTTGTTGAATTCGTCGCTATCGGGATCGTACGTGATGTCGACAACAACATCACCGTCTTCGCGTACGAACTCACACTCGTCGTCGTCGAATTCGTACTTCGCCAGGAATTCACCGTCCGGACACTCACAGGACTGTCCCGGCGGTCCGTTACCTCCTGGACCTCTCGCTGCTGCCGAGCCCGTCCCGAAGACGCCGAGCGCGCCTGCGGCACCGAGACCCTTCAGTACTTTTCTTCGATCGATCGACGTTCCGCCGAATCCGCGGTTCTGATTGTGGTCGTTTTCACTCATTATCGATATCTCACTCGGAAAGTGAGTACTATACACTCTGCCGTCTCGGGGAATTGTAATGACATAAATAACCGTTTTAAGCTCTCACTGCCCGATAAATCAGTAAAGCGTTTCTTAACTGACTTGGAACGCGGTAATGAACACCTTGTCGAGTCGCTCTGCGTAGTTTTCGAACTGGGATCGAAGTTCGGTTTCCTTCTGTGTCTCAGCGACCCAGGAACTTGCTTTCCCCACTTTAGAAACCAGTTATTCACACCAATCAGTCATCAAAATATGAACGTTAAGGGCTACCTATCGACAAATTCGCCGAAATAACACAGCGACTCGGATCAAACAGCCACGAGTTAGTGACATTCACATAATGATAGTTATCAGATATAACATCAGAGTGTTGTTGGAGTAACATGTTGTTACGAAATCTTAGGCCCTAATTCACTATCGGTCCCGCTCTCGTACGATGTGATTACCTAACTGGGGACATGCCATCGTATTATCCGACTCGATGGGTGTGTCGGCCATCGGGGGGTTAAACAATGGGGATCAGCAATGACACCATCTCGTCGACCGTCGATTCGCTCGTACCGTCCAGTCGAAACCGAGACCCGGCGATTTCGCGGGAGGAGATCTTCGAAGTACTGAGCAACGAACGACGCCGACTCGCGTTACAGTATCTCGAACAGGCAGACGAGGAACCGGTCCCCCTCCGGGAGGTGGTCGATTACGTCACCTCCCGGCAGAACGGCGCTTCACTGGAAGAGATCGACTCGGCTACGCGAAAGGCGGTGTACACCGCGCTCCGGCAGTCTCATTTTCCGAAGATGGACGACATGGGGGTCGTCGAGTACGATCAACTCCGGGGGGAAATCGAGCTTACGGACACCGCAAACGAGGTCCAGATGTATCTGGAGTACGTTCCGAAAAACGACATCCCCTGGCACGAGTACTATCTCGGGCTCGCGGGCGTCTGTGCCGCGCTCGTGACGGTAACCTGGGCCGGAATCTATCCGTTCGGCGGCCTTTCCTGGCAGTTGCTTTCGCTTTTGTTCGTCCTACTGTTCGTGATTTCGGCCGTGTCGCATGCGTATCACGCACGGGGGAACAGACTCGAAAACGCGACCGTCACCGAAGAGGGACAGTGATCTAACATGGCCTCGCTCCGTCAGGGGCTGATCGTTTTCGCGGCCGTCGCTGTGGGTCTGGCCATCGCGGTCGCCGCGACTGGGGGCTTCTCCACGGGCGACGTCGATCGGGTCGTGGAGATCCAGCTCGACGATCAGTCCTACGTGGACTCGGAGGCGCACCTCGACACCGAAAACTGTACGCTCGAGGCGACGGTCACGAACCGGTACAAGACGACTCTCGACGTCACTGTCTCCGTGAACGATCAGATCGAGACGAAATCCATCGGCGAGGGAGAGACTGCGAGTTTCGAATTCGAACTCGAGGATAGCCCCGAGGAAGTGGGTTTACAAGCGCTCGGTGACGTGGTTCTCTTCGAGCACACGAGTAGTGACTTTCCGGAGTGTGACGATGGAACGGAAGACGGGTCGACTGACGACGAGGTAGACGGCTCGACTGAAGAAGACGGCTCGACTGCGGAAGACGGAGACAACGAAACCGACGAGGAGACTGACGAATAGCGCTTATTCCACGACCTCTGGCAACAAACGGTTCGATACCGGAGTGCTGTGATGGATGCGTCGGCTGTCCCGGCAAAATCTCCGGCAGGTAGTATCTCCGGCAGGTACGTCTCTGTCCCTACGAGGAACCTCCCGGAGCGGGCGGACACTCTTCATTAGTGTACTCGGGAGTCGTAACGTCAAACCCGCCGTTGTACTCGAGCTTTAAGCCGGACGTACCCAGACAGGGCGATGACTGACATCGTAGAGCGTCTCCATCGCCGTCCAAATCGAACCTGAATCGGGCCGGTGGGTCGGGCTCTGCGAAGTCATCTGCGTCTCCCCCGTCCATTTTGACTTGGCCTCCAGTCGCGCCCCCATCGTAGGTGTAGAGATACCACTCTCCACCGCCAAAGAGAACGACCTCGTAAACCGGCTGTGCCGTGCTCCAGCTCACTCCTGTCGGTTCGCCATCGTCGTTTTCGTGAGTCACGGTGATGTCCGTCACGGTGTTTGCAGTTCCATTGCTACAGAAGGCAATGAAGCTGATCGCCGTCGCATCGAACTCTTCGGGGATGTCGTTTTCCTCGGGCGGGATCTCGGGCCCCGGACATTCCCCGCCTTCGTCTGCGTTGATGACGATTCCGTCGTCGAGGTCGTCCAGCAACGTGTCTCCCTCGGTGAGTCCTTTGCTGATCGTACTGATCCCGACGCAGGCACATGCACCCACGTCGAGGACGACGCCGTTTTCTTCACCGATCAGTGATCGGTCCCGATCCGATTCGTAATAGAAGTCGACGCGACGCTCTCCGTCGTACGCGGAGTAATCTTCGTCGAAGTCGTCGTCGTCGACGCGGGGCCACTCATCGTCGTCTCCGATCCAGACACAGACCGGCTGTTTCCCGTTGTTGCAGATCTGGAACACTCGATCGAACCAGATCAGGGAGTTCGAGTTGATCCCCTGTCCCCCTGCGTTTGTCGGGTTGTCGTCCGTCATGTCGACGGTCAGGTGGCCCGCTCCGTCGTCGGAGGTATAACTTTGATTCGCGCTATCGGGACACCCTTCGAGCCCGAGATACGCGTCGGCGTCTTCGGCCACCTGGATCATCGCGTTTCGCTGTGACTCCACCCGGCTATACGCCCCACTGCCGACCAGGGCACTCCCGCCGATCGAGGCGCTTCCGACCCCGACCAGGAAGTGGCGTCGTTTCATCGCTCCGACACCTCTTTGAATACACTCGTATGCATGACATCTCAATACATTACGACCGGCGGCCATTAGTATAGAGACCGTGGAAGACGGTATTCGACGACTGAAACCGTACAACCGTCGATTACTTCGCCGCGATTACTGTGATAGATACTGTAATGCGGCAGATAGAGAACGATCGTCCGGTAGCTATTGACGGCGAGTGAGAGACAGACTAATTATCAAATATATGTGGTAAAATATACTATATAGGGTTCGATTGGCATTTATCTTGGGTTCGTGGAACGATTTCCGGGTGTCCATACATAAACTCCCTCAATATCATGGTACAGCACCGGACGGGCGATCGGTCCGTGCGGCACCAGCTATGGAACGACGAAAATTTCTCACCGGGATCAGTGGTGTGGCGGTTGGGGGGAGCGCACTGCTCGGTTCTGGCGCGTTCAGCAGAGTAGAATCGCAACGTTCGGTCTCGATCGCAGTCGCGGAGGATCCCGACGCGTATCTCGGGTTGAAACCCCTCGACACGCCGAACAGTCAGAATTACGTGGCCCTGGACGATTTTGGCCATCTCTACATTCAGATCGACGGCGAGGGCGATCAACAGGAAGTCGGCGGCGACGGTCCCATCGGCGAGGGCGTCAACTCGGACTCCCGGACCTGGTTCGACGGGATGTTCCAGATCTGCAACCAGGGGAAGGAAGACGCCTGTGTGTCCTGGGAGTTCAGCGACGACTTCGAAATGCGAGATGAGGCCGAGCTGTACTTCTACTACGACGGTGACGAGGACGACGACCCGTCGACGGAAGGTCGTGTTGACATCGAAGAGGGGCGGGAAGTTCCGCTCGAACTCGGTGAATGTGCGAGAATAGGCCTACGGACCGAAACGTTCGATGTCGACGCCACCGACGACGATCCGCTGTTTACAGGCGAGATCAGTTTGGTCGCGGACGTCGATGGCGATTGTTTCGTCGAAGATCCGACTGACCCACAGGTGGTAAGTTGGACCGAGGTCGGCGATACGGACGAAGCCGGTGGTCCCGTTGTTCTGATGGGCCTCGACTCGGAACTGGGAGCTGGAAGCTCCTCGCATGGGACCCCCGAAGAACATTCCGATATGGTTGAGGCGCTCATGGACAATGTTACGAAAGACCACGACGATAGACTGCTCGTCATTGGGATATCCGGTTCCGGTTCTCAATCTTACTGGGAAGACGACATCGTTGCCAACGTTGATTCACTCGATAGTGTCACCTTCGTCAATGGCGCCGAGAATATCGAGGACGAGGACTTCGAGGAGTACGCGATGATCGGCGTGGGAAGCAGTGACAACCAGATCTCTGGGGGACTCACAGATGATGAGAATGTAGCATTGGACGAGCGAAGCGACGACATTGCCGATTTCGTCAATCAGGGAGGAGCCTTACTTGGCAAGACGCAGAACGGTCTAAATCGAGCGTGGAATTACGTTGACCCGTTCGGTGACTTCGAGGCTGAGTCGACCAGTTTCAGTTCGATTCAGATTACACAAGCCGGACTCGATCTCGGCCTCACGCAGGACGGCATGGACGGGTGGTGCTGTTACCACGAAGTCATTCTGAACTTCCCTGACTTCTTTGATGTTCTGCTTGATCACGATGACGGGGGAACCTACGAGGATGAAGCAGCCGCAATAGGTGGCGAGGATGTAATCGTGGAACGAGAGGTTGCGCTCTCGATTACAGGTCTCAATGGGATTCAAGTTGGCGAGACTGAGAGCTACAATGTCGAGTTGGAAAACCGTGGCGAGGAAAAAATCGAAGGGGAGTTTGTGTTCAACGTTGTTGCCGGAAACGCGACGGTTGACAACGACCTGCCGGACACGATCGAACTCGACTCCGGTGAGAGTTTCTCACAGGACGATGCCATCGAAGTGACGTGCAATGACGCGGGTGCCACGGAAATCGACGTCGAACTTGTCGACATCGACGATGGCTCCCGTCTAGTTGAAGTGACTATGGACCCGCAGTGTTTATGAATACTGCCCACATCTGACGTCTTTCTCCGCCGTTTCATCTGGTCTGCTCGGTACTGAAAATCACAACCGAACTGGGTTAGCTCGGTTGAAATCACAAAATGGGAATGGAGAAACAGTGTGTGGAGGGGCCGATTTATTCCGACCTGAATAACTGATCTGGCTACTGGATTACCCCATCAACTGATCCGATCAGCATTCACTTACATCTCAGATATAAGTTAAGTGGTTGCCATTCCTAACACCACCAGGTTCCACAGCGTCACCAGCACCCCGAGCACGGCGAGCCCAAGCGGCACTCCCACCCTGTGGGGTTCCGGAACGATGCGCCACAGCCCGTAACAGAGAACGAAAACAAGCACCTTCAACCACACCATCGCCGTGGCGCCGTATATTTTGATTACCTCACCCACCACGGGACCCACCTCGACCACGTACTGGAGCTGCAGTCCGATCGCGGTCGTCACGAGATCGCCGATCCCGAAGAACGCGACGGCGACGAGCCAGAGCAACCACTCGCTGTCGACCAGCACGTCGACCGCGGACGGTTCCGGCTGGCTCGTTTCGTACGCCATCCGTACTGGCACTACGAACCGCCCCCTTATCGGTATGCGTTGCCTGAAAAACGTTCGCGGTGCGATCGGACAGTCTCGGACCGGCCTTCTCTCGGGAGACGCTACTCGCTTGCCTCTTCTTCGGCGTCCATCTTCGCCTTCTCGCGGGCGCTCGGATGGACCGACTCCTTGAACGGCACCTGGGCGACTCGCGCCTCGACCGGTTCGCCCGGCTCTTCGGTGTATTCGTCGGGGAGATGCACGAGGTACTCTGTCCCGAGGTCGGTTCCGTCGACCGGCACGAACCCGAGTGCGATGTTGGTCTCCAGCTCCGGCGACCACCACGGCGAGGTGAGGTAGCCGACCTCCTCGCCCGAGTCGGGATCGGCCACGAGCCAGAAGTCCGGCGCGTAATCCCGGATCGGCTCGCCGCCGAGCTTCAATCCCACGAGTTCGTGGTTGAACGGCGGGTTCCCGGCCTCGATCAGTTCGCGCTGGCGCTCCAGTTCCGCCTTGCCGACGTAGTCGGCCTCCTTGTCGTCGGGCACCTGGTACGCCAGGTTGACCTGGAACGGCGACGTCTCGTGGTCCATGTCCTGGCCCCACGAGAGGATCCCCGCGGCGATCCGACGGTGGTGGGCGGGCGCGATAACCTCGCCGTCGTAGGACTTTACGGCCTCGAGCACCGGGTTCCACACCGCCTCGGCGTTCTCCATCGAGTCTCTGACGTAGATCTCGAACCCTTTCTCGCCCGAGAACCCCGTCTGACTCACGAGCACCGGGCAGCCGTTTATTTCGCCTTCCATCAGGCCGTAGTACGGGATGTCGTGGATCTCGTCGCCGAACAGGTCCTCCATCACGTCGGTCGACAGCGGCCCCTGGATCTGCATCGGGGAGACGTCGATCTCGTCGATTTCGACGTCGAACCCTTCGCCGACGTTGACGCCCTGGAGCCACTGCATCAGCGTCGAATCCGAGATCGAAAACCAGAACTCGTCCTCGTCGAGTCGCAACAACACCGGATCGTTCAGGATGCCGCCGTCCTCGTTACAGAGGATGACGTACTTCCCGTGCATCGGCTCGATCTCGGTCGCGTCGCGGGTGATCACGTAGTTGACGAACTCCTCGGCGTCCGGCCCCGTGACCCGGATCTGGCGCTCGACGGCGACGTTCCACAGCGTCACACGGTTGACTAGCGCGTCGTACTCCGCCATCGCGCCGCCCTCCTCCTCGGTGCGCATCCCGCGCGGATGATACATGCGGTTGTAGACGGTCGCGCGCCAGCAGCCCTCCTCCACGGAGAGATGCCAGAACGGGGACTTTCGAACCCGCGTCGAGATCAACATCTCGATGCCCGGATCGCCTGACTGTCTGAGGTTTCGGGGAATGATTCGATCGGACTGGTCGACTGAGGGAACGTTCGGGTGGCTGTCGGACTCCGCTGGCGACTCCTCGTTAGACATTGCCCTTCATAGGACGGCCTATTACATTGAAAATGTATCGGTGAAACTGAATTTGAACTATGTGGGCGGGCGGCAACCAATCGATAGACAAACGAAGACGTGACCGCTCGCGTCGGCGAGAAGAGGGGCCGATGTCGTCTACAGGTTTCCGGTGCCGTACGCCCGTCCGGAGAGCGTTTCGGGGACGAGTTCGTACAGTTCGTTTTCGTCGTTGCCGTCCGAGTCACTCCAGATGTCTCCGTCCAGCGGGAAGTCGGCGTTCTCCCGCACCACCGCGAACGCCTCCCGCTGGTCGGCGTCGGGGATCGGACGCAGTTCTCCTGTGGCGATCACGCTCTCGACGACCCTGTTGGGATGTTTTGCGTACACGACGAAACAGACCCACGGCTTCTCGCCGATGAAGTCGGCCTTCCGCCCTCGTTTCGACTTGCTGAGCTGGAACACGAACCGATCGCCGTCGTACCCGTACGAGACCGGGACACCGTACGGCTCGTCGTCGTCCGCGAACGTAAGCACGCCGTCGTCCTCACGCCGCAGCACTTCCTCGACCGTCTCTTCCGAGAAGCGCTCCATTATGACGTCCTCGATTCCACGTACGGGTGCCACGATTAATAAGCCTCTGTCGCCGAGTCGTCGTCGGACTTTCGATCCCACCCGGTACGCAGCGGTTACCTTTCCCTGACGGACGAGTACGTTTCGAACATGCACCCAGCACCGGGTGATCTCCTGGACCGGTTTCGCCATTTCGAATACACGGGAGACCGTCGGTGTGTCCCGTGCACCCTGTTGAACCTGTACGTCGCCGCAATCTCTGGGCTCGCGGTCGCGTTGGCCCGAGGCGAGCTCTTCGGGGCGGCGGTGTTCGTCTCTCTCGGGCTGGTCGTCTACTTTCGGGGCTATCTCGTTCCCGGTTTTCCTTCCCTCACGACGATCCCGGTGGCTGCTTTCGGGTGGTGCCGACAGCTCTTTGGCGAAAACGAGGCTCCGAATTCGGAGTCCAGATGCTGAACGGTCAGAAGCGCAACGCTCGCGTCCCGTATCACTGCTGGAAGGCACTGGAGACGCGAACAGGCTTGCCGAATCGCTGTCGACGGCGTCGGCAGCCAGTTTCCTCGATGCCCGTGTCTCAGACGAGTTCGACGAGTTCCACCCGCTCGCCGTCCTCGATCCGGATCCGGTAGTCCCCGTGGGTAAACGCCACCGTGATGTCGGATGGATCGCCGCCGGACGGCTCGAACAGCCGATCCAGCCCTTCCGGATCGATCGTGTCCGACAGCGGTCGTTGTTCGAAGGTGCTGCGTTCGCTTACCTCCTCCATCAAAAGTCCCACCGCGACGGTGATTGACTCGCCCGGAACGTCGGAAACGTTCAGCGTGTGGGTTCTCCCGGCACCGTTTTGTTTGCCCGACGATGAAGTGTGAACATCGATGTCCGGTGATTTACTCATTTGACTATTGATATTGCTTTCACAATGGCCTGACTTATGCTTTTTCCTTGTCGATAGCTTGACTCGAACATCCAGATTCTCGGTAACCACGTGCGATTCATATGCAGTTTTTACCTGACATTCGTCGTGATGTGTTTTCGGATCGTTCCTGTCTGGCGGGTTGTTTTTTTGAGGAATCTGTCCTCGTCGAATCCGAAGGCGTTGCTCACCGATACGATCCGTTGAAAACCGAGGCGCCACACTCCGTACAGTCCCGGGAGACGTTGACGTACTCTCCCGAACAGCAGGTTTTGGTGACGTCCTCGATCGACGTCAGTTCCCCGTCGCAGTCCGGACACCGCTGGAGGAACGCACGAAGGCTGGCCAGCAGTTCCCCGCTTTGTCGCTGATCGAGCTCGTCCCAGATCGGGAGCCACTCGGCGACAGTGGGTTCAGCTCCGAGGTCCGCCAGAAACGCCGCACGAGAACTCCACCGACCGGCTGTCACGCCGTCGATCTCCACCTCGAACGGGTCGGTCCCGGCGACTGCTACCCCCTCGGGATCGACGTCCAGAACGGCGGCGAGCCGCTCGATCGCCGCATCGTCGTCCCGGAACCGTTCGATCCGGTCCCACCACGCCTCCTCGAACGCCGGCGTGAGACAGAGGTCGTCTTCGTCGGCACAGTCCTCGACGATTCCGGCGTCTGCGAGCAGTTCCCCCACGTGCTCGTAGTCGGCGAGCGGGTTTTCCCCGCGATCGTTCGTCCCGGCTGTGACGCCGCCGTCGGTGTCGAGTGCGTTGGGTTCCGCCAGCGGCTCCTTTCCGAACAGCCGGAGCGCCCATGTGGGGAAGTACCGCTGTGTGATCGTCGGTGTCCCGGGAATCAGGTAGCCACGGAAGTAGATCGCCGCGGCCCCAGCGAGAAGGACGACAGCCCCCGCGCCCGTCGAGACGACGCCCACCGTGATGGCCAGGACCCCCGTGATCACCGCGTTGAGTGCCGTACACGGCATACATCGGTTCTCCCCCGTGTATTCCGGCCGACGGAACCGGCCGATCATTTCCGCGATCGACAGTGACATGGACGGGAGATTCCCTCGCTCGCCACATAGGTATAGAGAGGTTACTTGGGTGATACCCCACAGATCGGTCTTTCAGGCCTCCTCTGAGGGGATCTAACCGGTGGTTTCGCTCCGGAAACGTCTGATTACCTAAGGGAGAGAGCGACGAACGTCGCGATCAGGTGTTGGGGGGAAATGGGTACGAGCCTCGGAAAGCTGGCGGAGTATGCCCTCGCTGTCGTTCTGTTGGTGCTCGTCGTGTCGCTTGTCGCGGGCCACTTCCTCGGTCAGCCGGTGTTGCTCGCGTACGTCGAAACCGGCAGCATGGAGCCGACGCTCGAGGCGGGCGACGGCTTCGTGGCGATCCCCTCCGCCATCGCGGGAGAGGTCACGACGGGGGACGTCGTCGCGTTCGAAGCCGAACAGGTTCACGGGGGTGATCTGACGACCCACCGTGTCATCGACGAGCGGTCCGGCGGCTACATTACCCAGGGCGACGCCAACCCCTTCACCGACCAAGGGGAGGGTGAACCGCCCGTCACCGACGGACAGGTGAAGGCGGTTGCGCTCCAGGTCAACGGGGACGTCGTTCGCATCCCACATCTCGGCACCGGCGTCACGGCTGTGGGGGCAGCACTCGATCGGGGGGAACGGTTCCTGGCCGGGTTCTTCGGCACGCCTCGCCTCGGAGATCAACAGCTGGCGTATCTCCTGTTCGGCTTCGGCGTCCTGATCTACGCCGTTAGCCTGGCCACGGACAGATCGGGCAGGCGAGACAGAGCAGACAGCCGCTCCCGGTCGCGCTCCCGGGCGGGCGTGCTCGATCCGCGGCTGCTCGTGATCGTCTTTACGGTCCTCATCATGGTCGCCGCGACCGCCGCGATGGTTCTGCCAGCGGGCACCCAATCCTACGGGATGGTGAGCACCGAAGGGGACTCGGCCAATCCGACGATCGTTCCGATGGGCGAGTCCGACGAGATGACGTTCGTGAGACACAACGGCGGCCAGCTCCCGGTGGTCTCGTACATGGAGCCGGCGAGCGAGGGCGTCGAGGTGGAGCCACACGTCTCCCACATGAGTGCAAACGAGACGGTCAACGCGACGATAACGTTCCACGCGCCACCGGAAACCGGCTACTACATGCGATCCGTGACGGAGTATCGGTATCTGCTAGTGCTTCCTGCCCCAGTGATTCACGGTCTCTATGCCGTGCATCCGTGGCTCCCGTACGTCGCGGTAAACGCCGTCATCGGTGGAGCGATCGCGATCCCCGGACTGCTGCTGGTGGGTCCCGGGGAGCTTCGGCTGCGGACCCGATCCCGGAACCGTCGAGGGGGCGTTCTCACCCGCCTGCTCGAGTGAACACGAAGAACACGAGAGAGAATACGGAGAGAACGGAGGAACACGACATGAATTTACCGAACGGAGGACAGCACGATGGCAGACAGTGACCGACCACAAGGGGGCGAGGAGCGCCCGCCGAACGTCTGGGAATTCAGGCTGCGCCGGGCGCTCGACCGGCAGTTCGTCGTGGTCGTCACAGCCTTGCTCATCACTGCCGCACTGGGTGGATATCTGGCCTACGAACCACACGTCGAACCAGGCGTCGAAATCGATGAGGAGACGGTTACGGACTGGTCCGAACGGACGGCGTTCGGCCACTCTGCAACCGTACAGCAGTCGAACCCGGTGTTTCCGGTCGGATCCGAACTGACGGATCGGTCGCTGTACTACACGACCCTCGCGCCGGAACTGGATGGAACCTACGAGTACCAGTACTCGGGAAACGGCGGTGACGGCTCCGTCGAGGTTGAGATGGATGTCCAGCTCCGGTATCGATCGGTTGCAGGCGACGACGATGGTATCTTCTGGGAACGCAGTGAGCCGATCACCACTGTCGAACGGGAGGGGGTCGATCCCGGCGATCCCGTCACGGCGGAGTTCCAGGTCAACGTCTCCGAGGCCGAATCGCAGGTGGACAGCATCCAGGAGCAACTGGGGACGACGATCGGAACGACGGAGGTCGACGTCGTCGTGCACACGCAGGTGCAGGGGACAGTCGACGGTGAGGAGGTCACAAGCGCCCACCGGCAGGCGTTACAGATCTCCCCCGATGGTTCGACGTATTCCGTCGAGGATCCGGGAACCGAAACGGAACTCCACCAGTCTACGGTTACGCACGAAGTGCCTGCCGAGTACGGCCCGTTGCGGTCCTACGGCTCTCTCGCCCTCGTTGCAGTCTCGCTTCTGGGGTTGATCGGGCTCGGAACCGCCCGGCATCGGGGGAAGATCGCACCCTCGAAACGGGAGGAACGGGCGTTCGAGTGGGCCAGGACGCGATCGGAGTTCGACGAGTGGATCAGCCGCGGACGAGTTCCAGCCGATTCGATCGAGTCGACCCGGATCGAGTTGGAATCGCTGGACGGGCTGGTGGACGTTGCGATCGACTCCAATCAGCGGGTGATCGAGGACGTCACACGGAACGCCTTTTACGTTCTCGGAGAAGACGCCCACTACGTTTTTGTTTCGGAGCCGGTTGACCTCGATGAGCCGCTCTCGCTGGAGCATTCCACGGCTGTGTTTTCGGATCGCTTTACAGTTGACACCGACACCGATACCGCCACAGACTCCGATTCCGACTTTGACTCCAGGGACTCCGACTCCGAGGAGCCCGACGTCTCGGACGCCGAGCCGGAGACCGCCGATCAACCCGCGTGGCACTCTGGAGACGATCTGTCGCGACCGACGAAGCAAGACACCGGAGAGAATCCCGAACGAGGCGACGGAACCGCCGAAACGGTGGGATCTCGACCGGACGACGAGTAACCGGGTCAAAAAGTCCCGTCGCTTGTCGGACGGCTTCCAACCTGCTACGTTGCGTATTTACAGATATGGCGACCGACAACTGGACGGCTTCGGGGAGGCTATCGACGTCTCCGGAGCATCTCGCGTTACAGCTCTCCCGGGGGACGATCGGCGCACTGACTGTGGGATTCGTGCTGCTTTCGGTCGCCGGCCGCGGGATCACACTCCAGACCCAGTTGCTCGTCTATCTCGTCGGGATGGTCGCGTTGAACCTCCCACACGGCGGCTACGAACACTTTTCGAACCTCCGCAATCGAGGGCCCCCGTTCGGCGCCCGCTACGTCGTGTTGTACGTGGGATTCGTCGTCGCCTTTGTCGCGCTGTTTCTGGTCGCTCCAGTGGTGGCACTGGCGTTCGCGTTCGCCACGGCCGTCGCCAAGGGCGGTCACGGCGACCTCCACGTCATGGAGGGGCTGATCGGCACGGGCCACCTAGACACGCGGTTCCAGCGCGGGCTGGCGGCGTTCGTTCGCGGCGGCGCCGTGATGATTGTCCCCCTCGTGTTCTGGCCGGAGACGTTCTACACCTTCTCGGAGTACATGGTCGCCATCTTCGATCCCGGGGCCCTCGCGGCGGTCGCGGGCGGCTTCGAACGCTCTCGGCTCGTTCTCGGTGGCGGCTTCGGGCTCGCGGTCGTCGCTCATCTCGGCCTCGGGTACGCACGCGGTGGCGTTTCACGCGAGTGGCTCGTCGACGCCGGGGAGACGCTGCTTCTGGTCGCCTATTTCGCGTTCGTCCCGGTCGTCGTTGCGATCGGACTGTACTTTCCGCTGTGGTACTCGCTCCGTCAAGCCGGTCGGAGCGTCGCCGTCGAACGCCGGAATCCGGGACGGAACGACGGCCTCGCCATCCCCGTCGCGTGGGGGGTTCTTGTCGTCGGCGCGCTCGCGACCGCGCTGGTTGCGGCGGGGCTGTACGTCGTCGCGCCGAACCCCCTCGGAGGTGCGGCGTTGCTCCCCGGAATCGTCGCCTTCTACACCGTGTTCGTCTGTGTTATCGCGTTACCCCACGTCGTCGTCGGCGAGTGGCTGGACATGAAGCGCGGGATCTGGTACGTTCCCTGAGAACTCGGGCGGGCGACCGATGGACAGTCGGTCACCCGTCACCGAGAACGGTTTCGACCAGCGTCGACTGGGCGGCGGCAAGGTGCTCTGCGAACGTCGATCGGGCGATCCCGATCTCCTCGGCGACGCCCTCGGCGTTCGTCTCCCGGGGATACTCGAAGTAACCCATCCGAAGTGCCGTTTGGAGCACCTCCCGCTGCCGGGACGTGAGTCGCTTCCTGTCGACGACGATCGGGTCCGCCCCGCCCTTCGATTTCGTTCGAACGAGGTAGCGGAGCTCCGTCTCCGATCCCGTCGCCTCGATCGCGCTGATGATCTCCTCGAGCGGTTCCGAGGAGGGGAGGTGAACGGTCACCACGAGTTCCGACGGGTCACTCCGAACCTCCACGTCCGAAACTGGATGCCCACAGGATTCGATCACCGAACAGGGACAATCCGTGGCTTTCTTCCGCTCGACCCGGTAGACGCTTTCCCCGTTGGCTTCGAAGTCGGCCTCCACATCCAGATCCGACGGGGCCCGGAACTGTTCGGTGACGGGATCCCGTCCGGTCGTCCACTCGACTGCAGTCGCGTTCGTTCCGCTCTCGAGTGCATCTTCGACCGGGCAGTTCGGAGGATCTCGTATCGACAGTCTCGCACGAACTCCACTCATGAATGCAGCGAAGGTAGACGGAGAGATAGCGTCGTCTCCTTACTGGTTAGATCGCGCGGCGGGCCGAGTCTGTGTCGCTCCCGTTCTACGTCAAATAAAAACCCCCTACAAACCGGAGCCCGTTCTCGGTGGTCGCGCCCGTTCGTCCGGGTATGGACGACGCTGTACTCCGCGGGGAATCGATCGCGATCGTCGGTTCCGGATTCGGCGGGCTCTCCGCCGGTGCGTATCTCGGCGCTGCTGGGGCGGACGTTACCGTTTACGAGAAGAACGAACACGTCGGGGGCGTCGCCGGCCGCCTCGAACGGGACGGGTTCCGGTTCGACACCGGCCCATCCTGGTATCTGATGCCGGAGGTGTTCGAGAACTTCTTTGCGGCGTTCGGGGCGGATCCATCGGACTACTACGATCTGATCCGCCTCGATCCGAACTACCGGGTGTTCTGGCGGGACGGCGAGCGGGCAGACGTTCCCGCGGACCCTACTGCCGCTGCAGAACTGTTCGAATCATACGAATCCGGCGCAGGGGAGGCATTGGAACGCTATCTCGACCAGGCCGAAGAAGCCTACGACGTGGGCATGAACCGGTTCGTCCGTGCCAACAGGACCCGGTTCCGGGACTACATTTCACTCGACGTGTTCCGCTCGGCCAGGGGGATCTCGTTTCTCGGGACGATGGACGACCACGTCGCGGAGTACTTCGAGAACCCGCGTCTCAGACAACTCGTCCAGTACACCCTGGTTTTTCTGGGTGGCTCCCCCCACAACACGCCGGCGCTGTACACGCTCATGAGCCACGTCGATTACGGGCTGGGCGTCTACTATCCGCAGGGCGGGATAACGGCTGTCGTCGACGCCGTCGAATCCGTCGCAACCGACCAGGGAGCGACCGTCCACACCGGAGTTGAGGTGACTCGACTCGCGCCGGAGCACGGCGGCATTGAACTCGCGACGGCCGACGGGACGGTGCAGACGTACGATCGGGTTGTCTGCAACGCGCCGATTGTGCACGTCGAACGGGAGCTCCTCCCGGCGGGATCGACGGATCGGTCCGACGGCTACTGGGACTCGCGGACGTACGCCCCCTCGGCGTACATGTTGTACCTCGGTGTCGAGGGCGGCGTCGACCCGCTAAAACATCACACGCTTTTGTTACCGACAGACTGGGACCCCCACTTCGAGACGATTTTCGAGGAACCCGGCTGGCCGGAGGATCCGGCCATGTACGTGAACGTGCCCTCTCAGACCGATCCCGACGCCGCCCCCGACGGCTGTGAAACCGTCGTCGTCCTCGTTCCGATCGCGCCGGGGCTCGAGGACACACCGACGCGTCGGGAGGGCTTTCGGGAGAGCGTTCTCGACGCCATCGCCGAAGATACGGGCGTCGAGCTCCGCGGTCGGATCCGAACGGAATCGACTGCCTGCGTTTCGGAGTTCGCCGAGCGGTACCGGAAACCGGAGGGGACGGCGCTCGGATTGGCGCACACGCTCCGACAGACTGGCCCGCTTCGTCCCCGCCACCGGGCACCCGGCGTCGATCGGCTCTACTACGTGGGCGACGACACCAATCCCGGTATCGGTGTTCCGATGTGTCTCCTCAGCGGAAAGCACGTCACGGAGGCAGTTCGATCGGACGCAAACGGAAATTTCCTCGCGAACCTTATTCCATAACCGCAGTACGAAACGATCTTGTAACCCCGTTCGCCAGACGGTATCTTACAAGTCAGGTATCAGTTTTACTCCGGCAGGTAGCGTGTATCAGTATGGAGTATGACAGAATTACTGACAGCAGTACTGGCCGCCATCGCAGGGGGCGTACCGATCGACGCGCTGGTTGCAGTCGACGTGACACAGGGGCAGATGTACGAACACCTGCAGGAGGCGACGCTGTTGAATGCGTCGCTGTGGGTCAACATCGCGCTCGCGGGCCTTTCGATCCTGCTGTTCGTCTATATGGGGCGCAACATCGAGAACCCGCGGGCGCAACTGATCTGGGTTGCAACCCTGATGGTTCCGCTGGTGTCGATTTCGAGTTACACCGGGCTCGCGTCCGGGCTCACGATGGGCGTCCTCGAGATGCCGGCCGGACACGCGCTGCACGGTGGCGAACTCGTCCTCGCCGACGGGACGACGATACAGGACGGTGCGATCAGCATGTGGGGTCGGTATCTCACGTGGGCGCTGTCGACGCCGTTTATCCTGCTCGCGTTGGGGCTGCTCGCGAACACGAACTTCACGAAGCTGTTCACCGCGATCGTGGCCGACGTCTCGATCATGATCACGGGGCTGGCCGCGGCGCTTACCACTTCCAGCTACGCGATGCGGTGGTTCTGGTACTTCATCAGCGTCACGTTCTTCCTCGTGGTCGTGTACATCCTCCTGGTCGAGTGGCCGGAGGACGCACAGGCGGCGGGAACCGCGGAGATATTCAACCTGTTGAAGGTGCTTACGGTCGTGCTGTGGTTCGGCTACACGATCTGGTGGGCCGTCGGTAACGAGGGCCTCGCACTGATCGAGAGCGTCGCTGTCACCTCGTGGGGGTACAGCATCTTCGACATCATCGCGAAGTACGTCTTCGCGTTCCTGCTTTTGAACTGGATCGCGAGCAACGAGGGGATTATTGCCGAGCAGTCCTCGTCGGCCGAAGGCAGTGCAGCCGCGCCCGCTGACGACTGAACAGCCCAACTCGACCGTCGAGGTCGGCAGTTTCCGCGGTCGCTGTCGAAACGCGTCGGCCGCCGCGATTTTTCCGGAGACAGGTCAGGTGCCCCGGAGCAGGTGATCGATCACCACCACGACCAGGACGATCCCCGGGACGATTCCTGCAGTCAGCACGCCGAGTACGAACAGTGTCGCAAACAACAGAATAGCCGAGAGAAACTGGACGGGGAGCGTCTGCTTTCGATACCAGCTGAAGAACCGTTCGAGTATCGACACGTTAGACAGAACGTGTTGCTGACACATCTTTCTGTCGTCGCCTGGCTCTCGGTTTCGTCGACGCCTATTGGATGTTCCTCTCGGCTACCCGAACGCTTACTTTCGGTAGTGGTGAAGGGTAACTGTGCCAACCAAACGCGTGCTTCTCGCCTCGGTCGGCGAGCCAGCAAGCGAGACGGCTGCATTCCTCCGGGACCGAAACCGGTCAGTGACGACCGTCGAAAGCGCCACGATAGCGCTACGGGAGCTCGCGGCAACCCATTACGACTGCGTCGTCACGGCGAACCGGCTCTCCGGGGACGACGGGCTGCAACTTCTGGAGGCTATCGAGGAATTCGACCCTCTGCTCCCGGTTATCGTCTACGCCGACGACGACGCCGTCGGGACGGAGGCGCTGGACCGTGGTGCCGAACGGTTCGTCTCTCGCAGCGAAACAGGAGCACTCGACCGCCTCGATACGGGAATCACCGAAGTGACGGAATCGTCGCCGCACGCGCCGGCGAAACAGGACGTCTCAAAACAGGGGCCCTCCACCGACGAAATCGTCCACGCGATCGACGAAGCGCCGATCGGGATTACCCTCGCGGATCCGTCGCTACCCGACGAACCGCTCGTGTACGTAAACGAGGCGTTCGAACGGGTGACCGGCTATCCGACCGACTACGTCAGGGGACGGAACTGCCGATTCCTGCAGGGACCGGACACCGATCCCGCCACAGTCGCGGAGATGCGCCAGGCAATCGAACGTGAAGAACCCGTCACGGTCGTGGTCCGCAATTACCGGAAGGACGGCTCCCCGTTCTGGAACGAAGTGACGATCGCACCGATCTACGACGACGACGGCGAACTGGTCCACTACGTCGGCTTTCAAAGCGACGTCAGCGAACGGGAACGAGCCAAACGAACGGCCGAAAAGCGAGCCGAAGCGTTGCGAGAGGAGCGCATCGCACTCGAGCGGGTGCTGGAGCGTGTCAACGGCGTTCTCAGCGACGTGGGACGGGCGCTCGTCGAGGAAAACGACCGAGGGGCGATCGAGCGACGGATCTGTGAGACCGTCGTCTCCGCCCGCGGATACGGCGCAGCGTGGATCGCCGGGACGAACGCTCCGGACACGAGAATCCAGCTTCACGAAAGCGCTGGCTTGCTATCGGACGCCGACGTCGACTGGGCCGTCGACGAGCTCCCGGACGCAGTAGGGCGCGCCATCGAATCCGGACGCGTCGAAGGTTCGAGCCTCGAACCGAGAAGCGTTGCCGAGGTCGGGCTGAACCCGGTCGGCTGTCGGCGGATCGTCGTCGTGCCGCTCGTGTACGGCCAAACCACCTACGGGCTGTTGGCCGTCTACTCGGAGGACGCCGACTCGCTGGACCGTCGGGAGGAAGTGCTCTTCGAGTCGATCGGTCGGATGGTCGCCAGCGGCCTCAACGCGATCGAGACCACGCGGATCCTCACTGTCGATCGAGTGACAGAACTGGTTTTCGAGATCAGGGACCCGTCGTTTCCGCTGTCGGCAGTGGCGGACATGCTCGACGATCCCGTCGAGTACGTCGGGCTGACAGAGGGCGTTTCCGCGGACGAGTATCACCTGTATCTCACCGTGGCCGGCAGCGGTGGTATCGATCCGGAGGTACTCACCGACCTACCGTTCGTCGAGGACGTCCGCAAGATTGCCGACAGGGGGGAAGAATACGCGTTCGCGATCGTGCTCGAGGGGACGACACCGTTCGTCGAACTCGCCGACTACGGGGCAACCGTTCAGTCGATATCGGCGGACCGGAACTCGGCGAAACTCGTGGTTCACTCGCCGCCGGAACACGATCACGACGCCCTTTTGAAATTCCTCGAGTCGGAGTACGAGTCCGTCGAACTTCGGTCGAAACGCGACCGGGAGCGACGCGATCGGACGGCCCACGAGTTCGTCTCGGACGTGGAGTCGACGCTGTCGGAGCGCCAGTACACTGCGCTCAAGACGGCCCATCTCAACGGCTACTTCGAGTGGCCGCGACCGGTCGACGGGACGGAGCTCGCGGATTCGATGAACATCTCGAGACAGACGTTCCATCAGCATCTCCGGCTGGCACAACGGAAGCTCGTTGGGGCCTTCTTCGAGGAATGAACGGCGGCCGGTATAGCGGAAGAGTGGAATGCGTTCCGGAAGCCAGACAGGTTAGGATTGATCTCTTTGCTCGGAACGATCGTACGTAATTGCATGAGAGCGTTCTTGGCAGCCGTTTCACATGCGACCCGTGTCGGGAGGCGACCCGAGCTCCGGCTCGCCGGAACGGTCCGGAACCACTCGAACACGTCCGACGGTGAGAAATGACACCACCGTTGAGCTATCTCGAGTTCCACGCGCTGTTCATTTTACCGCCGATCTTCCTTCTGGGATGGCTGGCCCATCGTCGATCGGGCGCCTGGTGGGGTCGGCGGCCCCTTTCTGGGCTCGGGATCATCCTGGTTTTGGCGGTGGTGTACACGACGCCATGGGACAATCTCCTCATCGACGTCGGAGTGTGGTGGTACGGGGACGGGGTCGTGGTCGCGACGATCTGGCACGCGCCCGTCGGGGAGTACCTGTTTTTCGTGCTCCAGCCTATCCTGACTGCGTTTTTCCTGTTTCTCTTCCCGACGAGCCATGACCTGTCGCTTCGGATCCCCGCCTCCCATCGATTTCTCGGTGCGGTCGGCGGACTCGGACTCGGAGCGGTGGGATGGTTCCTGCTCGGCTCGTCGTCGACGTTCTACATGGGTGCGATACTGCTGTGGGCGGGTCCGATCCTCGCGATCCAGTGGGCGTTCGGTCTCACCTACCTCTGGCGGGTCCGACGTCGGGTGGCGCTCGCGATCCTGGTTCCGTCGGTGTACCTCTGGATCGTAGACCGGATCGCGATCGGGATGGGGATCTGGGTCATTTCCGAGGAGTACACAACCGGGTACACACTGTTCGGCCTGCCGATCGAGGAGGCGACGTTTTTCCTCGTGACGAACATCTTTGTCGTTCAAGGAATCGTACTGTACATGTGGCTCCTGGATCGTGCAAGCGACGTTCCAGCCCTCGCAGGGGCGCTCGAACGGACACCCGTCGCCTTCGATGCTCGGTGAGAGAGTGGATGACCAGTGAGAGAGTGGCTGACCAGTGAGAGAGTCGATGTCCGATGACAGAGCCGACGACCAGTGAGAGAGCCGTCGCGGCCCGCATCGCGCTCGCGGGCGGGATCCTGACGGTTTCTCTGGGAGTCGCGCTGCGGGGATTCGGGGGGACGATTCCACTCGCGTATCAGTACGTTCCACTCGTCGTCAGCGCGATCGTGCTGGGGGTTCCCCACGGGGCAGTCGATCACCTCGTGTTGCCCCGCGCCCGGGATGTGCCGGTCACCCGTCGCTCGCTCGCGTTCGTCGGCGGGGTGTACCTCCTGATCGGCGGAAGCTACGCAGCGATCTGGGTTCTGGCTCCAGCGGTCGCGTTCGTTCTGTTCATCGTCGTCACACTGCTACACTGGGGACAGGGCGACGTGTACGCCCTCGTCGAGTTGACGGGTGCGTCGCACCTGTCGACCCGAACGATCCGGGCCTCGACGGCGCTCGTCCGGGGCGGACTGCCGATGCTGGTTCCACTCGTCGCGTTTCCGGAGCAGTACAGGTTCGTCGCGGCGACGGTGATCGGTTCGTTCGATCCCGGCGCAGTCGGGGCGCTGGATGCGGTGTTCACACTCGAGGCGCGTCTCGTGGTAGGCCTCGGTTTCGGCCTTGTGACCGCCGCGACGCTCGGTATCGGCTACCGACGAGCGGTTCGGACGAACGCCGTTCGCCCGTGGCTGACCGACGCCGGGGAGACGCTTTCGCTGATCGCGTACTTCGGGCTGGTGCCCCCGATACTCGCGATCGGACTGTACTTCCCGTTGTGGCACTCGCTTCGTCACATCCTGCGGACGATGCTCGTCGACGACGTGGCGGCTGCTGCGCTTTCGACCCGATCGACCGGGATGGCGTTTCTGCGGTTCACGCGGGATGCGGCCCCGCTCACGGCGGCAGCGTTGGTGATTCTCGGTGCCGTTTGGGTCGCCGTCCCCGAGACGCCGACCACCATGCCCGACGCAGTCGGCGTGTATCTCGTCTTCATTGCGGTGTTGACACTCCCCCACGTCGTCGTGGTTTCGTTTCTGGACAGGGAGCTGGACCTCTGGTCGCCACAGCGCCTAAGCCGTTCGGAAACCTGATACCCGTATGAAGGTTCTCGTCACCGGTGCGACCGGGTTCGTCGGCGGTCGTCTCGTCCCCGCGCTTTTGGCCGCCGACCACGACGTGTCGGTACTGGTCAGAGACCGGGACAGCTACGATGCGCCGGATGGGGTCACCGTCTTCCAGGGTGACGTACTCCAGCAGGGGAGTTTCGAGCCGGCGCTCGCAGACGTGGACGCCGCGTACTACTTGATCCACGGGATGGGCGCCGGCGGCGGGTTCGAGGAACGCGACCGACAGGCAGCGGAAAACTTCGCACGGGGCGCCTCCGCCGCGGGAATTGCGCGGGTGGTCTACCTCAGCGGACTTGGCGTGGACGCTGACGACCTCTCGGCACATCTCCGGTCCCGCCGCGAGGTAGAGCGGGTGCTTGCCGAGGGGGAGTACGAACTGACGGTGCTCCGTGCGGCGATCATCGTCGGCGACGGCAGCGCGAGCTTCCGGATGGTCCGACAGCTCGCCTCCCGGCTCCCGGTGATGATCACGCCGCGGTGGGTCTCGACCCGCGTGCAGCCGATCGCGATATCGGACGTGATCGAGTATCTCGTCGGCATACTCGACGTACCGGAAACGGCCGGCGACACGTTCGAGATCGGCGGTCCCGAGGTTCTCACGTACCGCGAGATGCTGATCGAGACGGGGAAACTCCTCTCCGGGCGGGAACCGTTCGTCCTGCCGGTGCCGTTTCTCACCCCACGACTCTCCGCGTACTGGGTGGACCTTGTGACCGACGTCCCCGCGAGCGTCGCCTACCCCCTCATCGACGGGATGACGACGGACGTGGTCGTGACCGACGATCGGATCCGGTCGCTCGTCCCGATCGAACTCACCCCCTACGAAACTGCCGTGCGGCGGGCTCTCGAGGAGGCGGAAGACGCGAGAATTGTCGAGAGTGCTCGACCGGTGCAGCGCGATCAATGATCCGATGGAACTGGGGGAACCGGGGGAACCGGAGGAACCGGGAGAACCGGGGGAATCGGGCGAGATGAACGATCCGAACTACGGGGAGACCTGGGTCTACGAGAGCATCGTGGGGACGATACCGGGCGTACGCGTCTCCGACCGGACCGCGATCGCCATCCAGCTCGTCGGCTTCGAAGCTGCCGTGTTAGTGATTGCCGCCGTTTACGGGCTGTGGGGCGCTGTCCTCCCGGGAACCATCGCCGTCGCCGTCGCAGGCGTCGGCAGCTGGCTGATGCTTCGGTTCAGCCGGGCGGTCCGAAACCTTGACGCCCCCGAGCCGTATCGGCGACTCCTTTTCGGTTCGAGCATCGAGATGGCGTTGAGCGTGTTCGCCTTCGTCTTGCTCGTGACCTACCTGTTCGTCGTCGATCCACGGGGAACGGGCCCGACGCTGGTGGAGTCACTCTTCGGGGCGGATCCGCCGGCGATCGCAGTCGCCCTCATGCTGGTGATCACGTGGGACGTGGTGTATCGGATCGGCACCTGCTGGTGGGCCACGGTGGTCGGACTGTGGCGCGCGCTCCAGTATGGATTCGACCGAGAAACAACACGGAAGTACGTCCGGATCGACGCACTGAACGTCGGATTCGCGGGTGTACAACTGTTTTTAGTGCCGTTCGTCTTCGACCATCCGGTGTTGCTGATCGGGTTCGCTGGACACCTGTTTGCGGTGTTTGGCGTCGTGTCAGTGACGATTGGGATACAGCGGCGTCGGCGGACGGCGGTCCGATGACGCCCTACAGCGCGCCAGCCGGAATGGCGGGACAGCCGCCGCCCAGACCGCCGTCGTCGCCGTCACCGTCGTCATCCTCCTGGTCGTCTTCGCCGGGGTCGTCGGGGTCGGCGGCGGTTTCACCGGCCATGTACGCCAGATCTTCCTGCTCGATCTGGTTGGCGTCCGGATCAGAGACGTCGGTCAGTTCCTCGTTGAGATCCGGATCGATGTCGAGGCTGCTGGCGCCGGTGTCGCCGTCGGTTCGTCCCTCCAGGTCGACCCGCCAGGCGTCGTTGGGAACGACATCGGCGTTGCCGTCGTAATGCTGCCACTGACGGGAGAACGACCCGTCGTAGACGGCAACGTCGTCGTACCCCAGGACGCCGTCGAGCGCGAAGAAGCTCATCGTCGCGCGGTAGCCGCTGCCACAGTAGGTGACGATCTCGTCACCGTCGGAGACACCGTCCAGATCGAAGACGTACGATTCGATCTCGTCAGCGCTCTTCCAGGGGGCGTCGCTGAAGTACTCCGCCCCTTCGTGGTAGTTGCTCGGCGGATCGACGACCGCATTGGCGAGCGTGGCATCCGGATCGGGACGGTTGTCCAGGAACGAAATCCCCGTCTCGCCGTCGTTGACAGCGTCGACCTTCTGGATCGTGTCCCCGAGCGACAACCGGAGATCGTCGTTGAGATCGTCGTTGTCCTGGACGCTGAACGTCGTGGTGGCCACGTTCGGTTCGTCCCCCTCTGCGAGACCGTACGCTTCCTCGTAGGCGGTGAACCCGCCGTTGAGAACTTTGACGCGATCGCGGGGGAAGCCCCAGTACCGCAGCGTGAAGTACGCCCGCGCCGCCCGGAGGGGTGCCGGAGCCGAGATCACGATTGTGGTCTTGTTACAGACGCCGGCACGCTGCAGGAGTTCGTCCATTGTCGCGCCGTCCGGGACGGTCGGCGAGAGCTCCGACAGCGCCTCGAACCGGGTCTGATGGACCGTCTCCCACGGCACGGCGCCGGGGACGTGCCCGTCCTCGTACTCGTCGATGCCGAAGGCCCGGAGGACGACGACGCGTTCGCGGCCGTCGGTGTTTTCGCGGTTGACCATCCCACGCGCCTGGTACTCTTTGAGCGTTTCGGGCTCGATGAGCGCATTGTCGGTTTCGGTGGGATCGGGTTCCGGGACGGCCGGTTCGTACTCGTCGCCGGCCATGTACGCTTGGTCCTCCTGTACGATCTGGTTGGCGTCCGGATCAGAGACGTCGGTGAACGCTTCGTTCAGCGACGGGATGATCTCCAGTTGGCTCTCCCCAGTGTCGCCGTCAGTCCGCCCCTCGAGGTCGGTCCGCCAGGCGTCGTTTGGCACCACGTCGGCGTCGCCGTCGTAGTGCTGCCACTGGAAGGAGAACGACCCGTCGTAGACGGCAACGTCGTCGTACCCCAGGACGCCGTCGAGCGCGAAGAAGCTCATCGTCGCGCGGTAGCCGCTGCCACAGTAGGTGACGATCTCGTCGCCGTCGGAGACGCCGTCCAGATCGAAGACGTACGATTCGATCTCGTCGGCACTCTTCCAGGGAGCGTCGCTGTGATATTCGGGGCCCTCGTGGTAATTGCTCGGCGGGTCGACGACCGCGTTAGCAATGGTGGCGCTCGGGTGGGGACGGTTGTCCAGGATCGAAATCCCGGTCTCGCCGTCGTTGACGGCGTCGACCGTCTGGATCATCTCGCCCAGAGAGACCCTCTTGTCGTCGTTCAGCCCGCCGTTATCGCGGACGCTGAACCCGGACGCGGTCACGTCCGGCTCTCCTCCGGTTTCGAGGCCGAACTCCTCGTCGTAGGCGGTGTACCCGCCGTTGAGGATTTTGATGCGCTCGCGGGGGAATCCCCAGTAGCGCAGCGTGAAGTACGCACGAGCCGCACGGAGCGGGTTCGGGCCCGACAACACGATGGTGGTGTTCTCGTCGACGCCCGTTTGTTGGAGCATCTCGTCCATCGCCTCGCCGTCCGGAACCGTCGGGGCGAGAGCTGCAAGCGCCTCCGTCCGACTCCCGTGGAGCGCCCCCCACGGCAGTGCGCCGGGGACGTGTCCGTCCTCGTAATTTTCCGTATCGAAGACGCGAAGCACCGTCACGCGCTCCTCGCCGTCGCGTGCGGCGTTGACCAGGCCCTCGTCCTGCCACGCCGCAAGCATTTCGGGCTCGATCAGCGCGGTCTGCGTCTCAGTCGGCTCCGGCGTCTCCGGTTCCTCGGTCGGTTCCTCCGCGGGTTCTTCGGTCGGTTCATCTGTCGGCGTGTCCTGGGGTTCCTCTTCCCCCGCACAGCCGGCGATCGCAGCCATGCCAGCCAGGCCTGTCGCCTTGACGAACTGTCGTCGCTTGATCGACCGATCTCGGTCAGTTCTGTCGTCCATGGGCATCCACAGCGAATTATTTCTCCATGGACTGGATGTACTGATCTCTGGATTGGGTTAGGTTTTTTAAGCTGTTCTGGGGCTTCGGTGGTGAAGTTTATTATAAAGTGCTTTTTGAACCACTCGCGTGTGAGGGCCGCAAATCGACAGACTCGGACGGGAAGGGTGGGCTACCGGGAATTCATTGGTATAGCTTCACAATATCTCGCCGTTTATAAAGGCTAAACGAATCCAGAGAACTGGTTAACCAGGGTAGTCCCGTTGTTCGAACCGTAAGGGATCCAGATGTCATCCGAAGGAACACGCGAAGCGAAAGAGCAGGGTCGGGTCAACTTGACCCGCCGCAGACTCGTGCAGATCGGCGGCGCCGGCGCAGGGGTCGCAGTGAGCGGCTGTCTCGGGTTCTTCGAGGAGACCGAGGAGGAGCCGACTCCGACCGAGGAACCGCCCGAAGAGCCCACAGAAGAACCGACCGAGGAACCGCCCGAAGAGCCCACAGAACGGCTCGCGTACGGGATCTGTGAGATCTGCCACCACCAGTGTGGCCAGGAAGTGGTGGTCCGCGACGACGGTGAACAGGCAGTAACGTACATCACCGGCGTCGACGGCAACCCACGCGGAAGCGCCGGCGAGGGAACCGAGGGAACGATCTGCCCGAAAGGACAGACCCAGATCGAGAAGGTTCACGATCCGGACCGGATCAAGCAGCCCCACATCCGCGAGAACGGTGAGCTCCGCGAGGTGAGCTGGGAGGAAGCCTTCGAGTACACGGCACAGCGTCTCCAGGAGTTCGACGCCGAGTACGGCGCGGAAACCTTCCTCAACGCAGCCAGCTTCACGACCACCCCGGTTCACAACCAGTTCTGGCGGAACCTCTACGGTACTCCCGAGCGTATCGGCCGTGGAATCCACGTCTGTGCGGGTCCGACGTTCCAGGCCGGCGGCGTAATGGGCGTCGGATCGAACAATCGGATCCCGGATTACCAGAACTCCGAGTACATCATCGCCTGGGGCCGGAACATGCTCGAGACGTTTGCCGGCCAGTTCGAGGCGAAAGGGGTCATGACGGCGTTCGAGGAGAACGACGCCACCCTCGTGACGATCGATCCACAGCACACCGAGACTGTCCAGAAGTCCGACAAGTGGCTCCAGATCGAGCCCCGGACCGACGGCGCGCTCGCGTTGGCGATGGCGAACGTCATCATCGAAGAGGACCTGTACGACGAGGAGTTCGTCGAGAACTGGACGTACGGCTTCGAGGCGTACCGCGAGGCAGTCGAGGACAAAACCCCCGAGTGGGCCGAAGAGATCACCGGTATCGACGCCGAGGACATCCGCGAGGTCGCGATCGGCTTCGCGGAGGCTGCACCGAACGCTGGAATTTCGATCTGGACCGGCACCGCCCAGTACGGCAACGCCTGGAAAGGCACCCAGAACATCACCGCCCTCAACGGGCTCGTGGGCAACATCGACAGGCCGGGCGGGCTCCGGCTCTGGCAGACCGCACCGCTCGGAAACCCCTTCGAAATTCGGGAGGTCGGGCTCCCGAACAACGCGTCCGGCAAGACGCCCGCCCTCAGAAAGCACGAAGAGTACGAGGACTACGCAGTTCGGCACACGGAAACGATCGCTCACAACCTCGTGCCCGACATGGTCGAGAACGGGCACATCAACGGGATCTACTGTCACTACGACCAACCGTTGAAGGACGGAAACGCGGAGGCGTGGATCGAGGCGCTCGAAGAGATGGATCTCGTGATCTCCGTCGACGCGTTCTGGAGCGGCGTCGCGAAACGGGCGGACATCGTCCTTCCGGAGGCGACACAGCTCGAGATGGACACGGTCGATAACGGCGGGTGGAGCGCCTACAGCAACAACAGCTGGATCATCGGTTCCAAGGCCGCAATCGAGCCCCAGTGGAACACCAAACCGGGCTTCGACATCCTCGCCGGCATCGCAGAAGAGATGGGCTGGGGCGAGTACTTCCCCTGGGACAGCGAGCGGGAGTTCATCAACGACCAGCTCTCGATCCACGATCTGACGCTGGATGAACTCGAGTCGGGCGGCGACAACTACGAACTCGTCGACGAGTATGACTACGAGCAGTGGAGAAACGGTGACGGGACGGCGTTCCGCTTCGACCTCGATCAGATCGGCGTCCTCGTCGACGCCTTCGAGGAGACCGGGATGGACACCGCTCCCGAGTGGATCCCCCCGGGAACGTACGGAGACGAAACCAGCGACGAGTATCCCCTGGAGTTCTTCGACACTCGCGCGGTGTTCTTCTCGCAAGGTGGGGACCAGCACAGCGAACAGATGTTAGAACGGTACGCACTCCGGCACAAACTCGCCGACGAAGAGTACCGCGGGAACTACCTCGTCATCAACCCGTCGGACGCGAACGAACGGGGTATCGAAACTGGCGACATGGTTCGCATCGAGTCCGCGACCGGCGAGGGCGAACTCATGGCGTACGTTTCCGAGCGCACGAAACCCGGCTTCGTCACCGCGACGTATGGCTTCGGCGAAGGGTCGGTACAGCCCGACAGGGAAGGAATGAACACGATGAAACTCCACGAAAAACAGATGGACCCGATCTCCGGACAGCCGGACAGACACATTGCTGTCGACGTGGCACCGGGGGGTGACTGACTATGGCTGAAGACTGGATATTCTACTACGACTACAACAAGTGCATCGGCTGTCACGCCTGCTCGGTGTCCTGCAAGCAGTTCCACAACGTGGAAGCGACGAAAGACGACTGGCGGAGCGTCGAACACGTCGAAAGCGGATCCGGAAACGAGTTTGAGGAGATCCCGATCTCCACCTCCTGTATGCACTGTCCGGACGCTCCCTGCGTGGACGTGTGCCCTGTCGACATCATCGAAAAGCGGGAGGAGGACGGTATCGTGGTTCACGAACGCGACGAGTGTATCTTCTGCTTCCAGTGCGGCGAGGCGTGTCCGTACGACGCCCCCACCTACCCCGAGGACGAACAGCTAATGGCGAAGTGTAACTTCTGTCTCGGCGAGGGGCCCGGAAGCGCCTACGGCCAGCCGGAGAAACAGAAGGAATCGGACGGCGGCAAGAAGCCGTCCTGCGTCGACAACTGCGTCGGCGGTGCGATCCAGGCTGGTCCCGTCGACGAAATGCTCGAACTCGCTTCCGCAGAGGCCGTCCAGCGGTACGAGGACGGTGCACAGAACCAGCGTGTGATCGTCGAACCGATGCGTAAAGGGACGACGGACGTTGATACGCTCATCGAATCCGCTGTATCGGAGGACTGACGCAGACTCATGATGGTCGTCTCACCGGGGGAACACATGCTCAGTACTGACGACCGACGATCGCTTGCGGAGCTGTACGCGCTGCTGTCGGCGTGTTTCCAGACGCCCGACGAGGAACTCGTGGAGGCAATCGAGGAAGGCGACCTCCACGAACAGCTCCTGACCCGTGCCGAACCGCTCGGAATCGACCCGGAACGCCCATCTCTCGGCGACATCGACAGCGTCGGCGACTTCCAGGAAGCGTATCTCCGGAGCTTCGAGGGGTACGAGGGGCCGTCGGCGCCCCCGGCGGAGTCGGTCTACGAACCGTGGTGGGACGATCAGGACCGCGAGATCCTCTCGGGTCCTGCCGCAGCCGACATGCGGCGCCGATTCGACGAGGTGGGCGCCGATGTGCCCGAACGATATCCTCCAGACCACGTGGCACTCCTGTTGGAGTACGGGAGTCTCCTGCTGGAAGCAGGCGAGTTGGAGGCGTACGATCAGTTCCACCGCGATCACTTCGACTGGATCCCGGAGTTTCACGCCCGAGTCGAGGAGACGTGCGACGAGCCGTTCTACCGATGGGCGACAGCGGTACTGTCGGCGACGATCGAGGCTGTAGAATCGCGCCTTCGACAGGAGCAGTAACGGAATGCAATCTTCACGGGACCGCCCGGAGTCCGACGACAGTCGAACCAGGATTACGGTGACGGTATCCGATCCTGGAGCGACCGCTGAACTGCTGAACTGTCTCCTCGAGCAGAGTGAAGGCGTCGACAGCAGTCAGATTCACATCTCGGCGACTGATCCACAGGAGGTTCAGACGGTGACGGTCGACGGCCTCACCCAAAAGCAGCGACAGGCGGTCCTGAGTGCGACAGCCCTCGGCTACTACGACGATCCTCGTTCGGCGTCGCTGGGCGACGTTGCCGCCGAACTCGACGTGTCGGATTCGGCAGCGTCGAAACGGTTGAAAACGGTCGAACGAAAGCTGGTACTGGCACTTGCAGACCAACTCTCTAGTTGAGCAACGTCGTCGATGTGCCGCGGCAGAGGTCGACCGTCGCAGAGGTCGTGTCGCTTTCGTCCGATTTCCCGATGACGAGACGCTTCGCGTCTGGAACCACTTGACACGGAGGCGGTAACACTGTACGTTTGATTGTGAAGGGAAAAATCGTCGATTATCTTTCCCTATTAGCACATTCTCTCTATTCGTGCCGATAACGACTGCTATTCGGGAGCAGTTGGCAGCTAGCTACTAGTATATATTCCTTTCTTATGGAGGAGCTACCATAATTATTCAGAATTATTTAAATTAAATAAATACTTCATATTCAATAGACATGCACTCCCCAACCCAGTTCTTATACAAAATCGCTACAGGGACTCCGAGAAACGCCTGACGACTACCTTCCGAGACGGACTGCCCCGTCGACAGGGGCGAACCAGCGATCCAACGAACCAGTCCACCGACAGATCATGAGCAAGTCAAAACCGAACGGAGAAACGGACGGAGAAGAGAGCCGTGGAACGATACGGCGCCTCGCCGCGATCGGCGGCGCCGCCGTCGGGACGGCCAGCGCGGGCTGTCTCGGGTTCTTCGAGGAGGAGGAACCCGAACCGACGCCGACGCCCGAACCGGAGGAGACGCCGACACCGACGCCCGAAGAGGAGGAAACGCCGACGCCGGAACCGCCCGAAGAGGAACCGGACGTCGAACTCGGGATGGTGATCGACCTCCAGCGGTGTTCCGGCTGTCAGGCGTGTAACATCGCCTGCAAGAACGAGAACAACGTCCAAGAGGGGTTCGCCTGGTCCGACCGGATTACGGTAACGGACGGGGAGTTCCCGGACACCAGCTACGAGTTTATTCCGACACTGTGTAACCACTGTGAAGACGCTCCCTGTATCGACGTGTGTCCCGTCGCCGGCGACGCCCTCTACAAGGGCCCCGGCGGGATCACGATGCAGAACCGCGACGAGTGTATCGGCTGCCAGCAGTGTGTCGGCGCCTGCCCGTACAACAAGATCGAATTCTCCCAGGGGGAGCAGTACGACTTCTGGCGCGGCGACGAACGCGTCATGGCGGGGACGGCGACGCCTCGGGAAGTCACCGAGCAGGTCGGCGATTACGTCCCCCCGTATCAGAACCCCTCGCGTGACTCCCTTGAGGGACACTACGCCGACCGCGCTGACGCGGACGGTGCAATGGACTCGGGGGTCGCCGAGAAGTGTGAGTTCTGTGTCTCCCGGGTCACGCAGGGCGAACTCCCCGCGTGTGTCGAGGCGTGCCCCTGCGACGCGCGGATCTTCGGCGACCTGAACGATCCGGACAGTTCGGTGAGCCATGTCCTCGAAGAACACGACGGTCGATTCGTCGACGAGTGGTACGGCGAGGACTTCGGTACCGAACCAAAGGTGCAGTACATCCGCGAGTTCGACGGCAGCGACGCCGGGGAACCGCTCGGCGTCGGAAAGGGAGAGGTTCCCGAACTCGACTGAGAGGTGATACTCATGTCAAAAGCAAACGACGACATCGCGGCCGAGCACAGTAAGAGAGACGGCGTCATGCCGACCGACCGGAGAGGGTTCCTCAAACTCGGGGCGGTGGGCGTTGCAGGGGCCGCAGCGACCCCGCAACTGTCCGCGCTCGCCGAGGCCGAGGACGGAGTCGACACGGCGTTTTCGCCCCGGGACGCCCTCGCGGAAGAGACTGGGGAGTGGCGCGCCTCGACGTGTGCGGGGTGTACCTCGTGGTGTGCCTCCGAGATCCTCGTCGAGGGCGGGCGCGCCCTGAAGGTCCGCGGGAACTCGAACTCCCAGATCCACGGCGTTTCCAACTGTCCCCGCAAGCACCTGGGCATCCAGCAACTGTACGATCCCGACAGGGTCACCCAGCCGATGCGGCGGACGAACCCGAACAAAGGCCCCGACGAGGATCCGGAGTTCGAGCCGATCACGTGGGATGAGGCGATCTCCGAGATCGCCGATCATATCATGATGCTCCGGGAGAACGAGGAGACCCACAAGGCGATGGTCACCCGCGGCCGGTACACGTACCTCCGGCCGATCCTCTACAGTCATTTCCCGGCGATCGTCGGCACCCCGAACAACATCTCCCACAGCGCGATCTGTGCGGAGGCCGAAAAGTTTGGCCCGTACTACACCGAAGGCGAGTGGTCGTACCGCCAGTACGACATCGAGAACACCGACTACGTGATCGCGTGGGGAGCGGACCCGGTCAGTTCCAACCGGCAGGTCTCCTACTACTCCAGCGAGTGGGGAGACATGCTGGACGACGCGGATCTCGCGGTCGTCGAACCGCGCCTGAGCGCGACTGCCGCCAAGGCGGACGAGTTCCTCCCCGTCGAACCCGGCGAGGACGGGGCGGTCGCGGTCGCGATGGCCCATGTGATCCTCACAGAGGGGCTGTGGAGCCGCGAGTTCGTCGGCGAGTTCGCGGACGGCGAAAACCTGTTCGTCGAGGGCGAGGAGGTCGACCCCGAGGAGTTCGACGAGTCCGAAAACAGCACCGGCGTCGTCGACTGGTGGAACGAGGAACTGAAGGACAAAACGCCCGAGTGGGCAGCGGAGCGCTCCGGCGTGCCGGCCGACCAGATCGAACGCGTCGCCCGCAACTTCGGCGAAGCTGGACCGAACGCCCTCGTGTGGATGGGTGGCGGCCCGGTCATGCAGGTTCGGGGCAGCTACACCAGCATGGCGGTCCACGCGCTCAACGGCCTCGTCGGCTCCGTCGGTAACGAGGGTGGAACGCTCTTTTCACCGTCCGACGGTACCGCGAGCCTCCCCGGCGCGGACGACTACATCGACGAGGTCGCCCAGCAGGGGCTCGACTACATCGAGGAACACCGCGACGAGGTGACCGGGGACAAGATCGACCAGCGCGGCGCCAAGGACCAGCCCGTGCTCAAGGAGGGGTCGTCCGGCGGCGGCGTCGTGACCAACAACGCCGCCGACGGGATGCTGGAGGAGGACCCGATGGAGATCAAGTTCCTGCTGTCCTACTGGAACAACTACGCCTTCTCCAATCCCGAGAACCAGCGCTGGATCGATGCGCTGGAGAAACTCGAGGGCGAGGAGTACCTCCACGTCACCGTCGAGACCAACCCCAGCGAGACGGCATGGTTCGCCGACATCGTTCTGCCGGCGACGCATCACCAGTTCGAGCGGTGGGGTCAGCTCCGCAGCACGGCCGCCCGTCGTCGGTCGATCAACCTCCACCAGCCGGTGCTGTGTGACGATCCCGACGATCCGGAGGAGGTCCTCGAGAACGGCCGTCTCTGGAACGTCAAAAGCGACGAGACTGAGATCGTCTACATGATCGCCGACGAACTGGCCGAGCGGGGCTTCACCGAGATGCTCGACTACTGCGAGCAGTACGAGGACCCCGAAACCGGGTTGTCTCCGAGCGACGAGTACGACGACCGCGAACTCCGCGCCCAGGCGTTTTCCCGGAACGCGATCAAACTCCGCATGCAGCCGATGTGGGACCCGGAAGTCGGTCATCCCGGCGGCGACGACTACGACGGCTGGGAACAGTTCCGGGAAGCCGGCATCTGGAACTCCGACGAGTGGGAGTACAGACACCGCTGGCCCTCGGAGGGCGGGGAGTTCGGCACCGTGTCGGGCACCTTCGAGTTTTACAGTGAGACGCTCAAAGAGGCTCTCGGGGGCCACGCCGACCGCTACGACACGGACGTCGACGACATCCTCGAGACGTGTAACTATCTGGCACGGGAAGGCGACGATAACGCGCCGCACCCGTTCCTCCCGCACTACGAGGAGCCGTACATCCACGGCGAGGACGACTACGACTTCGAGTTCGTCGACTACAAGTCCCGGCTCAACAGGGAGGGACGGTCGGCGAACACAGAGTGGTACCAGGAGTTCGGCGACGCCGATCCCGGCGACGAACCCGGGCAGGACGTCGTCAAGCTCCACCCGGACGACGCCGCCGACCTCGGCATCGACGACGGCGACGAGGTCGTGATCGAGTCGCCCGTCGGCGAAATCGAGTGTACGGCCAAACTCTGGGAAGGCGTCCAGCCCGGCACGGTCGCCAAGACGTACGGGCAGGGGCACTGGGCGTACGGCCGCAGGGCCGCCGAGGTGTTCGGCGAGGAAGCCAAGGGTGGCAACAACAACCGCCTGATCCCGGCCGACTACGACCGTCTGAGCGGAAGTTCGGTGTTCTACGGCTGTGTCAGCGTCAACGTGAAGCCGCAGTAACGAATTCAACACCAACGATGAACGAACTATCCAGGGACGAACTGCTGGCCGAGGCGGAACGCCGAGGGAACGCCTACAAGTTCCTCTCGGTCTGTTACCGCCTCCCGGACGAGGAGTGGCGAGAGACGATGGCGGCCGCGCGGAACGCCTCGATACACCCGCGCCTCGAGGAGCTGGTCGGGACAACGCCCCCCGATCGTGACGATCTCCGGGTCGACTACGCGAAGCTGTTCGTCGGTCCCTTCGAGGTGCTCGCGCCGCCGTACGGGTCGGTGTACATGGAGCAACACGGCAGGGCGATGGGCGAGTCGACCCTGGATGTCGAGCGCAGATATCGGGAAGAAGGGCTGGATATCGGCCTCGACGAGCCCGCCGACCACATCGTGGCAGAGCTGGAGTTCCTCTACTACCTCGTCGTAAACGAGGCCGAGGCGCTCAGGAACGACGATCTCGAGACGGCCGCCACCTATCTGGAGAAACAGCGGTCGTTCCTCGAGAGCCACCTCGGGAACTGGATCGGCGAGTTCGCGACCAATGTCGCCGAGAACGCCACCACCGAGTTCTACCGGACGCTCGGCCGGGAGACGGCTCGGTTCGTCGACGGCGATCTAAACCGGATTCGAGAGCAACTCGAGAGACTGGACGGCTGAAGCGAGGACGCCGGAAGCAGCGACGTCGAAAGCGGTGACAAGGGCGCGGCGACGTCGGAGACGACAGCCGTCCTCTGGAGTACCCGCGACGCGGCGAATCAGCGGCTCACTCTCGAGCGTACTTATATAGCATCTCGCACCGATGGGGGCGGCATGAACGCCTCCGACACCAAGCGGTTCCTGTTCTGTTCTCTGGACGCCGCCCTGATCACCGATCTCGCCTGGCAGATCCATCGGGAGGGGCACGACGTCAAGTACTACATTGAAGCCGAAAGCGACAAAGAGATCGGCGACGGGTTCGTTCCGAAAACCGACGATTGGCGCGCGGACGTCGAGTGGGCCGACGTCATCGTTTTCGACGACATCTGGGTCGGCTCCGAGGTGGGAACCGGACAACTCGCACAGGAACTCCGCGAGGACGGACACGCCGTCGTCGGCGGGACCCCGAACACGGATCGCCTCGAGGAGGACCGCGGCTACGCGATGGAGATCCTCGAGGATCACGGGGTGAACACGATCGACCATCGGGAGTTCTACGACTTCGAGGAGGGAATCGAATACGTCCAGAAGAACCCGGCCCCCTACGTCATCAAGCCGCTCGGGGAAGTGCAGAACGTCAAACGATTGCTGTACGTCGGGCGCGAACCCGACGGCGGTGACGTGATCGACGTCCTGCGTGCCTACAAGAAGGCGTGGGGACACCGGATGAAAGGGTTCCAGCTCCAGCGCAAGGTCGAAGGCGTCGAGATAGCCATCTGTGGGTTCTTCGACGGGGAGGAGTTCATCGACGAGGTGAACTTCAACTTCGAGCACAAGCGGCTCTTCCCGGGGAACATCGGCCCACAGACCGGCGAGATGGGGACGTCGATGTTCTGGTCTGGACAGAACCAACTGTTTGCTGAAACGTTCGAAAAACTGGAAGGCTGGCTCGCACAGGAGGGCTACGTCGGAAGCATCGACCTCAACTGCATCGTCAACGCGACCGGGATCTATCCCCTGGAGTTCACGCCGCGCTTTGGCTATCCGACGATCACGCTCCAGGAGGAGTCGATCGAGTCATCCACCGGCCAGTTCTTCTACAATCTCGCACACGGGAACGAGCCCGAACTGGAGGTCCACAGCGGCTTTCAGGTGGCGATACGGGTAGTCCTGCCGCCGTTCCCGTTCGACGACGAGAAGACCTACGACGAGAACTCCCGGAACGCAGCAGTCGTCTTCGAAACCGACAGCCGAGAGGGAATTCATCTCGAGGACACCAAGAAGGTGGACGGACAGTGGCGGGCGGCGGGGGAAAGCGGGATGCCGCTTGTCGTCACCGGTAAAGGAGAGACGATGCAGGAGGCCCGAACGCAGTGCTACGGACGCGTCGACGACATCGTGATCCCGAACCTCTACTACCGGGACGACGTCGGCGAGCGCTGGATGGACGGCGAGGGGGATCGGCTGCAGGCGTGGGGCTATCTCGGGCCGAGATCGTAGCGCCCGACTGTCGTGTCGTCTCCACTCCCTGCTCCGAGGGGATTTACTCGCGTTCGAATCCCATCGTCCCAATTTTAACGTCGGCGTCCCAATGGACAGCATGCGCAACGCCAAGATCGTCTGTACGCTCGGGCCGGCCTCCGACGATCGGAGGACGATCCGGGAGCTCGTCCGGGCGGGGATGTCGGTCGCCCGGCTCAACGCCAGCCACGGGACGACAGACCACCGGGCCGACGTCATCGACAGGATCCGGGAGGTCGACGACGCCACCGCGGAGCCGGTGGCGACCATGGTCGACCTCCAGGGACCGGAGGTCAGGACGGCGCCGCTCGAGGAACCGATCCAGCTCGAGTCGGGGTCGACCGTCCGGTTTTTCGAAGGGGAGACAGCCACGCCGGAGGAGGTCGGGCTGTCGGTGTCGATCACGGCGGCGAAAGCGGGAGACACCGTGTTGCTCGACGACGGAAAGATCGAAGCGACAGTCGAGAGAGTCGACGGGTCGGACGTGTTCGCGCACATCGACTCCGGTGGGAAGCTGGGTGGTCGCAAGGGAGTCAACGTGCCCGGCGTCGATCTCGATCTCGAACTGATCACCGAAGACGACGAGGCGGAGCTTCGACTCGCTGCCAGAAAGGACGCCGACTTCGTCGCCGCGTCGTTCGTGCGCGACCCGGAGGACGTCTACGCCGTTTCCGACTACCTCGAAGACGATTGCGGGGCCGACATCCCGGTCGTCGCGAAAATCGAACGGGCTGGCGCCGTCGACAACCTCGCGAGGATCGTCGACGCCGCCGACGGCGTGATGGTTGCCCGGGGTGATCTCGGTGTGGAGTGCCCCCTCGAGGACGTCCCGATGATCCAAAAGCGGACGATCCGGCTCGCGATCGAACGGGGGGTGCCGGTGATCACCGCTACCGAGATGCTCGACTCGATGGTCCATTCGCCCCGCCCCACCCGCGCGGAGGCGTCGGACGTGGCCAACGCGGTGTTGGACGGCACCGATGCGGTGATGCTGTCGGGGGAAACAGCGGTCGGCGACCACCCGGTCGACGTCGTGAAGACGATGGACCGGATCGTCCGCCAGGTCGAAGCCAGCGACGAGTACGCCGAGACACGCGAGAGGCGGGTTCCGGCGGCACAGCGGGAATCGCGTACGGAAGCGCTCTCCAGATCGGCCAGGTATCTCGCCCGCGACATCGGCGCCGCCGCAATCGTTGCAGTCTCGGAGTCGGGATACACGGCACGGAAGACGGCCAAGTTCCGTCCCGGGGTGCCGGTCGTGGCGACCACTCCCGACGACCGGGTTCGTCGTCAACTCGCGCTCTCGTGGGGGGTCCAGCCGAAGTACGCCGACTACGCCGAGGGGATCGAAGAGATCCTCGACAACGCGGTCGAGGCAGCCCTGTCCGCGGGCGCCGCCGAGAGCGGGGATACCGTCGTCGTCCTGTCCGGAATGATGACCGAAGTGGAGGGAACGAACACAACGAACATGCTGAAGGTACACGTCGCCGCCGAGGCCGTCGCGACGGGCAAGCGGATCGTCGGCGGCCGGGTCGCCGCGCCGGTGATTCGGACCGCAAGCGGCGACCTCTCCGGTGTCGAGGACGGAACGTTGTTGGCGCTCGATGCGGATTTCGACGGCGAGTTCGAGGGCGACGTCCGGAAGCTCGCGGGGATCGTCGACGCTCGACCGGGAATGACGGGATATCCCGCCGTCGTCGCCAGGGAACTGGGGATCCCGATGGTGTCGGGGGCGCCGCTCCCCGATCGAATCGCGGACGGGGCGGTTCTCACACTTGACGCCGAGCGAGGCGTCGTTTATGAGGGCGACGTAACTGTCGATGCGAACCGACGGTAGGCGCCGCCTTCACTTCTCCGGCAACACCGCGGTCGAACTACTCCTCCATGTCGGTCGGCAACACCACGATCGGCCGGTCGGCGTTCAAAAGCAGGGAGCTTCGAACGCCGCCGGTTATCAGGTTCAGCCACGTTCCGGTCCCCCTGGAGGTGAACGCGATCGCGGAAGCGTCGAGTTCGTCGGCGTACTCGAGGATCGCGTCTGCGACGTCGGTTCCGTAGCGGATCTCCGATTCGATCTCGAGTCCGTCCTCTCCTGCGAGCATTTCGAACCGCTCGAACGCGTCCTCTGCGTGCTCTTCTCGCTGTACGACGCTCGCTTTGTCGGGCGCGCCGCCTGCTTTCTTGACGACGTAGACGACGTAGATTTCTACGTCGGTGTCGACGGTCCCGTCCGGATCGACGACCCGCGGCCTGAACGACTCGTAGGTGTTGGCCGCGTCCTCGGGGCCGGCCACCGGGATCACGACGCGATCCAGGAGCGAACTCATGTTCGGTAGTTCGAACGGCGACTATTTATAAGCACAGCCGGAACCGCTTCGTCTCACAGCCGAGGTCAGTCAGCCCATCGGTCGGACGCCAGACGAAAGGCCCTTATGTGACTCCGGTGTACTCCCGTATGGACTAGGCTGGGCGGTTAGGCCCCGCTCGAAACCCGTGAGAGAGTCTTTAGCGGGGGCCGAAATCCGGGGGCGTCCGGTCAGACCGACGCGGGCCCCGGAAGTCGACGTGGAAGCCTCGTCCGACGGGGACAGCGGTCCGCGGTGCCCGCCCGCAGGGGCGGTCCGCCGCGGTTGGTCGGCGGCAGCGGGTCAGGCGCGGAAGCGAGCAGCCCACCGTCGAACGCCCGTCGCTCGTCGGGTCGCGGGGTGGAGGAGACGACCGGGACTACCCGGGTCGGAACGCCGGGCAATCTCGGGGCGTCCGCATTCATACACCGTACTTTCAGGCCCCAATACCCGCGTCGCTCGCGGTCGATCCGTATCAATCATAACCCTGCACGTACATCGGTCCATCGTTCAATGAGTCTCGAAATCGCAGTCGCGGTCCCGTTCCGTCAGGAGGGAACCGATCGGCTGGGGGAGGGGGAGTTCGTCGTCGCCCTCTCGCTGGATCGCGACTGGTTTTCGCCCGATCAGGCCAAGCGGCTCGTCGATATCGCTCAGGGGCGCGGTCTGCTCGCGGAGGAGGAAGGGGCGCTTCGTGCCCGGTTCGATCCAGCCGACGTCGAGGTGCCGGAGGGGTTCGTCCCCGACGAGTCGATCCTCAGAGAGCAGTCCACGTTCGAACGGGTGCTCGAGTCCCTGGTCGACGCGGGAGTCGAAAAACGGGACGCCGTCGCCGCCATCAACGACCGACAGCGACGGCTCGGCGTGGCGAACGAGGCGGCTGCGATACTCGTTGCGCGCGAGCACGGGATCCAACTCGACGGCATCGCCGAGCGCGCGCGAAGCGACCTCGTGGGGGAGGAGCGCTGATGGTCGACGACCGGCTCTCCGACGGCCCGCGGATCGCAGAGCTTCTCGCCTCGGAACTCACCGGGGGAACAGGCCCGATCCGTAAGCTGGCCGTCGTCGACGCCGAGGTCGACGTCGAGCCGTCCGTCGACGGTGCGTTCGGCTACGCCGTCGAACGGACCGACGGCCGAACCGTCGCTGAGGTGTCCGTGCAGCCGGACCGTGCGTACGTGGAGTTCCGGGTCAACCCGGACGCTGTCGCCCGCACGGCTCGCGAGCGGGGCCTGCGAGTGCGTCCGAAGGCGGTCCATCCGCCTCGGACGATCGTGTTTCTGGAGGACGGAGCCCAGGTAAAGCGGGTCCTCGACGCGTTCGAGGTCGTCTCGGAACCCTCCTAGCGTGGTCGACGGCGCGTCGGTTCGGACCCCACCGAAGTTCACTGGGTACAAAAGCCGTCGGGACGACCGGCAGATATGCACACCGCCGAGACGCTGACGCTCGCCCGGCTTCCCTCCGGCGTGCCGCTTTCGACGACAATCCACACGTACGGCGACGGCGAACCCGTCGTCTACGTCCAGGCAGCCCAGCACGGCCGCGAGGTGAACGGCACCGAGGTTCTGCGCCGGCTCCACGGAACGCTTCTCGAGGCAGACCTCGACGGGACTGTCGTCGCCGTCCCGATCGCGGATCCGCTCACTTTCGACCGGGTCGCGTACGTCACGCCCGAACCCATCGATCCGGTCAACTCCAACATGAACCGTGTGTGGCCGGGCGACCCGGAGGGTACCGTTCACGAACGGATGGCCGATCGCCTGTGGGAGTACGCCGGCCGGGCCGACTACGCCGTCGACCTTCATACGGGTAGCCCGGACACGCTGATCCACACGGTGTATTACGAGGGGGAACCGTCGTGTCGGCGGCTCGCTGAGGCGTTCGGAACGGACCTCCTGCTTGCGGAGCCGGCCGGCGACGACGCCGACACGGAGTGGGACCAGCGGTCGTTCGCGGGCAAGTTCCGGGTCGCCGCCACCCGGGAGGGGATCCCGACGATCACGCCGGAACTGGCCCACAACAGACAACTGGTCGAACCCGCAATCGAGGCCGGCGTCGACGGCATCCTCGAGGTGCTCAGGGAGGTCGGGATCCTCACCGGGGAGCCGCAGCCGTGGGACGGCACCGTCGCACGAAACCATCTCGGGCGGATCCGGGCGACGGACTCGGGGCTGTTCCGCCCCGCCGACGTGGCGACGCTGGGTCGGGAAGTGTCCCCGGGCGACCGACTGGGGACACTGTACCATCCGACGACATACGAGGAACTCCAAGCGGTGAAGGCCGATCGGGAAGGAATCCTGTATTCGGTCACCCGGGAGCCGACTGTCACTGCTGGAAGTAGCCTCGTCGGCGTCGCCGAACGGGTCGAGTGAGGGGTCTCCGGGGCGGATCGTTCTCTACGAATGAGAACCGCCAACGCCTTTTTAGGGAAACCTAAACGATTTCCCTCGCGTGGGAACGAGCGGAACTCTTTTAGTTTTAGGCCGGCCTAAAACTACGTATGCGACAGCGTGAAGCTGGTGAAAGTGGCTGTACCGACGCCGAAACCGACGATATCGTCGACGAACGGCGATCGAATCTCTCCTCCAGGATTGCGGGCTGGGGGAGTCGACGGCAGTTCCTCGCGGCGGGGGCGACGGCGGTCGGAATCGGCCTGGCCGGCTGTCTCGGGGGAGACGGGGAGGCGACCTACGAACGAAACTACGACGGGCCGGGCGTCTCTCCTGAAGGAACTGACTGGGAAGAGCTGCCCGACCTCCACGGGGAACTCACCGTCTACTCCGGTCGGCGCGAGGCACAGATCGGACCCGTGCTGACGGAAATTGAGTCCTATTACGACGATCTCACGATCAACGTCCGGTACGAGGACAACGAAACCCATCTCCGTGCAATCGACGAGGAGGGAGAAAACAGCCCCGCGGACGTCCTCTACACACAGGATTCCGGGACGCTCGGAGCACTCAAAGCGCTCGGCCGGACTGTCGATCTCACCGACGACATCCTGGAGACGGTCCCCGGGAGCTGGCGGGACCCGGAGGGGACCTGGACGGGCGTCTCGGGTCGGACGCGGTGTATCGCGTACAACACGGACACATGGGACGCTGGGGATCTGCCGACGGATCTGTTTGCGTATCCAGAAGCGGACCGGTTCCACGGCGAGATGGGGTGGCGGGTCGATTCGGGCTCGTTCCTCGGCTTCGTTCGGGCGATGATGGTCGAGAACGGGGACGACAGGACCCGACAGTTCCTCGAGGACATGCTCGCGGCCGACGTCAATAATTACGAGGGGGGATCCACGACACCAAACGCGCTGGCCGACGGCGAGGTGTCGATCGGCCTCGTGAACCACTACTACGTCGGGCGGTTGATCGCGGATCAGCCGGACGCGCCAGTGAGTATCACCTTCACCGAGGGGGACGTCGGATCGCTGTTCAACGTCTCGGGAGCAGCCGTGCTCGATTCGAGCGACGAACGGGAGCTCGGCCAGGACTTCATCCGGCATCTGCTGGGACGCCAGGGGCAGGAGTTCTTCGTGGACACGAACAAGGAGTACGCGGTGATCGACGGCGTGGACTACGTCGGTGACCTTCCGACTCTCGAGGATCTCAACCCGCCGGAGTTCGACCTCAACGAACTGGCGGACATCGAGCCGGCGGTCGACCTGCTCCGGGACGTGGGGATGCGGTGACTCGTTTCGTGGTGTCGACTATTGGCGTTTGCCTCCCGCCAGAGAGTGTCACCACGGTTAGGAACCCCTAAAAACGTCCGGAAGTAACCACAGATAACCTCATGGGTGTAACGGAAACGGAATCCGGAACGACCGGAGCCACGGACGGCGGCCCTGACGCCAGACAGGTGGGCCTTACGTTTCTCAGTGGCGCGATCGCGGCCGCAATGTTGCTTCCGGTCTCCTGGATCCTGCTCCGCGCGGCCAGCGTAAACCTCGACCGTGCAGCGGGAATCGTCTTTCGGGCCCGCACGGTCGAGATCGCTTTCAACAGTCTCCTCCTGATGGGTGTTGTGACAGGGCTGTCGGTGTTAATCGGCGTCCCGTTGGCGTATCTCACCGTTCGGACCGACCTCCCGTTCCGGCGGTTCTGGACGATCGCCGTCGCGCTTCCGCTTGCCGTTCCCAGCTATCTCGGCGCGTTCGCGTTCATCGCGGTTTTCAGTCCGCGGGGACAGCTCCAGAGCCTGCTCGAACCGTTCGGGGTCGAGGCGGTTCCCTCCATCTACGGTCTCCACGGCGCGATCCTCATCATCACGCTGTACACGTATCCGTACGTGTATCTGACTACTAGGGCAGCGCTGAAGACGTTCGACACGTCGCTCGTCGAGGCCGCACGGATGTTGAACCACGGTCGCTGGGAGACGTTCAAACGGGTGACGTTTCCACACGTCCGCCCCGCGGTTGTCGCCGGCGCGCTGCTGGTCGCGCTGTACGCCGTCTCCGACTTCGGAACGCCGGCGTTTCTCCAGGCAGAGGTGTTCACCCGGCAGATCTACCTGGAACACCGGTCGCTCGGCGGCGGCGATTACGCGGCGTTCCTCTCGCTGCAGCTCGTGGTGTTGACGGTGTTCATTCTCGCACTCGAATCCCGGATCCGAGGCGACGAGACGATGCACGGTGACACCGCCCGCGCTGGAACCCATCGGATCTCGCTGGGCCGATGGAAGTGGGTGGGCATGGCCGCCTGTGCCGCGATCGTCTTTTTCACGATCGTTCTCCCGGTCGGCGTGTTCCTGCAGTGGCTCGCGACGTCTCAGGCGGACGTTCCCGCGAGCTTCCAGTTCCAGCTCGAATACGTCGTCAACTCCGTTTCCGTGTCGCTTGCAGCGGCAGTCGTGGCGGGGCTCGCGGCGCTGCCGGTTGCGTATCTGGCGACACAGTACGACTCGCGGCTCGGGTTCCTCTTCGAACGGGCGACCTACGTCGGCTACGCGGTTCCCGGCATCGTCATCGGACTCGCCTTAGTGTTCTTCGGGGCGAACTACGGCGGGCTCCTCTACCAGTCGATCCCGATCTTAGTGTTCGCGTACGTCGTCCGGTTCATCCCCCAGTCCGTGGGTTCGACCCGGACCTCGATGCTGCAGGTCGATCCGAAGCTGGTCGAGGCGTCTCGGTCACTCGGGCGGTCGTCGACGGCCACGTTCCGGGAGGTGACGCTGCCGCTGATCGCGCCGGGGGTCGTCGCCGGCGCAGCGCTCGTGTTCCTCACCACCATGAAGGAGCTTCCGGCGACGCTTCTGTTGCGTCCGACTGGATTCGAAACGCTGGTGACCCGGATCTGGGCGGCGGAGTCGGCTGGCCTCCACGGATACGCCGCGATCCCGGCGTTGATTCTGGTTGTGGTGTCCGGACTTTCGATGGTCGTCATACTGCGGCAGGAAGGCTACACCGAAGAGTGATCACAGGATCGTCGCCAGGATCGCGCCGATCCCCATCAAGACGCCGAGAACGACGAACAGCGCGTGCTCGAGGTGTATTCCCTCCGGTTCGATCGACCGTCCTTCGCGTTTGACACCGTCGGGACCGACGTCGTCGACCTCGAACCGCCATTCGGATTCGTCGCCGTCGAGTTCGTCGTCACTCTCGAGTGTGTTGCCGTCTGCGTCTTGGGGACGGTCACTCATCGCTCACTCGTCTTTACTGGGGCGTGCGTATAGGCGTGACGACCCATCCTGGCGCGCGAGTGACGACTCCACCGGCGGTGGTCGGGAGTGATCTCCCGAGTCGAAACGGTATTACGCCCGGCCGTCGGCGTGTCCGTATGGTCGAGAACGTGCTGTGGCCCGCGTACTTCGACGCGGCGCTGTCCCGATCCGAGGGACGGCGCGTCCCGGTCGAACAGGCCCTCGAGGAACCGGCGGTCGACGAGATCGCCACTGCGGTACAGCAGATCGGATACGACGCGGTGATCGAACGCGACAAGGCCTACTCCCGGGAGTACCGTACCCGGGGTCGCGTCCTGGTCCAGGGTGCGACCGACGCCTCGAAGAACGATCTGGTGCAGGCGACGGCCGCGTACCTGAACCTGCTTCGGGAGGAGTGATGCGCCGGCTCGGCACGGTTTCACGGACTGCACAGGGGCTGGCCGTGATCCAGTGTGACGCGGACGAGCCGCCCGAGGTCGGTGCGGAGGTCGTCGACGAGTCGCTCTCCCGAGTCGGGCGGGTCGTCGACGTGTTCGGCCCGGTTTCAGCACCGTACGCCGCGGTTGCGACCGACGACCGGACCGATCTGGTCGATCTCGTCGGCGAGAAGCTGTACGTCCGGTGATCCGTGATTCCGACGGACGCGAACGGAAACCCACAAACGTCTCGACACCGAGCGATAGAATATGGTTCCCCGCGAGTATCCTGCCGTCGGCTTTGCCGTCTCGATCTTCTTCCTCGTCCAGCTCGGTGCGCTGGCGCTCGTTCCGGGCTTTTTCGAGAGCGGCTATCAGGCGGTGGAAAACCCCGACGACCCCGCTATCAGTATCCTGTATCTCGGCGTCATCCTCGTCGCGACCGCCCTCATGCTCGCGGCGTTCAAGTACAACCTCGACCGCGTCGTCCGCGGGTTCGTCCTGTTCGCTGGCGGGATGCTCGCGTGGTACGTCTTCAGCGTGCTGGTCCCACCAGTCTTCGCGCTGATCCCGGCGGTGCTGGTCGTTCTCGGACTGCTGTATCATCCGGAGTGGTACGTCATCGACGTTACCGGAATCGTGATGGGGGCCGGCGCAGCGGGGCTGTTCGGGATCAGTTTCGGACTCCTCCCGTGTATCCTCCTTTTGAGTGCGCTGGCGGTGTACGACGCGATCAGCGTCTACGGGACCGAGCACATGCTCTCGCTCGCGGAGGGGGTCATGGAGCTTCGGATCCCGGTGATCCTCGTCGTTCCGCTCTCGCTTTCCTACTCGCTTCTGGAGGACGACTTCGCCGGCCCGGAAGGCAACGGCGACGACGGGTCGGATTCGGAGGGAAGCGACGGGATGAAAGACGAGTCTCCACAGCGGGACGCGTTCTTTATCGGGCTCGGCGACGCGGTGATGCCCGCGATCATGGTCGCAAGCGCTGCGTTCTTCTCGCCGGCCCCGAACTACGAGGTCCCGATTATCGCGGTGAACCTTCCCGCGATCGGCGCGATGGTTGGAACGATCCTGGGTCTGCTCGTGTTGCTCCGGTGGGTGATGCGCGGCCGGGCCCACGCCGGCCTCCCGCTTTTGAACGGCGGCGCCATCGGCGGCTACCTGCTGGGGTCCCTCGCGGCGGGGGTCACGCTCGCCGAGGCAGTCGGCGTCGCCGGGTTCTTTTGAACTTCTGTACGGTCGACAGCCTCTGGGAGGACTACTCGCCGAGATACTCGCCGACGATCGAGGCGAGCTCCGACCGGAAGGCCCGACGGTCGACTGTCGACTCGGGATGATGGAGCCGGCGGTGATGTCGCCTGAGTGCGTCCTCGAGCAGTCGTTCGTACAGGGAATCGACTGTCACCGGTGTCCCCTGAGCTTCGAGCCGCCCCACGATCCAGTCGAGTCTCGTGTCGGTCGCGTACTCCCGGGCGAACTCTCCAGTGGGTGCGGTGATCGGCACCGGTGGCGAGTCCGACGTGCTGTCGAACTCCGGATGGAGAAGCTTCCCCCGGGGACCGCTGGTGTTCCGGATCTCGATCCCGGCTGCGTGGCCGTCGTACCAGTTCGAGTCCGGGATCCCGTCGGGTGACGGATCGAAATCACGCGGGGGGAGCTCCTTGCGGACGGCGTTGACCGGCTCCAGCCCCAGGCGCTCGAAAACTCGTTCGGCGGCATCTGGCGGGAGGAGCCCCTCGTCGGCCGACCACACCTCGACGCCCAGCACGGACGGCAGCCTATCGAAGTCGTACTCGATGGTCTGACGGTGGGTCGCGACGCCGAACAGGACCACGCGCTCTACGTCGTCGACGGCCGCAGACAGCGCCCCCCTGTCGAGACGTTCCCGGACGTGTCTCACTGCGTGTCGATACGCGCCCGGCACGTCGTCGTCCTCGAAAATCCGTTTGCCGTCCCCGAACCTGACGACGCCGGAGTGTCGCAGCTGGAACCGAAGCGGGGCGCCGTCGATCCACTCCCGGATCCACAGGTGTCCCCCCTCGAACAGCCCGTCGACGGCGTCGATGTCCGGCGTCTTTGGGTACGGTCGCATGCTCGTTCCCGACCAGCGACCGCCGGACCCATATAGCCGTCGGCACGCTCCCGGCTGGGAGGGAAAGCGCTTTACTGGCCGGGGACAGTGTCACGTCGTAGACGAAACCGAGAATGACTGATCACGGAACTCCCGCCGGCGACGAGCGCTCCGAAAGTCTGACCGACTGGTTTCGCGGCGTCCGTTCGTGGCTTTCGAGGACGGCCGATCGGTCTGCGGTCGTCGGCATCGGTCGGCGCGCGTCGAGCGCGGGCGAACGGGTCGCCGACGTCGTCGAAGGTTCGTGGCTCTACCGATGGCTCACCGCAGAACCGGAGCCGGAGGTCGTCGTGATCGATCTCAGGGAGACGTACACGGTCGGGCCGTTCATCCGGTTGCTCGATCTCCTCCTGGAACGTGGTGCCGAGTGGGCTGACAGTTCCCGATTCGTCTCCGGCCTGAAGACGGGGATCGACCGCATCACAGCGGCGCCTCTCCGGGTCGGTGGAGCGTTCGTCGCAGTCCTCGCGGCGGTCGGGTTGATCGTGACGCTGCTCACGGGTGAGCCATCGACGGCGGCCGGAGTCGGCCTCGTGGGGCTGTTGCTCGTCGGCGCGCTGGCGACTCGCGACGAGCGGTCCTGGAGTGAACTGCAAGAGACGCGTCCCGTTCGGCTGCTGGCGGCGGCGTTCGAACCGCCGGAGCCGCCCGAGTCGGAGCCGTCCGAATCGGAGCCGGAGGAGTCGGCGGGATCGCGGGAACCGACACACCTGTCGAAACGGACCGAGACCGCGGATGCGGGCGACGACCGGGAACAAGCCGGGTGATCAGTGTGCGGGTGACGGTTCTGGGGACGGGTGCCGCGCTCGCGACCGGCGATCGCGTCCAGACCGGCCTGCTCGTCGACGTGGAGGGATCGACACTGCTGGTCGACTGCGGGAGCGGCGTCCTCCACCGCCTCGCGGGGATCGGCCGTGGTCCCTCCGAAATCGACGCCGTCCTGCTTTCCCACACCCATCTCGATCACGTCTCGGATCTCCCGGGGATCGTGAAAGCACGATGGATGATCGATCAGTCGATAACGCCGATCGTCGGCCCCCCGGGAACCTCAGACGACGTCGCTCCGCTGTTCGAACTCGACGGGCAGTCGGACCGAGTCGACGTGACCTGCTTCGAGATCGGTGAGGAGCCGGGGGACCGGCGCGAAATCGCCGTTCCGGGGGCGGGAGGTATCGACGTCTCCGTTGTGCCGACGGTTCATTCCCGCCTGGGGGTGGGGTATCGGTTCGAGAACCGGTTCGGCTTCAGCGGCGACACGGAGGCGAGCGCGAACCTGCTCGGGTTCTTCGACGGGGTCGACGTGCTCGTCCACGACTGCGCTCGACCGTCGGGTGGTGAGCCGGACAACCACCCGACTCCGGAGGCGCTCTCCGAGGCGCTCGAGACCGCGGATCCCGACATCGATCGGCTGTATTTGACGCACCTGTATCCGGACGCCGCAGCTCGCGCCGACGAAGCGAGAGAAGTCGTCGCCGAGGCCACCGACGCGACCGTCCACGTCGCCGCCGACACCGACATCGTCGTGAGTGAGCGCGACCAGACGAACTGACGGCGTCCTGCGTTCGCCCGACTGGCATCCAGCAGGCTATCGGTCCCGGACCCGTTCGGTCGCCCGATCGAGATCCGCCGGACGGTTGACGTTCTGTCGCCAGCCGCCGAGCTCTGCGAGTTCGACCGCCTCCACGCGTGCGCCGGCCGCACAGAGCACGTCGACGGCGTCGGACAGTTCGTACTCGCCGCGATCGCTCGGCCGGAGCAGCGACAGCGCCGAAAAGATCTCCGCAGGGAGCACGTAACAGCCCGCGCTGGCGAGCGTCGACGGTGGCTCATCCGGCTTCTCTACGACGCCCTCGACGCGGACGGCACCGTCGTCGAAGGCACCGGCCGGTTCGAACACCCCCGTCTCGGTCGCGTCTTCGGGCGACAGTCGTTCCGCGAGTGCGGTCACTGCGGCGTCGCTTTCGGCGTGCCGGTCGAGGAGGTCACCGAAATCGAACGCCGGATCGAACACGTTGTCCCCGTTTACAAGCAAGAACTCTCCGTCCACGAACGGTTCCGAAAGCGACACCGCGTCACCGAGTCCGAGGCGGTCCCGCTGGTGGACGTACTGGAGATCGAGCTCCCGATACGTGTCGCCGTACTCGGCGACGATGTCGCTGGCCCGGTAGCCGACGACGACCACGACCTCTGTTATCCCGGCCGCGAGCAACTGGTCGAAACACCGGGTCAAAATCGGCGTTCCGTCGACTGCGAGCAGCCCTTTCGGGCGCTCGCGAGTGAGCGGACGGAGCCGCGTCCCGTCCCCCGCCGCGGGAACGACAGCCTGTCTGATCATCGGTCGATCCAACAGCCGGGACGGTGTTGGCCCTTTCGCTCGTGTGCGGTTGCTATTGCACCGGGGGTTGCAACTCCTCGAGCTTCCGGATCCGGTAAAAGCGTACGTACCGGACGACCACACGCCACAGGCCGACCGCGACGGCTGGACCGACGGCGTTGGTAACCATATCCAGTCTGCTGTACGTTCGCTCGGGAACAGTCGCCTGGACGAGTTCGATCCCGATCCCGTAGCCCACCGTGATCAGGAACACGACCGACAGGATCTGCCAGTCGGGGCGGGGGGAGTCCTGCAGCGCGTACGCGAGCACCAGCGCGAGCCCGCCGTACGCCAGGAGATGCATCCACTTGCTGAACGGGAGGACCCCGAACGGGCCGGTTCTGAAGGCGTCGCCGCCAGGCATCGGAACGATGGAGAAGTACAGGATCGTTCCCATTACGGCAACCACAAGCGCCAGCCGAGCCCATCGCGGGAAAAGCGGGATTCGGAACCGACGGAATCGCATACTTGCTGGTGGTTCGGCCCGCCACTTAAACCACCGAATTCGGTGGTGGGTCTGTCACACTCGGTAACAGCACAAACGGTAAGCTGTCGCCCCACGAACTGGATCGCGTGACGTGGACGCGTCGGAGCATTGCGATCGCGCTCGTCGGGGGAGTGCTCGTTCTCGCGGTGGCCGGTGGGGGGCTGTACCTCGAACTCGGCCAGGGCCCGGACCGGGTGGCGCTGTCGGCTGTTCACGACGATCCGAACGTGACCGTCGCCCATACCGTCGGCGGGCACCTGGTTCACTCCGGAACCGTTTCAACCAACACGACCGGGATCGTGCTGTATCCGGGCGGATTGGTCACACCGGAGAGTTACGTCCCGACCGCCGCCGAGATCGCCGTCAGGGACGACGTCGCAGTCGTGATCCCGAAGATGCCGTACAACCTGCCGATCCTCGACGTCGACCGCGCGGGGACCGCCCGCGACGCCGCGCCGGAGATCCGGGACTGGTACGTCGCCGGACACTCGCTGGGGGGTGTGGCGGCCTGTCGGTACGCCGTCGGGGAGCCGGACGAGGTCGAGGGGATCGTCCTGTTCGCGTCCTACTGCGATCGCGACGGTTCCGACGCGGACCTCCGGGCACTTTCGGTGTTGGGAACCGAAGACGAGGTTCTCGATCGGGAGGCCGAACGCCGGAACCGGGAGCTGTTTCCGGCGGAGGCCCGGATCGTCGAGATCGACGGGATGAATCACGCCCAGTTCGGCGCCTATGGTTCACAGCGCGGTGACGGGACGGCGAAGATCGACAACGAGGCGGCGAGAAATCAGGTGGCAATCGAAGTTGTGGTGTGGTTGGAGCAGCAGTAACTGGACGATTGACGCTCCCTTATACCGGCCGGAGCGACGTACCCCTATCAGGGATGTTCGTCCGTCTCGACGGCGAACTCCTCGCGGGGTTGGCCGGTACAGGTGAGGACGTAGCCCTCCTCGATCTCGTCGTCGTCGAGAACCTGATTGTCGGTCATCTCGACGAGTTCGTGCCCGTCGCCGTCGACCTTCGCGGTACACTGCCCACAGACGCCGACTTCACACTGGTAGGGAAGATCCCAGCCCTGATCCAGGCCGGCGTACAGCAGCTCCTCGTCTTCGCTCACCGGGATCGTCTCGCCTTCCTTCACGAACTCGATGTCGTACTGCTCTCCGTCGTCGACAGCGTCTTCCTCTTCGGTGTCGTCCTCGTCGTCGGGGTGGACGCCCGTCTCGATGGCGAACTCCTCGCGGGGCTGGCCGGTACAGGTGAGGACGTAGCCCTCCTCGATCTCCTCGTCGTCGAGGTAGTCGTTGGACGTCATCTCGACGAGTTCGTGCCCGTCGCCGTCGACCTTCGCGGTACACTGACCGCAGACGCCGACCTCACACTGGTAGGGGAGATCCCAGCCCTGATCCAGGCCGGCGTACAGCAGCTCCTCGTCTTCGCCTACCGGAATCGTCTCGCCCTCGTTGGTGAACTCGATGTCGTAACCTTCACCGTCGTCGCCGGTGTCGCCCTCCTCGCCGTCGTCCTCCTCGCCGTCGTCCTCGCCGTCCGCCGGGTCTTCGGGCTCCTGGAGATGTTCGGGTTCCTCGAACAGCCCGACGCAGCCGGCCGTCCCGACGGCCGCAGCGCCGGAGATGGCAGCAAGGACTTTCCGGCGCTGTGTTTTACAGCCGCCACGACCATCACAGTCGGCACCGTTCCCGCCGTCACAGTCGCTCGTTTTCGGTACGTGGGGCGTTTCTCCCGAAGCACTGTCGTCCATTATGTTCGTGGATTAGGCTCTGTTTATTTCGGGATTCGGTTGAATATGACAGTGGTTTAAGTACCAGTCCGCCCGTCGTGCTTCCTCCGGCGGAACCGACATTGTGAATCGCCTCGGGGTCAAGCCCCGGGGCATTCTCCTCGACAGCCTGTAAACGAAGACGGGCGCTGTATCCCCGCGCTGAACGCGAGGTT
>NZ_JAVKGM010000029.1:0-14003 GCF_031432225.1 Halalkaliarchaeum sp. AArc-GB | reverse complement strand
GCGACGTCCAGACGGTGGCTCCGGAAGACACCGTCGAAGAGGTCACCCGTCGCGTCGTGGAAAGCGACGGCCACAACGGCTTTCCAGTGTGTGTCGGTCGGAGCGTCGAGGGGTTCGTTTCGGCGCGCGACCTGCTTTTCGCCGACCAGGACGCGCCGGTGTTTACAGTGATGAACGAAGACCTCATCGTCGCCCATCCGGAAATGGCCGTCACCGACGCCGCACGGGTGATCCTCCGGTCCGGGATCCAGAAGCTTCCAGTCGTCGACGACGCAGGCAATCTCGTCGGCATTATCTCGAACACTGACGTGGTCCGGTCACAGATCGAGCGTGCGACGCCGGGAAAGGTCGGCAAACTGCGGCGCACGCTCGAACAGATCCACGACATCGAAATCGGAGAGGAACGTCGACCCGTGAGTCTGAATCAGTTGATCCCTACCCAGGGGCGAGTGTACGGGGACGAACTCGAGGGACGGAAGTACGAACTCGAACGAGGACTTGCCGAACCGCTCGTGGTGATCGACAACGCCGGAACGCTGTATCTCGCCGACGGCCACCACCGCGTGATGGCCGCACGGCGACTCGGCATCGACGAGATGGAGGCGTACGTCATCGTGATCGACGAGGAGATCGAACTGGGGATGGCAAAGACCGCCCGTAAGGAGGGGCTCGAGCGGATCGAAGACATTGACGTCGTCGACTACGCCCGTCACCCCCTGGTCGAAACGACGAAACGCCTGCAGTGACCGGAGACTGCTTTGACTGGGGGTCGGGTTTCTGACGTGACAAGAGTTAACTCGTTTTAACCCCGTGTGGGAGTAGACCCATGCCCATCGATTCGAACTTCGAGCAGAACCTCGAGCAGACCGGTGAAGAACACGGCGTGGCCGTCTGGGGGGAGATAGATCCGCCAGAGAAACTGGGTATCCGGGGCACCCACGTCGCCGTCGATTTCGACATCTGTCTCGCCGACGGCGCCTGTCTGGAGGACTGTCCGGTCGACGTCTTCGAGTGGGTCGACACGCCCGGACACCCCGAAAGCGAGATCAAAGCGAACCCGACGAACGAGGACCAGTGTATCGACTGTATGCTCTGTGTGGACGTCTGTCCGGTAGACGCGATCGACGTCGACTCCGGTCGTGCCGGGCGAACCTGAGGGTAGCATCGACCTTCGGGTCATCCGACGACATCGGTGACCGAATCCAGATGTACCGCCGCGACCAGCCGAGCTGCAAGTTGGAAGCTGCAGTGTGTGGCAGCCACGGGAGTATCGATACCGTTCGTCGAACTCTGGATCCTGTAGAACGCCACGTGCCGTGATATCAGTATGAGTCGGTTCCGTCTCAGTCGTCCACGCTCGGCTCCGTCGAGGGCTTGCCGTCGGGGGAACCGGGTTCCGGACCGTCCGTCTCGGCTCCATCCGGGTCGCCGACTGAACCACCGGAAGCGGCGGGTGCAGTTCCCACGAGCTGTCCCGTTTCGTATCCAGTCCAGTCGAACTTCTGCTGGAAGTAGATTGCGACGTTGACCAGCGCCAGCAGCACAGGCACTTCGATCAGCGGCCCGATGACAGTTGCGAACGCGACCCCGGAGCCGACGCCGAAGACGGCGACGGCGACGGCGATCGCCAGCTCGAAGTTGTTCGACGCTGCCGTAAAGCCGATCGCGGTCGTCGTCGAGTAGTCGGCGCCGATGCCCCGTCCCATCGCGAAGCTCACCAGGAACATCACGACGAAGTAGATCGTCAGCGGGACGGCAAGCCAGAGGACGTCGGTCGGCTGGGCGATGATGTTGTCGCCCTGAGTGGCGAACATCACGATTACCGTAAACAGCAGCGCAAGAAGTGTTACGGGACTGATCTTCGGAATGAGTTGCTCGGCGTACCACGCCTCGCCTTTCGCCCGAACGCCGCCGACACGGGTCAGGATGCCGCCCGCAAAGGGGATCCCGAGGAAGATGGCGATCGCCCAGAACACCTGTTCGACGGTGATGTCGAAGGCGGCGATTCCGGCGACCATGGCGTCGAGCCCGAGGATCGGCGGCAGGAACAGCGCGAAAAACCAGATGTACACACCGTACGTGAGGATCTGGAAGACGCTGTTGAACGCCACCAGGCCCGCGGCGTATTCGCTGGACCCCTCCGCGAGGTCGTTCCAGACCAGCACCATTGCGATACACCGCGCCATCCCGATGAAGATCAACCCGAGGAAGTACTCGGGGCGGGCGGGGAACCACGGCACGATCCCGCTGAAGAAGATCACCGCCAGCGCGAACATCAGCGTCGGGCCGATCAACCAGTTTTGGATCAGGCTCAGACTGAGCACCCGCCACTGCCTGAAGACTGTCGGCAGCTGCCGGTAGTTGACCTTCGCCAGCGGCGGATACATCATCAGAATCAGGCCGATCTCGACGAGATGGTACTGCTGAATTGGTTCGACAACCCCCGGCGAAACGTATCCCAGCCCGACGCCTGCCGCCATCGCCAGGAAAATCCAGACTGTCAGGTACTTGTCGAGGAAATCCATCGACCGGGGATTCCCGCAGTCGGGACAGCCACAGTCGGGCCCGTGTTCGTGTTCGAGTTCACTCATCGGTGACGACCTCACTCATCGGTGGCGGTTCCGTCGAGCAGAGTCACCACTGCCACCGCGACGTTTGTGGCCCGGTATTTGCGCCATCGGCCGTCCTTGCGACGAGTGACGAGTCCTGTATCGTTCAACCGGGAGAGGGCGTGGCTGATCGCGCTCTCGCTGGCGTCCACCATCGCGTTCAGTTCGCAGACGCACAGTTCGCCGTCGGCGGCCACGAGCAGCCGAACCAGCTTGAACCGGGTCTCGTTCGCCAGTGCCGCGAGGATGGCCACCTCTTTGCCGATGCGGTCGTCGTCAAGCACCGTCTCAAGTGCGTCGAGCTCGGTAATTCGCTCGTCGACATCTGCTGGCTGACAATCCCCGATCTCGTCTTCGAGATAGCGTTTGAGCCGCACCGTCGCATTAGTCATACGTTCAATTTGCAATTTTATCAAATAAGGGCTTCGATTCTTCTCGTGATCTAGGGCCCCTGATGAGATACAGAGAACGGATGCCGTATAGAAACAGCAGTCAAGAGTGCTCCAATCGGTTCCACGACGGTGCCAGGTGACGGATCCCCAGAGCTGGTACCACCAAATGGTTTAATGATTCTTCAATCGTATAGCTCTTGCTCGACAGTCATTCACGGAGGTCCCCCACACAGTGTTTATGACGTTTCGACCCAAGAACGTGTTGAGGCTCGGTATCTATGCACACGATTGTACTGACGAAAGGCGTTCCCGACTTCCGTGAAGGCGAGGTCTCCTTCGACGAGGACGGCCACCTGGAACGGGGAAAGACCCCGACGGTGATGAACCCGAACGACAAGCACGCCCTGGAGGCGGCGTTACAGACTCGCGTTCGACACGGCGGGCGGGTGAGCCTACTGAGCATGGGGCCTCCCGGCTACGATGGAATTCTCCAGGAGGGAATGCGAGACGTGTACGCAGACGACCTGTATCTGATCTCCGATCGCGAGTTCGCGGCCGCGGACACCTGGGCGACCGCGATCACGCTGGCGACGGCGATCCGGCACCACGGCGACGTCGACCTGGTGTTCGCGGGCTTTAAAACCGCCGACGGCGAGACCGGCCACACCGGCCCCCAGACGTGCTGGTGTCTCGACTGGCCGCTCGTCACCCACGTCGTCGCGCTCGAAGTCGACGAGGAAGATCGCCGGCTCCGCGCGAAACGGCTCGTCGAGGGCGACGTCGGGGAGATCGAAACCGTCGAGGTGCCGATGCCGGCGGTCGTCGTCGCGGATCCGGAGTTCGAGCCCACCTATCGGACCGCGAGCACCCGGCTCGAACACAAGCGCCTCCGGCAGGAGACGCAGAAGCGAGCCGAGGAGTACGAGGACCACCTCGAGATGTGGGACCACGAGGAGCTGAACCTGGATCCCGACTACGTCGGCCTCGACGGGTCGCCGACGATCGTCGAGAGCGTGGACCCGATCCCACGGGCACCCTCCGAGCGAGAGGCCACAGACGTCGATCCGGAGGATTCCGAGGCCATGGGGCAGGTTCTCGAGGAGATGCAGCCGTTCGCCGCGGGGGGTGACTGACCGATGACACTCGATCCCGGCGAGTATGACGTCTCCGAACTCGGGCCGGAACTGGCCGACGTCGCCGACGTCGAGGAACTCCGCGAAATCCTCGACACCGAGAAAGCGGGCAAGGACCGAACCGCGGCAAAGACACTGATAGAGAGCCGCATAGAGAAGTTCGAGGGCGACGACGAGGAGGAGCCAGGAGACGAGAACGGGGACGCCGGCCTCGATCTCGCGGAGATGTCCGCGGCGGACGTGGGAAACGCCGTTCGAAAAATCGACGACGTCGAACGCCTCCGGGAACTGATCGAGCGGGAGGAAGCCGGCGACAACCGGGACAGCGTCAAACGACTCGTCGAAAACCGGATCGACTCGGTCGCCGGAAGCGAGGAGTCCGACGAGCGGGAGCAGCTGTCGCCCGAGGAGAAACACCCCGAGCTGGATCACCCAACTGCCGACAAACAGTACGTCAAGGCCCTCGATAACGGGGTCTATCGGGACATGTGGGTGTACTGCGAGACTCAGGCGGGGGAGCTGATCGATGTCTCCCTGGAGATGCTCGGGAAGGCGCGGCAGCTCATGGACGAGTACAACAGGGAGTACGACGCCGACGAGCGCGTCGTCGCAGTGCTGATCGGCGACGACGTCGCCCGACACGCCGACACGTGCATCGAACACGGCGCCGACGTCGTCGTCTCCCACGAGGACGACCGCCTCGAGCGCTTCCGGCACAAACCGTACACGGAGATCTTCTGTGACATGGCCCGGTGGGGAGCCGACCCGCCGGTAGGCGTCGGCGAGGATCGAACCCCCGGAACCGATCCGGATCCTGCCGACTGGCGCGACTACGACGAGCCCAGATACACGCTCTTTCCGGCGACGAACAACGGCCGGGACCTCTCTGCGCTCGTGCAGGGCGAACTCGACTCCGGCCTCGCGAGCGACTGCTCGGGGCTGTATATCACCGACGTCACCATCTCGAACCCGGTAAAAACGGGAGGATCGGGAAACAACCGCAGGTTCCAACGCGTCCTCCACATGAAACGGCCCGACTTCTCCGGGTTCGAGTACTCGACGATCCTCTGTCTGGACAATCCGACTCGCGACTTTCATCCGCAGGGTGCGTCGGTCATCCCGGGAAGCTTCGACCTCCCGGACTCGGATCCCGACCGGGACGGGGAGGTCATCGAACACGACCTCGAGCTCGAAGACGAGTGGTTCCGGGCGAAAGTGACCGACTTCGACCGGCTGGAGGCCGGCATCGACCTCACGGGTAACGACGTCGTCGTGTGCATGGGCCGGGGGATCAGCGCAGATCCCACCCGCGGAATGGAACTGGCGCTGGAACTGGCAGACAGGTTCGAGAGCGCCGACGTGGGGGTCACCCGCGGTATCGTCACCGGCTCGTTCAACTTCGACGGTCACGTCGAGCAGTACACCGCAGAGGAGCGTCAGATCGGCGAGACCGGCCAGGAGATCGAACCGGACCTGTACGTCGCCGCCGGCGTCTCCGGCGCCGTCCAGCACAAGGTCGGCTGCGACGAGTCGGGGACGATCGTGGCGATCAACACCGACCCGGACGCCCGGATCCACGACTGGTCGGACTACTTCATCGAGGGCGACCTCTTCGAAGTGTTGCCGCGGTTGATCGACGGGATCGCCGCCGGGGAAATCGACCTCGAGGCCGCGGCCGACGGGGGTGAACTCGAATGACTCGCGAGTCGTTCGAGGCGGTCGTCGTCGGCTGCGGTCCGGGCGGGGCGGCGGCCGCGGCAACGCTCGCCCGGAACGGCGTCGAGACGCTGGTGCTCGAACGGGGCGTCGAGGCGGGCTCGAAGAACGTCTCCGGCGGCCTCATCTACGCCGAGGAGTCGTCCCCGTACACGATCGACGACCTGTTTCCCGGCTTCCGGGAGGCGGCGACGGAACGTCCGGTGACCGAATACTACCTCCACAACGTTGCGGGGCGGCAGGTGAAGACCTTCGACGTCACGGGGTTGCACGAACACGACACTGCGTGGTCGGACGCAGTGCTCCGCCGACGGATGGACTCCTGGCTGGCCGAACGCGTCCACGAGATGACCGCCGAAACCGGCGGGGGGCTGCTCACCGAGGCCAGGGTGAACGGCCTGCTCCGGGAGGGCGGCGAAATCGTCGGCGTCACCTGCGACGAACTCGACCCGATCGAGGCCGAGCTGATCGTCGCGTCCGACGGCGTCAACTCCGAACTCGCCCGTGATGCCGGTCTCATGGACTGGGAGGAGCCCGAAGAGTGGTTCCAGGGCGTCAAGGCCGTCGTCGACGTCCCGCCCGAAGAAATCGACGACAGCTTCGACGTCGGGCCCGACGAGGGGGCCGCTCACCTGTTTTCCGGGGATCTCTTCGGGGACGCGCGCGGCGGCGGGTTCGTCTACACGAACCGGGACTCCCTGTCCATCGGAACGGTGTTTCACCTCGACAGCGTCGTCGAGACGCGAGCCGAACCCCACGAACTGCTGGACGCGCTGTTGACCCATCCGGCGCTGGGCGAGTGGCTCCCCGACGAGTACACCGAACGGGAGTACTCCGCGAAGCTCGTTCCCGACTCGAAGAAGGTCGCCCACCGATCGCCCCACCGAGACCGGCTCGTCCTCGTGGGGGACGCGGCCGGACAGATGCAGGCACAGGGACCCATCATCAAAGGAATGAATCACGCGGTGACGGCCGGGGCACTCGCAGCCGAGGCGTACGTCGAGGCGCGCTCCCGAGGGGATTCCGGCCTCTCTGGGGAGCTGTACGAGCGGAAGTTGAACGACGAAGGCGTGATGGGGAAGCTCCGTCCCCGCCGCTACGAACTCGTCCGGCAGGTCGGCGAACACGACGCCCTCGCCGACGTGCTCGATACGGTGACGCGATCGCCTGTAGGTCGGCTTGGAGTGCGAGCGCTCGGCGACCGGCTGGAACGGCTCTACTCGTCGGCGTTCCTCGCCACGATGGTGCCGGACACGAAGACGCCGTACGTCACGCTTCCGACAGTGATCGCCGAAGAGCTCGGTGCACCCGTCGTGGAGGAAAACGACGTCGAACCCCCGAGCCTCGAGGAACGGATCGGCGAATTGACGTACAACACCGACGTGGGCAACCCGCACATCGAACTGATCGACGACTCGATCGAGGCGAGCGGCACAGCGGTGACCGCCTGTCCGGTGAGCGCGAAAGAGTTCGGCGGCGGCTGTTACCGCGAAGAGCGCGTGGGAACCAACGGCGGCGAACAGCGCGTCGTGAGCCTCGACACCCAGCCGTGCGTCGAGTGTGGCACCTGCGCGATCGTGGCCGACACCGAATGGGAGCACCCACGCGGCGGCAAGGGCGTTGCCTTCGACGAAGGATAAAAAGCGGCCAATGAGGGAGTAAAAAGCGGCCAATGAGGGAGTAAAAAGCGGCCAATGAGGGAGTAAAAAGCGGCCAATGAGGGAGTAAAAAGCGGCCAATGAGGGAGTAAAAACGTGGCATCCGACTTCGAACCCCGGATACGACGGCTCGCAGCCGAGGCTCGGAAGCGACGGGAAAACAGGTCCTGGACCGACGAACACGACCCCGGAGGCGACCGTCGAACCCCCGAGGACTGTGCGACTGCGGCCGCGCGGGACGGGCTGGGATCGGTGGTAGCGCTGTACGTCGAAGCCCGGACTGCCGAGAAGGGCGTCCGGTTTTCCACCGAAGAGATGGAGTTGCTTCACCGGGCGACGAACGACTGGCTTTCGGTGTACGCAGCGTGTTACGGCGTCGACGTCGATCCCGACTTCACGGTTCGAGAGGCGGCCGAGTTGCTGGTCGACACCCACGACATCCGCGAGACTGCGGCGCTGTTGACGAAGGTCCCGGGGCGGGATCGCAGCGGAAACGGTTTGTAAGCGGGGGCTGTGGATACGTCCATGCCATCGCTTCCGTTCGAGATCCTCCTGGGGATCTATCTGGGCGTCCTCACGGGGATCATCCCGGCGCTCGTCGCCGGCACGCTGGGGTTCGTCTTCCGGTACGTGACCGGAGTGACCATCCCCGGGTTCGGTGTGGTCGTCCTCGCGCTCGCAATCGCGGGGATAAACGGGGGGCTGCTCGCGTTGAACGACGAGACGATCCGGACCGACGAAAACGCCGTCGCGATTCTGACGGCGATCGTCGTCGTGTTGATGCTCGCGCTGTACGCCCACGCGAAGGGGGACAAACTCGGCGCGAACGTTCCCAGACGGATGTCGCTCAAAGGGTTGCGGGAACGCACCCTCTCGACGGACGTCGTCGAACTGGTCGGAGGGCGGGGACGGGTACGGATCACCGTCGTCGGCGAGGTCGAGGACCTCGAGGGGTACCCTCCGCTGTCACCTGAACTCCGCGAGGAGATCAAAACTAACGAGTGGACGTTCCCCGCTGACCTCCCCGTCTCGGAGCTGGAGTCGCGGTTCGAAGACCAGCTCCGGACCGAGTTCGACCTGGCGAGTGCGTCCGTGTCGATCGACGAACGGGCGCGGGCGACGGTCGCTGGAGCCCCGCCGGTCGGGGGGCTCTCGAAACGGATCCCCCCGGGAAAGCGGGCGGTGTCGGTGCCTGCGCTGGTCCCGACCGGGCTCGTTCCGGGTGAATCCGTCCGAATCACTACCCCCGATCTCACCGTCGAGGGGACGCTGTTGAGCGCGTCGTCGGGGACGTCGACCGAAAAGAACAAGCCGGACGCGAAAACCGACGGCGGCGAACCCGAGGAAACGCCGTCGCCGGCGACAGTGGCCATCGACCGGACCGACGGCGGCGATGGACGGGTGACGGTGGCAGTCGACCGGTCGGACGCCGGAACGCTCCTCCGGGCAGAACGCGGGGAGGTTATCGTTCTCTCTCGGGGGATCCGACGGGAGTTCGAACTCACCTCGCTGCTCCGTCGCGCCGGAAAGCGCTTCCGGAAAGTCTCCGTGAAGGCGGGGGGACCGCTGGACGGAAACACGATCGGCGAAGTGAACGTTCGGGAGGCGTACGACGTCGTCATCCTTGCTGCGAAACACGACGGCTGGAAGATCACCCCGCGGGGCGAGACGGAACTTTCTGCAGGCGACGACCTGTTCGTCGTGGGCACCCGCGAGGCACTGACTGGCTTCGAGGTGGTGGCAGGGTGATCCCGTTTCCGGCCGCGACCTTCGCGGAGCCGAACGTCGCCCTCCTGAACCTGCTCACGTACGCGATCCTCGCCGGCGTCGCCGCCGGGTGCGTAGCGGCGGCGTACCGGTGGTACGTCAACGACGAACTGCCGGAGGGGATCGCCATCATCTTCGGCGTGTCGGTGATCGCGCTGTATCTCAACACCGCCTCCCTGGGATCGTACGTCGCAGGGGAACAGGTCGGGCTGTTCGATCCGGCGACCGCGTTTTTCAACCTCGTCGCGCTGGGCGTCGCCACTGCCGTCTCTCCGGTGGGGCTCCGGGTCGGCGACAGGCTGGGTCGAAACGCTGCCGCGATGGCGGGCGGCCGACGGCTCCAGGGGGAAGTCTCGGAAGTGGTCCGCAGCGCCGGGCGCGTCACGACCGTCACGCTTCCCTCCGCAGACGACATCAACGACATCGACGCCTACGACCCGGTCGCCCCCGGAACGAAGGAACGAATGAGCGGGGAGACGCTGCTTTTCCCGCGGCGGATCACCGTCGAAGAGCTGCGAGAGCGGCTCGCCGTGCGAATCAAGGAGGATTTCGGCGTCGGTCACGTCGACCTCGACATCTCTGCGGACGGAATCGTCGAGTACCTCGGTGTCGGCTCCCATGCAGCAGGGGTCGGGCCGACCCTCGCGCCGGGCACCGTCGCGGTCGCGGTTCGGGGGGATCCGCCGTACGCCGCGACCCCCGGCGACATAGTGCAGCTGTGGACCGACGAAGAGGGACCGAAACGCGTTGCTTCGGCCGAACTCCGGGCGACCGCCGGCGACGTCGCCACAGTCACGGTCGACGAGTCCGACGCCGAAAAGATCGACCAGTCGCGCCGGTATCGACTGGTCACGCTCCCCGCGGAACCCCAGGCGGACCGGGAGTTCGCCTCGCTGTTGCGCAACGCAGACGAGACGATGACCGTGGCAACAGTATCGGCCGACAGCGAACTCGTCGGTGCGCCGATCGGCGACCTCGGCCCGACAGTCGCCGCCGTTCGACCTCGCGACGGGCCGATCGAGGCGATCCCACCCCGAAGCTACGCGCTCGCGGCGGGCGACGAACTGTACCTCGTCGGACGGCCCGATAGCCTCAGGCGAGCAGAGCGACGAGCCCGGGGGGAAGGGGAACCCGAACAGCCGGGTGCGCAATCCTCTTAGTCCGCCGGCAGTGACAGATCCGTATGGAATGGAAACTGTTCGCCGACCTCGCGGAGGTCGCCGGCGAGGACACCGTCGAGATCGACGCCGCAATCGACACCGTAGACGACGCGCTCGCGGCGCTGCTCGAACGGCATCCCGGACTCGAGGAGCGGATACTCGACGAGGACGGCGAATTGCTGGATCACATCAACGTCCTATGCAACGGCGAGTCCGTCCGGAACGGCGACGGGATGGACACACAACTCGAAGACGGCGACGAACTCGCGCTGTTTCCCCCGGTAAGCGGCGGCGAACAGTGAAACCGGCGTTCCACTCATCGACACGGTGAAGTGTCGTCGCCGGGAGATTGCGGTATGGACGGCGATACACTCATCAACGCACTCATCGGCGCAGTCGTCACCATCGTCACCTCGTTCGTTCCGTTCTCGCCGATCCTCGGCGGCGGCGTCGCGGCGTGGCTCGAGAAGGGCGACAGGACCGAAGGGACGAAAGTCGGCGCACTCTCGGGGGCGCTGATCTCCCTGCTGCTGCTTCCACTGTTGTTCGTCGGGCTGGTGTTGGCGCCGTTCGACTTCGGGTTCACGTTCGTCATCATGCTGTTCGTCGTGACCTTCGGTGCTGCCTACCTGATCGGGTTCGGCGCCCTCGGCGGCTACCTCGGCGCATACATCCGCGAAGAACACGAAGGATCGAACTCGGGGTCGGCCGGAACGCAGTCGACGCTCGACTCTCAGTTCGACGGCGACGAGCGGTCGTAGTCGTCGTCGCCGACCGTCCCCGCGAGCTTGTCGGCGACGCTGCCGGCGACGGCGGTTTTCGTCCCCGAATGTTCTACCACCTCGTCGTCGACGAGGAGAACTCGGGTCTCGTCTTCGCCCATCACGTCGGCGTCGTTGGCGACGACGAACGACAGGCCAACGCGGTCGCGGATCCGGCGGGCCTCCCGGGTCATCTCCTCGTCGTCGCCGCCGGTTTCGGCTTTGAACCCGACGATCGAAAGCTCCGGGTAGCGGTCCCGAACGGTGTCGATGAGCTTCGGCGTGGGTTCGAGGTCGACGCTCAGCGGGGTCCCCGAACGGATCTTCTCGACGACGGAGTCGGCGGTGAAATCCGAGATCGCCGCCGCCGAGACGAGCGCGTCGGCGGTGCGACACGCCTCGACTGTGGCCTCGATCATCTCGTCTGCACTCTCGATCTCGACGACGTCGGCGTAGCCGACCTCGGGCCCGTCCTGGACCAGGGTCACGTCGGCGCCGCGAACGTGACACGCCCGTGCGACCGCCCGACCCGTCTTTCCGGACGCTCGGTTGGTGATCACCCGGATAGGATCCAGTTGCTCTTTGGTCGCACCCGCTGTGACGACGACGTGCTTTCCCGCGAGCGTCTGTGGCGTCGTCGCTCGGGCGACCGCGGTGACGACGTCGGATTCGCTGGCGATCTTGGCTTTCCCCTCCTCGAGCCGTGGCTTCACGATCGAAACCCCCCACGACTGCAGACGCCCGAGCGAATCGGCAACGCCGGGATGGTCGTACATTGGCTCGTGCATGGCCGGCACGGCGACGACCGGCAGCCCCGAGCCCAGCGCCGTCGTCGCACACGTCGTCACCGGCGTGTCGTCGATCGCGGCCGCGATCTTGCCGGCGGTGTTTGCGGTCATCGGCGCGACGAGCAGGACGTCCGCCCAGCCGTCCCGACCACACAGCTCGACGTGTTCGACCTCGCCCGTAATCTCGGTGACTACCTCGCGTTCGGTGGCGAACTCGACCGCCCACGGATGGACGATGTGTCGGGCCGCAGGAGTGACGACTCCCCTGACCTCCGCTCCCTGTCGGCGGAGCTCGTGTGCGAGTTCGACCACCTTGACCGCAGCGATGCTTCCGGTGACGCCCAGCGCGACGTTGACCCCCTCGAGCATTCGTGCGGAACTCCTCGGCGGAACTACGTAAAGAAATCGACGGAATCCGCACTAGGAATCACGTGGCTGCCGCTACGGGATCGGTGCTATCGCGATTTCGCGAGAAGATTCAGTCCGCGGTCGCGGTCAGCGTTTCGGTCTCGGAGTCGACCTCCGACTCCTCCATCGGTGCGGTGATCCCGTCCGCCAGGGCAAACACCGCCTCCTTGTGGTCCGTTTTCGATCGGTGGATCGATGTCGGTTTGACGCCCAGCGATTCGTACTCGTCCAGTTCGGTCTCCTCGTTCCATGCCTCACACTGCTTGCGTACCTCCGCGAGCAGGCCATGAAGGTGAATGAGTTCCTGCTTTTTCATGAGCTAATCCACCATAGCGACTGGAGGGTTAAATTACTATCCTGATAGTCGTTAACACGGTTCCTGGATTTACGGCGTGTTTCCCGCAAAATTTGGCGGTTCGACGGTTGTGGGCCGGCAAGACTTTACTGTATCCGACAGTATCTACCCCACATGGAGTACGACGAACAACTGGACCGTGCACTCGATCGGACGCCGGAGATCGAGAACGCAAGCGAGCGCTTCGAGGTACCGACGCCGGACGTTCGAGAGGAGGGCCACGTCACGGTGTTCGAGAACTTCCAGGAAGTCGTCGACGTGCTCGGACGGGAGGAGTCGCACGTCCTCAAAGCGTTGCAGTCCGAACTGGGCACCAGCGCCCACATCGACGAGAGCGGTCGCGCCCGGCTGACCGGGGAGTTCCGGCAGCGCCGGGTCGAAGAGGCCATCGAATCGTACACCGAATCGTACGTGCTGTGTCCCGAGTGCGGACTCCCGGACACCCGAATCGAACGCGAGCAGGGGGCTCAGCTGCTCCGGTGTGACGCCTGCGGCGCGCTCTCCCCGACCGGAGAGTGAGAGAAACGAGTTAATCCGGAGAGAATCCGGAGGAAACCCGGACGCTACTGGAACTGTTTTACGGCCTCGAGGTCCCGTTCGGTTCGCATGAACTCCGAGAGACGACGTGTCGCGTGACAGGAGGGACACGAGAAGTTCTCGCGCAGGTTCGGAAGGTCCATCGGGGCTTCCTGCCAATCTTTCGAACACTCCGGACAGACGAGTCTGACAAACGCTTCGACCATGGCAGTGCTGTTCGTGGAGGGACAAGATAAAAGCTGCGCGGAGCGAGCACTCTCGAATACGAGAGCTGAAAAGAAAATCGACGGCCCAAGAGACAGGTGACCGATCAGTCGTACAGGCCGTCGGGGTCCGCCTCCAGAAGCTCCTTGTACCGGTTGCGGATCGTCACTTCCGAGATGTCAGCGACGTCGCCGACCTGGCTCTGGGTTACCTTCTCGTTGGTGAGAAGCGCCGCCGCGTACACTGCGGCTGCGGCGAGCCCCACGGGCGACTTCCCGCTGGTGAGCCCCAGATTTTTCGCGTTCCGGAGCAGCTCGCGCGCCCGGCGCTCCGTTTCGTCGCTCAGGCCGAGCTGCGAGACGAACCGGGGGACGTAGCTCTCGGGGTCGGCAGGCTGGACCTCGAGCTTCAGCTCCCGGACGACGTACCGGTACGTCCGGGTGAGCTCCATCTTGTCGACCCGCGAGACGACGGTGAACTCGTCGAGGCTGCGTGGGGTGCCGGCCTGGCGGGCG
>NZ_JAVKGM010000028.1:0-17725 GCF_031432225.1 Halalkaliarchaeum sp. AArc-GB | reverse complement strand
GACCGTCTCCGTCTCTCTTCGAACCTGCCGAACCGTCCGGGAACCGCGCCACGCCGCCCTCGATTCCGACCGCGAGGTCGTACTCGCCGGCCGCGTACGCCCGCTCGGCGCGGACCTCCGCACCGGTGCGCGTCTCCGCGTGGCTGGTCGGCTGTTCGTCGACGCCGGAGTCGACGTCGACCCGTTCGACGACGGCCCCGTCGCCGAAGCCGTCCGCGTCGCTTTTCATCGCCAGCTGTACCGCCCGGCGTTTCACGGGATTCCTGCTCCCGACGGCGACTCGCATGTCGGAGAGACTGTCTGGAACCCCGTTCAGTCTTGCGGATGCAGTCGATCGGACAGCAGTTCGATGCCGTCGAGCAGGCGCGGACTCGATTGATTCAACAGAGAATCGTCGACGACGTGGATTTCGGGATCGACGTCCCATTCCCTGCCCGCGATCCGGTCGGGCGAGACGCGATCGCCGTGCCCGCAGACGTGCAACACCGCGTGATCGGGAGCCGCGTTCTCGACGGCCGCCTGCTGGATCTCCCGCGATCGCTCTCCGGGTGCAACGAAGGGATACCGGCCGCCCGCAGCACGGACCGCGTCCGGGACCCAGTTGCCTGCCGCCATCGGCGGATCCGACCACTCCTCGCAGTAGACGACGGGGCGGTCCCGTCCGGCGACCCGCCGTTTTCCCTCCTCGAGACGCTCTCGGCACGTACGGGCGAGTCGCGTTCCTGCGTCGGTTTCGCCGAGTGCCCTGCCGAGCGCTTCGAACCCGTCGATCACCTCCTCGAGTCGGGCGGGTTCCCGATGGACGACGTCGTATCCACGATCGCGAAGTTCGTCCCGGATCTCCCGCTGGAGTTCGTCGCTCGTACAGACGACCGCGGGACCGATATCGCGGAGGCGGTCGTACGACGGGTTCAGCCAGCCACCGACCCGCGTGACGTCGGCCGTCTCCGCATCGATCGAACAGTGTGTGGTCACGCCCGCGAGGCGATCTGTCAGGCCCATCGCCGCGATCGTCGCGGTCGCGCTCGGCGCCAGCGAGACGATCGGTTCCACGGTCATCGTCTTGTGATAGTGGTGAGAGTTTATAAACCGGTGTGGACGGCATGGATCGTCTGGATATGGGATCGGCTCGGAGACGGCTCGGCTCCGGGACGACGTGGCTCAGGGACGGCTCGGCCCCGGGACGACGTAGCTCGGAGACGGCTCGGCTCCGGGACAACGTGGCTCGGGCGGATTCGAACCTCACTCGCTCCCGTTCGCTCGCTTCGCTCGCTCACCTCCCGCTCGCTGGTTCGAATCCGCCCGAGCCAATTTCTGGGACGAACGAAGTGAGTCGCAGAACTGTATGCGAGGGCGGTTGAGCCCTGAAAGACGCAGCGTCGAGTGAAACGAGACGACCGTCTTTCTCCGGTTCGAATCCGCCTCGCAGAAATACTCGGCCCTCGCTGACGCTCGGGCACTCGTATGGGCTCGGGCGGATTCGAACCGCCGATCTCGTCCTTGTAAGGGACGCGTCATAACCACTAGACCACGAGCCCGCATTCGAACCCACCCGCCCCGAGCGAATAACGCTTTCCTTCTGGAGCGAAACCGGACGACACGCTCATACGTCGGTCGCCCCACGATTCCCCCGTGAACGAACGGGCCCTCGGTGCTGCCGTTGTCGTCGTCCTCCTCGTCGCAGGGATAGCGGTCGGGATGAGTCTCGGGCTGCACGAGCGGGGCGACTACGAGTGGACCACAGTCACGATCGAGAACGCCGACAGCGGGGACCGGCTCGCCACTGTCGACGCCCGAATCGCCGACACCCGAGAAAAACGCTACACTGGGCTCTCGAACACCGACGACCTCGCTCCCGACGAGGGGATGTGGTTCGTCCACGACGAGCCGGGCACGTACGACTACATCATGCGAGACATGTCGTTCCCGATCGACATCGTCTTCGTCGACGAGAACGGGACGATCACGACGATCCACGAGGCACCCGTCGAAGAGGACCAGTCGTCGCTCACCACCTACACCGGCTACGGACAGTACGTCCTCGAAGTGAATCTCGGATTCACCGACGAACACGGCATCGAAGAGGGCGATCTGGTAGTCGAACCGATCCACTCCCCCGCCGACGACCGCGACGAGACCACCTGACGCGACCGACCCCTTCAAGGGAACGGGGCGACACAGTCGGGGTATGGTTCCGGAGTGGCTCCCGCTCCAGCGGCTCGCGGTCGTCGCTGCCGGCCTCCTCGCGTTCGCCATCGTGTACGCGATCGACCGACCGCAGGGAGCGTGGGGTCGAAAACTCCGCTCCCGGTTGTTGTTCGGGATCCCGTGGGGCACGCTCGTTTCCCTCGGGGGGGTCCTCCTCGTGTACCTGTTCGTCCAGGGCGGTGCCGAAAACTGGTACAATCCGGTGGTGGTGCCGTTCCGGGCGTGGTCGTACTTCTACCCGCTGGGGATGGTGACGGCGGGCTTTTCCCACGCGAGTGCGGGCCACCTGATCGGCAACCTGCTGGGTGCACTGGTGCTGGGCACGCTCGCGGAGTACGCCTGGGGCCACTTCCCCCAGTCGAGAGGCTCCTCGTCGTTCGAATCGTGGAAAACGAACCCGTACGTCCGTGCGTTCCTGATCGTCCCCGGGGCGGTTCTCGTCGCCGGACTGCTCTCGTCGCTTTTCGCCGTCGGTCCGGTGATCGGCTTTTCGGGCGTGGTCTTCGCATTCGGGGGATTCGCGCTGGCCTTCTACCCGCTGGGGACGATCGTCGCCCTGGCGGCGAGTACGCTCGTCCGACTGGTGTACAACGCGATGCGACATCCGGAACTCGTCGCCAGTGCAGATTGGGTGTATCAAACACCCTCGTGGGCGACGATCGCGATCCAGGGCCACGCGCTCGGGCTGTTCGTGGGACTTCTCGTCGGATTGTACCTCCGACGCCGTCGGGGTGATCTCCCCTCGGCGCTCCGGCTCGGGACCGGCGTGTTACTGTACGGCGCGACGCGGTCGTTGTGGGCGGTGTACTGGTACCGCGGCGGCGAGACGTACGTGCTCTACCGGGCGATCGGCCTGGCGCTCGTGATTCTGCTCGCGACGCTCGTGGTCCTCGCCGGAGCCACTCGCGACGAACCGCTGTCGATTCCGTCGCTTCCGACACCCTCGTCGCTTCCGTTCCTCTCGTCGTCTCCGTTCCGCCTCTCGCTCCCCTCGATCCCGGTGTCGAACCCGATCGCGGGCGTGTCGGCGGCGGCGATCGGCTTCGTACTCCTCCTCGTGGGCGCGGCGATGATCGCCGGGCCGGCGATCCCGGTGAACCTCGTCACCGCCGACGAGGAGCCGCTTCCGGGCGATCCGATCGAGGTGCGTGACTACCAAGTGACCTACGCAGAGGGTGTCACCGACGGGATGGTCGACGTGATCGACGTCGATCTGTTCGGCGAAACCACCGCCGTCGAGACCTCGGGAGTAATCGTGAAGAGCCAGGAGCGACATCTCTGGACCACTGCAGCCTCGAAGAATCGCCTGCAAGGCTCCGGGCAGGAACAGATCGGGCTCGGCGGGCTCGGCTGGCGCGACTCGGTGACCGCCCACCGGACGGGCTGGCAGGTCGTCGGCGGGGACCGCGTCTACCGGGTGGAGCTCGAACACGACGGGGACCGCCGTGTCGCGTTTACCTCGACGGGATCCCACGCCCAGCCACGCGTGGACGGGCGGAACGTCACGGTCGTCTCCTGGGAGGACGGGTTCCACCTGCTTGTCGCCCACGACGGCGGGATCGAGACGGTGCAGATCCCCGAGCAAAACGAATCGGTCGACGCGATGGGCGTGCAGTTCGTCCGCGAAGAGGACGACCTGTTCGCAGAACGCGGCGAAACGCGGGTTCGAATCGCCGCAAAGGAGACGTACCGGCGCTGAACCGAATCCGGGAGCGACGGCCGCGTTCAGCGATGGGTGAGACCCCGCCGGAGGATGTCCCCGTACGCGGGCCGGGTGATCAGCACACCGACCAGCACGCCCAGGATGGTGAAGATCGCGAAGCCGGAGAGGTCACCCAGCGAGAGAATCATCAGCGGTGACATCGCGATGATCGTGGTCGCGGCGGCGGCGCCGATCACCCAGAACGCTCGCCTGAACCGCGAGTCGAACACCTTCCTGGATTTCACCTCGCCCTCGCTCATCACCTCGTCGGCGATAATCACGAGGTCGTCCACCCCCGTACCGACCACGGCGATGAAGCCGGCGACGACTGCCAGATCCACCGGATACTGAACCAGCGCGGCAAACCCGAGCAGGATGTACACTTCCGAGAACGCGGTCACCGTCATCGGGAGCGCGACCTTCGGGTTCCGGTAGCGGAGGAACACCATGCCTGCGACCGCAATCACAGCGAGGGCCCCGATGATCACGCCGAACAGCCGGAAGTTCTCACCCTGTGTCGGAGAGATGAACGACGAGGTTCCCTGTTCGATCCCCAACTGGGCCGGGATCGCACCCGCGCGGAGGTTCAACGAGATGCGCTGGGCGTCCTGGAAGTCGGTCGCCATCAGCCGGAAGCCGGGATCGTTCGCCCACGAGCCTTCACGCATACTCTCTGCAAGTCCCGGCTGCATCCCGAACGCGTTGACGACCTCGCCGTCGACGACGAGCAGGAGGCACGGGTCCTGGGTCTCGCCGACGCCGTCGTCACTGAAGTAGGTACACTGCGACCCGCCCGGTTGCGCGACGCCCAATTCTGCGGCGGCGTCCTGGAACCGCTCGGCCGCCGGGTTGCCTTCTTCGTTGACGACTGACACCGGCACGTACGGCCGGTCCGATTCGTCGCGCTGGGCGGTCCCGATGTTCTCGAAGTCGTCCTGCACCAGCACGGAGCGTTCGGTCGAGTAGCCGTCCTCGGCCTCATCGTCGGGGTAGTAGATGTCGATCCGGACCGTCCCGCGCTCCTCGATGAGTTCGATGACGTCGCTTCTGTCCTCGCCCGGCACCTCGATCAGCAGGAAGTGTTCGCCTGCGCCGGGGTCGAACACCTGGCGGACGCTCCCGCCCGAGAGTCCGGCCTCGTTGATCTTCCCGTCGATCACCCGGATCGCTGCGTCACGGGTTTCGTCGGTGACGCCCGGCGAGATCGAATCGTACTGGTAGCCGGCTGCCTCGAGCGCGACCGCGAACTCCTCTTCGGTGACGCCAGCGTCTGTCACCTCGACCTCGCCCCCGTCCTCGGTGCGTTGTTCGACGTTGACGTCGGTCGAGTCGGTGTCCGGCAGTTCGTTCGCGACGTTCTGGGCGACCTGTGAGGGGGTGTCACCCCCGAATTCGACGCCGTCGGCGACGAACCCGAGAAGCGGCGCACGGATCCGCGTCCCGCCCGCGAGATCCAGCCCGTACTGGAGGTTCGTCAGCCCTTCGGACGCCTGCTGTTCGACGTCGTCACCCTCGACGACGTCGGGAGATTCCGGTGCCATCGTCGGCGAGAACAGCGCGAACGTCGCTGCGAGTATGAAAACGGCGAGCAGCAGCAGTCGCCAGTTCTCCTTGATCATCGTTTTACCCCCCGGAACTTGTACCAGCGAAGCAGCGTCACGTTCATCAGATAGGTGTTCATCAGGTCCGCGAACAGCCCGACGACCAGGATAATCCCGATGTCACGGAGCAGATCCACCCCGAGAATCGTCGCGGCGATCGCCATCACCGTCATCGCGGCGATAGAGGTGATCGTCATCGTCACGCCGGTGCGCATCGCCCGGTGAACCGACTCGTAGAAGTCACCGGTCCGGCGGAGCACGCTGTTGTTCAACAGGATGTCGGAGTCGACGCTGTACCCGATCAACATCAGGAGTGCCGCAACCGTCCCCAGCGTCAGATCGATCCCGAGAAGATTCATCATCGCAATCGGGATCACGATGTCGGAAAACGCCGAAGCGACGACTGCCACCGAGGGGATGAACGTCCGGAACAGCGCGAACACCAGCACCGCCATCCCGAGGAACGCGATGCCGACGCCGGTGACCGCGAGTTGACGGGTGTCTGCCCCGAAGCTCTCGCTCACTTCGTCTAACCCGCGTAACTCGAAGTCGGCAGCTTCAACCTCCGATTCGATCGTCGACGCGTCGGTGACGCCGGCGCGGAACGTCACCACGTACACGTCGTCCCCGGGGATCGACCGGATCGTGTCCGGCTCCGCCGAGAACGCCTCCTCGATCGCCGCGTCGGGATCCTCGACGTCGTCCATGGCGATCCGCACCTCCGTCCCCCCCGTAAACTCCAGCCCGTAGTTCGCGGGGGCGCCGGTCAGCAGATACCAGCCACCGACGATCAAAAGCGCGAGCGCGAGAACAGCGAGCGGAACCACCAGGAGCTGGCGGTTCGAATACTCGGTGTAATCGACCTCCGGTACCCGCAGTTCGACCATAAACGCGTCTGCGAGTTCGCATTGAATAAGCCTTCTCGTTTTCCGGCGACACGGCCGCGTTATCGGCTATTGGCGGCGTGTCCGTAGACGAACTCTCGCAACAGTTTCCCGGCCAGCGCCGCCGCCTGGCCGTCGTCGCGATCGTTCACCTCGACGACGTCGAATCCGTCGGACCGGGGCGCCACCGCTCGGACCGCGTCCCGCATCTCGCGGGGCGTCAGGCCGAACGGCTCCATCGTTCCCGTCCCCGGCGCGTATCCGGGATCCGCGCCGTCGATGTCCACCGAGAGGTAGACGGAGTCGACCTCCGCGAGTTCGTGTTCCCCCGCGTCCATCGCCGTGATCCACTGCCGGGTCTCTTCGGGAGACACGACGGTCACGTCGTCCGCCTCGGCGCGATCCCACTCCTCGGGAGAGCCGGTTCTCGCGCCGACGACGACGAGCCGGTCGGCGTGCCCCTCCTCGAGCGCCCGGCGACAGACGCAGGCGTGGCTCCACTCGTCGCCGGCGTACGCGTCACGGAGATCCAGGTGAGCGTCGAGGACGACGAGAACGTCCGGCTCGACGGCGGCGACGCCCGCGTACGTAACCGTATGCTCCCCGCCCACAACGAGCGGCACCGCGTCCTCCCAGACGACGTCCCGCAGGGTCCCCTCGAGGAACTCGAGGTAGTCGGGGACGTCAGACCACGCGTGGACATCGCCGGCGTCGTGCACCGAGAGATCAGTGAAAAACTGGTCCGTCCGCCGGTCGTAGTCGTCGTACGTCTCCGCAAAGCGGCGGATCCGGTCGGGACCGAAGCGGGTCCCGGGCTGAAAGGTCGTCGTCGCGTCCAGGGGCGCACCGACGATCGCGTACTCCGCCGCCTCGCGGTCGGCCGACGCGCCGGGGAACATTATCCGACGATCTTCCGCTGGTCCTCGTACTCGAGGTACTCGATGGTGTCGTCCGAGGAGAACGATTCGTCCTCGGGTATCCGCATGGTGAACGTCTCGTAGGTGTCCAGGTCCATCACCTGGGCGTCGTCGCCAGTCACCGAGACGACCTGCCCCTGCTTCCGCTCGATGATCGGCACCCACACCTTCGCGTCGACCGGCTGGGAGAACGATCGCTTCTTGCCATCGAAGACGCCACGTCCCTCGACTCTGGCCTTCGCACTGCCGTGTTTTCCGGGCTTTGCGGTGCTGTAGGCGTTGATCTTGCAGGGTGTGTCGTCCATCATCACGTAGCTGCCTTCCTGGAGATCGCGAACCTGCTTTTGCTCTTTCGGCATACACCGTCGTTTTGCCGGCGGTAGTATAAACGGTTTGATCGTCGACGTGCGGGCCCCTCCGTCGACTTTCGGCACTGTTCGTCGCCTACAGTTCGGGTTCGTACTCCTCGTCGTCGCCTTCGGGGAGCAGATTTCCTGTCCGGAGATAGCTCGTCGCCATCAGCGCCAGGAATCCGGCAGCGATCGCGACGATCGTCCGGCCGGGAAACTCCAGACCGACGGCGTTGCCCGCGAGGTTCACGACGATCAGGGTGACCGCACCTGCCCCGAGCGCGATCGACTCCTCCGAAAGGTCGTCGAATCGGTCCGGGAAGAGGCTCATTGGGGCTCCCCGCGGTTCACGATCGCCTTCGAGACGTGCGAGAGTCCACGCTCCAGTTCGGAGGTGGGAAGCCCGAACCCGATCCGGAAGTAGTCGTCGTGACCGAACAGCTCCCCGGGGGCGAGCACGACGCCCTCCTGTTCGACGACGGTTCGACAGAAGTCGGTGCTCGACTCGAACCCGTCCGGGACGGTGACGAAGCCGTTGACCCCGACCGGATCGTACCAGGAGAGACCGTGGCGATCGATCCAGTCGGCGACGATCTCCCGGTTTTCGGCGGCGAGTTCGCGGTTCTCCGACAGGATCTCCGCCTCCCGTCGACCCAGCGCCTGTTTTGCGACGTGCTGGCCGAACAGCGACGGCGAGATGGTGGTGTAGTCCTTCCAGTTCCAGGCGGCGTCGATCACCGATCGATCGCCGACGAGCCAGCCGAACCGCAGACCCGCCAGCCCGTACGCCTTCGTGAGGCTCGTCGTCGACAGGCCGTACTCGCCCATGCTCGCAGCCGGGGGCAGCGGGTCCTCGGCGAGCAGCCGATACACTTCATCACACAGCAGGTACGCGTCGTGTGCGGCGGCAACGTCGTACAGTTGCTGGATGATCTCCTCGCCGTGATACCGTCCCGTCGGGTTGTTCGGGTTGTTCACGACGACGACCGCGGTGTCGTCGGTGATCGCCTCCCGGACCGCGTCGACGTCGAGTGCCCACCGCGGTGGCTCGAGTGGGACCGTCGTTACCGAACCGAACGCCTCCGGAACCGAGTACAGCGCCTGGTAGGTCGGCGTCACCACGACAGCGTGGTCGCCGCCGTCGCCCCCCAGAAGCGAGAGGAACGCTAGAACGTTCGCCTCCTGGGTCCCGCAGGTGAAAAGGACCTCCTCGGCCGATCGATCGTAGCGTTCCCCCACCCGGGCACGGAGCTCCGGATCGCCGTTCGTGGGGATCACATAGCCCAACTCGCCCGGATCGAGATCGAACCGGGAGGCGGAAAGCGACCGGATCCCGCTTTCGGCGAGCATGATCTCGGCGTCGTGTTCGTACTCCGCGAACCAGCGTTCGAGGCCGAACGGGGCAATGTCCATACGGACGTGTGTGCGGAGACGAGGTTAATTCGTTCGGGACTGGCCGCAGTCGGCGGAAGCGTCCCCGTCGGCGACCGGGAGCGAGAGGGTGACGACGGTACCTCGCGGCTCGTTGTCCCCGATAGAGAGCTCGCCGGCCGAGAGCGACGCAGTCCACTGTACAAGCCACAGCCCGAGACCGCTGCCGTGGACCAGATCCGTCTCCGCCCGGGAGCTCAGGATCTTCCGTTCCGGCTCCGGGATTCCGGGACCGTCGTCGGCGATCCGGATGGAGATCAGTTCGCCGTCGGGTTCGACTCGAACGGTCACCCGGGGCGAGGAACAGTCGTGATGTTCGACCGCGTTCTCGATCAGTTCCGCGACTGCCAGCTCGAACAGCTCCAGGTCGACGACGCTCACCCGGTCATCGGGGTCGGCACGTTCCGGGAGTTCGACCGCGATATCCGCGTGCGGATACCGCCCCCTGGCGTCGGAAACGACGCGATCCACGACGTCGGTCGCCGACGCCTCCACCGCGCTGTCGCGACCCTGGAGCGTTTGCTCGACGTGGCGCGCCTTCTCGGAGAACTCGACGACTCGCCTCGAACTCTCGATTGCAGTTTCGACGTGCTCGACGCTGCCCCCTGTCGACCGACGCTCCAGCAGCTCCAGGTGTCCGAGAACGACGTTCAGTTCGTTGCGGACGTTGTGTCGGAGGATCCGGTTGAGCACGCTGATCCGCTGTTCGTGCTCGGTGACGTCGGTGACGTCCTGGAGATAGACGATCCGCCCGATCTCGCGGTCTCGCCCGTCGGTCAGTGGCGTCGATCGCGGACGGAACCGACGTTCCTCCCCCCCGTTTTCGACGACGAGCTCGCCGCCGTCGGAGACGACGTTCGACGACAGGAGCTCGTCTGCGGGCTGTCCGACGGTGATCCCGTCGAAGATGCGTCCGGCGACCGGATTGAAGTCCCTGACCTCGCCGTCGGGACCGACGACCACGACCCCATCCTCGAGCGCTTCGACGAGCCGGTCCCGGGCGACCGGCCGGAGCGACAGCAAGTCGAAGTAAAACAGCGCCAGCGCGAACACCAGCCCGGAGACGGCCAGTGCCGTGGTGGTGAGATCGACCGTCGGCTCGGGCCCCATTCCGAAGTTCATCGCGACGTTCGTCGCCAGGGGGACGAAGGCGGCGACGAACAGCAACACCGCCTGCTTGCGATAGACGGATCCCGATCGGGCGATCGCGATGGCGTACACCACCAGACCCAGAACCGTTATCGAGTACAGATAGCCGAGGCTGATCCAGTACAACGGGCCGAACTCCGGTACCAGAACCGACGCGCCACCGACCGTCGCGATCGAAAGCGACTCCCAGAACAGACCGTGAGACGGGTTCGTCCACACCGCGGTGATCGTGATTGCGGGGACAATCGAAAGAAGCGCGTAGGACCGTCGGGAGAGCCACCGCTCGTAGCCGGCATAGCGGAGCGCCACGACGAGATACGCCACGGGCGCGAGAACGGTTCCGGGGTAGCGGAGCTGGTGCCAGAAGGCGACTTGCTCGACAGAAGAATAGCCGAGCGCAACGCCGTGGGGGAGAGCCCACGCTGCGGCCGCGAACATCAACGCTGCCAGCGGCCAGGCTATCGGGTCCGGTCGCTGCCGGAGTGCGGCGACACCGACCGCGAGCGCCACGACCGAACTCCCGAACACGATAACCGCGAACGGCGATATCGTCCAACCCATCGAGGCTGGGTTTATTTCTCCGAAGACGTGTAATAATTGTTTTTAACTCTCGTTTGACACGTTTTGGGTGTTCGAGCAGCTCCACCCGCTATGGGGAGGTCCGAGATCCCACAGCGTCGGCCTCGGAGAGGTACCGGTCCGGGACGTACGGCCGGACGCTCGCCGGGAGCAAACTGGCGACGACCGGTGCCAGATCGGCGAGTCGCCTTGACTGTGTAATAAGCGGAAACCCGAGCACTGCCGACAGCGCGAGGACTTTAGGGGAGCAGTCGGTGCGAATCCACAGCAGGATGGGCTCCGTCGATCAGTTCGCGATCCGGACGGGAATCCCCGCCGTGCTCGCCCAGCACGGAGTCGACGACACCATGGTGGATCTGCTTTTCAACCTCGTCGACGCGTTCGTCACGGCGGTCTGGGGAACGGTGTATCTCGCTGACGTGGCCGACTCGATGTCCGAACGGTTCGAGGAATGGTGGGGCGAGTGAAAGCGAACGCGCTCTCGGGGATATACGCACTCTCAGCGAGTCATCCAGAACAGTTCGGCGGAGAATGTAAAGTTCGAGGCTTTCGCCTCGAATTTCCGTAACGGCCGCTTTGAGAGTCTGGAGCGTTCGTTCGGGCACCTGTGCCGTCAGCGTAGGTAACAGCCACTCACGAACGGTACTGTCGAGATCACTGAAGAACAACGACTGACCGATCTCCCCGCCTCCGTTCTCCTGTCGAGACAGGGGGAATACCCAGCACGGGATTGAAACAGAGCGGTTGATCGAGGATGCATAGAAAATCCAGCAGAAACGACCGATATTGCAAGAAAGGCTCCTACCGTTACTCAACCCCTCCTCCGGAATCCTCAACACGTCATTATCCGGATCGAACCAACTGAATACTGCCTACTTAATCTCAAAAGACCTGAAACCCGCATCCATTGCGACAAAAACCATTGAAGTGTGCTTGAACGAGTTGGCTTGATACCCTTTAAGTCACGTAGTTAGTTCGTTTCCGATCGTTCTGGTGTGCGATCCAGAACAACTCCGCGAAAACACAGTGCAAACGCGTTCGACTTCTCGCGGATTTCGGTCTTGAGCATGCCCATCCCCTCGATGTCGCTCACGTGCCGGATGATCGTACTCTTCGACTGGACGGTTATCTCGGCGAGTTCTGAGAGCTTCTGACAACCGCCGACGGCGATGATCGCCTAGATAGCCTCCTGGAATGGCCTTGGGAACCTGCTCAGTCAGGCGCAGCAGGGACCACTCGTGCGCGGTGCTATCGAGGTCGCTGAAGAAGACTTCCCGTTCGATGGTGAGGAAAAACACCAGCTCGGCGATCGTCAGCTGGAGCAGCACATCGCGGGCGCCACCGCTCAGCGAGACGATGGTCTCCCGGTCGGTCGTGATCTCCGTATTGATATCAGCAGACGCTTCAACCCCACAAGGGTTCGTCTGAAAGAACGGTCAGACGGTCCACATTGGTCGCCCGGACGGCGCTTCAACCCCACAAGGGTTCGTCTGAAAGAAAATAGTTCAGTAGTTGAAAGCGGGTCAAATCCGGCTTCAACCCCACAAGGGTTCGTCTGAAAGAGTTCGTCTTCTCGGTACCCATCCCGCTGGATCAGCTTCAACCCCACAAGGGTTCGTCTGAAAGTCTTGATTGCTTCGCGGCGCTGGGCGTCATCTGGCGCTTCAACCCCACAAGGGTTCGTCTGAAAGGACGCTCGAGGTAATCGTCACGAACCCTGGGCGGGCGCTTCAACCCCACAAGGGTTCGTCTGAAAGCGACTCGACACGGAGACGATTCTCACCGGGGAGTCTGCTTCAACCCCACAAGGGTTCGTCTGAAAGGCAGATGTTCCCCTCGAGTCGGTATCTCACGACGGCTTCAACCCCACAAGGGTTCGTCTGAAAGCGGCGCCGTGTTCTCCACGCCCGTCAGCGTGATCGAGCTTCAACCCCACAAGGGTTCGTCTGAAAGAATCGCCTCGTATTCGAGATAAAGAGGTTCCAGCAGCTTCAACCCCACAAGGGTTCGTCTGAAAGCGCCCCGGTGCGGTCGGACGTGCGCCAGCAGTATCGGTGCTTCAACCCCACAAGGGTTCGTCTGAAAGCAACAACTGACAACGTTCAGTTTCGATATTCCGGTGCTTCAACCCCACAAGGGTTCGTCTGAAAGCTGCTTGGAGAGGACCGCGACAGAGAGGAGGTCGCTTCAACCCCACAAGGGTTCGTCTGAAAGTATCGGTTCCAGTAGTCGGTGCCGTCGAGCGGCGGGCTTCAACCCCACAAGGGTTCGTCTGAAAGTGCCGACGATCTCCTGGCGGATTTTCTCCGAGGTGCTTCAACCCCACAAGGGTTCGTCTGAAAGTGGTGTGGCAACGCGGTATCAACCTGCCGGGCATTGGGGCTTCAACCCCACAAGGGTTCGTCTGAAAGTCAACTGCTCCTCGTTATCCAGCATCTGGAACTCGCTTCAACCCCACAAGGGTTCGTCTGAAAGTCTAACGCGAGTTCGTCGACGGGCGTCGTCGTCTCGCTTCAACCCCACAAGGGTTCGTCTGAAAGGTTCCTCGAACAGACCCCCACGGTGTCGCTGCCGATGCTTCAACCCCACAAGGGTTCGTCTGAAAGGTTCCTCGAACAGACCCCCACGGTGTCGCTGCCGATGCTTCAACCCCACAAGGGTTCGTCTGAAAGCCTCGCGCTCGTCGTCGCGAACGAGTATGTCGAAGTGCTTCAACCCCACAAGGGTTCGTCTGAAAGAAGACGCCCCCCTCCCCCAGATTCGCCCAAATCAGCGCTTCAACCCCACAAGGGTTCGTCTGAAAGCGACGATGACACCGACGACGATCGCCGTGAAACGGGCTTCAACCCCACAAGGGTTCGTCTGAAAGTCTTCGCACGGCGGAGGTCCTCCCAGTCAGAACAGGCGCTTCAACCCCACAAGGGTTCGTCTGAAAGCCGCTGCGGAGTCGACACACGAATCGCTCTCCGAGCTTCAACCCCACAAGGGTTCGTCTGAAAGCCGGCCTGTACTTTTTGCTCGGGTGCTACCATCATGCTTCAACCCCACAAGGGTTCGTCTGAAAGGCGCGAAAGAGCCGGGGAGAAGGACCCCGACACCTTGGCTTCAACCCCACAAGGGTTCGTCTGAAAGCTCACATTGTCAAACGACCCGATAGTAGCCGACGACGCTTCAACCCCACAAGGGTTCGTCTGAAAGGGCGCTCGATTCGCTCCGGCGGGACCTCCGCTTGACGCTTCAACCCCACAAGGGTTCGTCTGAAAGGAGACCAGCAATACCCGCCGCCCGTGCCAAACAATTGCTTCAACCCCACAAGGGTTCGTCTGAAAGACCCGAGGGATGGACGCCTTCGAGAACCTCATCATGGGCTTCAACCCCACAAGGGTTCGTCTGAAAGTACCTTCTCGACACCCATCTGACCGACCTCGGGAAGCTTCAACCCCACAAGGGTTCGTCTGAAAGAACGCATCGAGTTCGGCGCCGATGTACGAGGAGCAGGCTTCAACCCCACAAGGGTTCGTCTGAAAGGCGATGCGGCTGATGGGTGCGTATCCGAGTCCGCAAGCTTCAACCCCACAAGGGTTCGTCTGAAAGAACATATTCGGTCCCGCTCGTTCCGGAGTAACCGTAGCTTCAACCCCACAAGGGTTCGTCTGAAAGTAGCGAACAAGAAGTACTGGAGCTGGAGCGAGGTGCTTCAACCCCACAAGGGTTCGTCTGAAAGCCTGCACGAAGCACACCGAATATGGATTGAAGCAGGTGCTTCAACCCCACAAGGGTTCGTCTGAAAGGTGCCGTCGGACTCTGATGTCCTCGAGTGTCCGGCAGCTTCAACCCCACAAGGGTTCGTCTGAAAGCTTCTTGATGGGACGCCGTGAGTTTCCCGGTGTAGCTTCAACCCCACAAGGGTTCGTCTGAAAGCTCTCTCCCGAGCCAGGGGGAGACGATGGATCCGACGCTTCAACCCCACAAGGGTTCGTCTGAAAGCCCCCTAATCACGGACATCAACGACGCGGAGGACGCTTCAACCCCACAAGGGTTCGTCTGAAAGGTCCGTTTCGCCCGCGTTCGTCGTGACCGTCTCGCCGCTTCAACCCCACAAGGGTTCGTCTGAAAGTCCGGGTCACTCATTCTAACACGTCCTTGATGTATGCTTCAACCCCACAAGGGTTCGTCTGAAAGCGGTCGTGGGTACGACGTCTTTTCCAGGTGTTCGCGCTTCAACCCCACAAGGGTTCGTCTGAAAGTGCAGTACACAGGCACACAGTTGTCTGAGGAAGCTGCTTCAACCCCACAAGGGTTCGTCTGAAAGAACGCGGGCACCTACGCGAACGCTGGTACGGTGGCTTCAACCCCACAAGGGTTCGTCTGAAAGTCAGGGTTTCAACCCGCCGAGTGCCCGTTTTGCGGAGCTTCAACCCCACAAGGGTTCGTCTGAAAGAAATTGTTCGACCCGGGTGCGCACGAGTTCGCAGTGCTTCAACCCCACAAGGGTTCGTCTGAAAGACCGCGATGTGGCTCCACGACATCGGCTTGCGTGTGCTTCAACCCCACAAGGGTTCGTCTGAAAGCGCCGACGGTCGCTCCGAGCGGGCCGTGGCCGGCGCTTCAACCCCACAAGGGTTCGTCTGAAAGGGAGATCTCTCCGGACCAGGCGTTGCGCTGGTTGTGCTTCAACCCCACAAGGGTTCGTCTGAAAGAAGAGACAATCTATCCGAGGGGCCGCACAGTTCGTGCTTCAACCCCACAAGGGTTCGTCTGAAAGCCAAGTCCCGATCCGAGATGGCGTCGTCGACTTCGGCTTCAACCCCACAAGGGTTCGTCTGAAAGTTGAAGGGTCGCTTCCCAACCGCCGGTCGCGCCGAAGCTTCAACCCCACAAGGGTTCGTCTGAAAGACTCACTGGCTGCGATAAGAGCATCTTCCAAAGTAGCTTCAACCCCACAAGGGTTCGTCTGAAAGGACGCGGTGAGACGGCTAGCAAGTCGAACAAGCCGCTTCAACCCCACAAGGGTTCGTCTGAAAGTCGCTCGTTGAGGACTCATACGGCGTTTCGGTGGAGCTTCAACCCCACAAGGGTTCGTCTGAAAGACGGGGTGGAGCCGGCGATGGACACCAGCCTGCAGGCTTCAACCCCACAAGGGTTCGTCTGAAAGGCGATTCGTTGCTTGGTGTGTTCGGCCTGCTCGAGGCTTCAACCCCACAAGGGTTCGTCTGAAAGTGGGTCGGGTGTCGGCCCGCTCGGCCGCCCAGTCGCTTCAACCCCACAAGGGTTCGTCTGAAAGGCCGAGCAAGTCGGGGACGTCGACGTGCGCGTGGGGCTTCAACCCCACAAGGGTTCGTCTGAAAGGAACTCGCGGGTTCGGAACCGGGACAGTACTTCTCGCTTCAACCCCACAAGGGTTCGTCTGAAAGTACGGGCCGACGGCCGACGAGCCGATCCCGGAGGCCGCTTCAACCCCACAAGGGTTCGTCTGAAAGTGGCGATCGCCGGGTTCGTTGGTTCGGTTGCCTACGCTTCAACCCCACAAGGGTTCGTCTGAAAGGCGTCTCACTCGGCGTGATATTCGACGTGGCGCTGCTTCAACCCCACAAGGGTTCGTCTGAAAGTCGATGTAGTCGTCTCCGTAGATCTCACAGCCGAAGCTTCAACCCCACAAGGGTTCGTCTGAAAGCACCGCCGCACAACTGGAGGCGCTCGGCTACGTATGCTTCAACCCCACAAGGGTTCGTCTGAAAGGCTGGGACATGGACGGCACGGCCAGGCACCACACGGCTTCAACCCCACAAGGGTTCGTCTGAAAGAACTGGTATCCGATCGACCCGATGGTCAATGCGGGCTTCAACCCCACAAGGGTTCGTCTGAAAGCGTAGTGTTTGATCCGGCCGCGTTCGTCGCCGTCGCTTCAACCCCACAAGGGTTCGTCTGAAAGACTCGGCACGTTCAAGCACGCGGCAGACGCCGACGCTTCAACCCCACAAGGGTTCGTCTGAAAGGACTACGAGGACCCGATTCGGGACCTTCAGGGCGTGCTTCAACCCCACAAGGGTTCGTCTGAAAGCAACTCGGCTACGTCCTCGCGGGCGTAGTCCCGCAGGCTTCAACCCCACAAGGGTTCGTCTGAAAGTTCCGCATGTCCATCTCGTGAATCGCCGAGTAATCGCTTCAACCCCACAAGGGTTCGTCTGAAAGGCTGGTGAGTACGACGGCGGCGCCTTCCGACCGGCGCTTCAACCCCACAAGGGTTCGTCTGAAAGCGCTCGCGATCGTCGGGCTCGCGATCGGGACGAGCTTCAACCCCACAAGGGTTCGTCTGAAAGGACTCCGATTGGCACCGCCAACGCCAACGCGCCCGCGCTTCAACCCCACAAGGGTTCGTCTGAAAGCGTCGACGTCTCGGCGGCGGCGGACCTGCTACCCAAGCTTCAACCCCACAAGGGTTCGTCTGAAAGTCCTCGGGCCACACCCCGCGCACGTCGATCACGTCGCTTCAACCCCACAAGGGTTCGTCTGAAAGTGGACGACATGAACGACATGGTACGCGAGGACGTCGCTTCAACCCCACAAGGGTTCGTCTGAAAGCCCGGACGTCTACGGAGACGCTGAGGCAACTATCGCTTCAACCCCACAAGGGTTCGTCTGAAAGGGCCCGAGCGTCTTTCTCTCGCCTAAGAGCGGGGCTTCAACCCCACAAGGGTTCGTCTGAAAGGCACTTGCTCGCGGAAGCGCGGTTAGTCGACCAGGGCTTCAACCCCACAAGGGTTCGTCTGAAAGCCTGGAAACGCTACGGCGACTCGCCAGCGGGGAGGCGCTTCAACCCCACAAGGGTTCGTCTGAAAGATCGGGACGTTCTCCGGGATTTCCTCGAGTTCGGGCTTCAACCCCACAAGGGTTCGTCTGAAAG
>NZ_JAVKGM010000027.1:0-21496 GCF_031432225.1 Halalkaliarchaeum sp. AArc-GB | reverse complement strand
TCACGGGTCGCTCCGCTCGCTCACGGGTCGCTCCGCTCGCTCACGGGTCGCTCCGCTCCCCGTTCGCGTCTCCGAGGTTCTCGCATTTGCTCGAACCTCGCTCCACTCCCCGTTCGCGTCTCCGAGGTTCTCGCATTTGCTCGAACCTCGCTCCGCTCCCCGTTCGCGTCTCCGAGGTTCTCGCATTTGCTCGAACCTCGCTCCGCTCCCCGTTCGCGTCTCCGAGGTTCTCGCATTCGCTCGAACCTCGCGCTCCTCGACCCCCGCCAAAAAATCTCGACCAAAAGAGCCGATAGCTCGGGCCTCCGGCCCTCGCTATCGGTGAAACGCCTCGCTTCGCTCGGCGTATGCTGGTAGTTATAACGGCAAGGAGAATACCTGCGGCTTGAGCCGCAGGATAGCGCGGTTAGCAACTCCGTGTTTTTAAGGGGTTTTCGCCGACCTATCCGACTACTCAAGTGTAGTGGATCCTGCCTCGGTCAGTTGGTATGAACAATCGTGTCAGATCAGTCGGACCACTTAAACGTGTAGCTGCCCTACTGCTGGTGTGACTCAAGAAAGCGGGCGCCGAAACCTCCGGATGCCCAACTCGGATGAGGTTTTCGCCGTGGTGACGGAACACCTCGGCGGCAACCACGTACAGCTGCGATGTGCCGACGGGAAAGAGCGCCTCGGGCGCATTCCCGGTCGGATGAAGTATCGAACGTGGATCGAGGTGGACGACGTCGTCGTCGCCGAACCGTGGGACTGGCAAGACGAGAAGGCCAACATCGAGTGGCGCTACACCGGCGAGGACGCCGACCAGCTCCGCCGCGAAGGCCACATCGACTAGCGACTTTTTAGGTGTTCGTCCGGTAGAGCGTCCATGGACGAGAGCGTGCTGAACACCATCGGCTCGCCGCTGGTGCGGGTGAGTTCACCCGAGGGAGCGACGGTGGCAGCCAAGATCGAATCCAAAAACCCGGCGGGGTCGGCCAAGGACCGCCCCGCCCTGTACATGATCGAGGCGGCCGAGGAAGCCGGCGAGATCGAGCCGGGCGACAGCCTCGTGGAGCCGACCTCCGGCAACACCGGCATCGGGCTGGCGATGGTCGGGGCCGTGAAGGGGTACGACGTGACGCTCGTGATGCCGGCCTCGCAGTCGAAGGAACGCCGGCGGCTGATGCGCGCGTACGGTGCCGACATCGAACTCGTCGAGGGCGACATCTCCGACGCCAAGGACCGTGCAGACGAACTGGAAGAGGAGGGAATGCTCCAGCTCCGGCAGTTCGAAAACGAGGCCAACCCCCGAGCGCACTACGAGACGACCGGGACGGAGATCATCGAGCAGGTGGAAGACCGGACCGTCGACGCGCTGGTTGCCGGCGTCGGCACCGGCGGGACGATCAGCGGCACCGGACGTCGGCTCCGCGAGGCGTTTCCCGACCTGCAGATCGTCGCCGTCGAACCGGAAGGGAACGCAGTCCTCTCGGAGGGTGAGCTCGGCGACGGCGGCTTCCAGGGGATGGGCCCCGGATTCGTCTCGCCGAACCTCGACGTCGACCTGCTGGACGACGTGCGCACCGTCGACATCGAGGCCGCGGAGGCCGAATGCCGTCGGCTCGCACGGGAGGAGGGGATCCTGGTCGGACAGTCCAGCGGTGCCTCGAACCTGATCGCCCGGGAGGTCGCCGGGGAACTCGTGGCGGCGAACGTCGAGGACCCCCTCGTCGTCACTGTGTTCTGGGACTCCGGCGAGCGGTACATGTCGACCGGGATGTTCGAGTGACGGGCGGTCCCGTGACCGTCCCCGTCACTCGGCGAACTCGCGTTCCGAGACGCGCACGACGACGGTGTCGTCCACTTCGCGCAGGTCGTACTCCGGGACGGAGCCGTCGACGCGGGTGAGGAACATCGGCTCGACGAGTTCGCCGTCGACGACGCCGTACACCTTCAGCAGGCGGTCGGTCTCCTCGGGAGGAAGGTCCCCGTTTCTGACCTGGCCGGCGAGCTCCCGGGAGAGCCACTCCTCCCGGCTGATGCTGGGTTCCCGAACGAGCGTCTCTTCGACGAACCGGACGAGATACCAGTCCAGGTCGTTACACAACGCGACTGCGGCGCCCAGACTCACCGTCTCGACGGCGAGGCTGTTCTCGAACGGCTCGGCGATGTCGTAGGTCGCGAGCGCCTCCCGGGAGGTTTCCCGGGAGAGCAGTTCGTACTGGAGGTTCACGTCCGGATCGCCGACGAGACAGACGGTGGCCATGCTCACTTTCGTGGTCATTCGCCCCCGGCAAAGCGGTTGTGGTACGGCGAGGGAACCGACCTCCGACTTCTCGCCGACCGATCCGGAGTTTCACTTCCGGGACGCTGTTAACGAGCTTTTATACCGGAGTGCGAACAACCCGGAGACACGATGGCAGAAGACGACCTCGAGAGCCTTCCGGGCGTGGGACCGGCAACCGCTGACAAGCTCGTCGACGCGGGATTCGACAGCTTCCAGAGCATCGCAGTCGCCAGTCCGGGCGAGCTGTCCAACACCGCCGACATCGGCGACTCGACCGCCTCGGACATCATCCAGGGCGCCCGCGAGGCCGCCGACGTCGGCGGGTTCGAGACCGGCGCGTCCGTACTCGAGCGCCGCGAACAGATCGGCAAGCTCTCCTGGCAGATCGAGGAGGTCGACGACCTGCTCGGCGGCGGGATCGAGACCCAGTCGATCACCGAGGTGTACGGCGAGTTCGGCTCCGGCAAGTCCCAGATCACCCACCAGATGTCCGTCAACGTCCAGCTCCCGCGAGAGTACGGCGGGCTCGACGGCGCGGCGATCTTCATCGACTCGGAGGACACGTTCCGTCCCGAACGCATCGACGACATGGTTCGCGGGCTCGACGACGAGATTCTCGAGGTCGAACTCGAGCGGCGCGAGATCGACGGCACCCCGGACGACGACGACGCCCTCGAACAGCTCACAGAGGCGTTCCTCGACCGGATCCACGTCGCGAAGGCGTTCAACTCCAACCACCAGATCCTGCTCTCCCAGAAGGCGAAAGAGCTCGCGCAAGAACACGAGGAGTCCGACTGGCCGGTCCGGCTGGTGAGCGTCGACTCGCTTACCGCTCACTTCCGGGCCGAGTACGTCGGGCGGGGGGAGCTCGCCGAGCGCCAGCAGAAGCTCAACAAACACCTCCACGACCTGATGCGGATCGGCGACCTCTACAACACCGCGATTTTGGTGACGAACCAGGTCGCCTCCAACCCCGACTCCTACTTCGGCGACCCGACGCAACCGATCGGCGGCAACATCCTCGGCCACACCTCCACGTTCCGAATCTATCTCCGCAAATCGAAGGGAGACAAGCGGATCGTCCGGCTCGTCGACGCGCCGAACCTGGCGGACGGGGAGGCCGTGATGCGGGTCCAAAACGAGGGGCTCAAGCCGGAATAAGGCCCGGAGCCGAGCAAGCTGCCGGAATCCAGTATCTTCTTTCGGGCCGAGAGTGAACGGCCCAGTATGCGAGACGACCGCTCACGCGAACTGTACGATCGTGCGCTGTCGGTGATGCCCGGCGGCGTCAACTCCTCGGTGCGTGCGACGATGCCGTATCCCCTGTTCATCGAGCGGGGCGACGGCGGCCACGTGATCGACGCCGACGGCAACCGGCTGATCGACTACGTGATGGGCTACGGCCCGCTCCTGTACGGCCACGATCTCCCGGATCCGGTCCAGTCGGCGATCCAGTCACACGCCAGCGCCGGGCCGATGTACGGCGCACCCACCGAGATCGAGATCGAGCTCGCGGAGTTCGTCGCCCGCCACGTCCCGAGCGTCGAGTCGATCCGCTTTGTCAACTCCGGCACCGAGGCGACCGTGTCGGCGGTCCGACTGGCACGGGGGTACACCGGGCGCGACAAGATCGTCCTCATGCAGGGCGGCTACCACGGCGCCCAGGAGACCACCCTCGTGGAGGGTAGCGCCGGCGACGCCCGGCCGTCGACGCCGGGGGTTCCCGAGGAGTTCGCTCGCCACACATTGCCGATCCCGTTCAACGACGAGGAGGCGGCCCACGAGGTGTTCGAGGAGTACGGCGACGACATCGCCGCCGTGCTCACCGAGCCGATCCTCGGCAACACCGGGATCGTGATGCCCGAGGAGGGCTACCACGAGACGCTTCGGGAGCTGTGTGACGACCACGGGTCGCTTTTGATTTTCGACGAGGTGATCACCGGCTTCCGTGTCGGCGGGCTCCAGTGCGCCCAGGGCGAGTTCGGCGTCACCCCAGACGTCACCACCTTCGGGAAGATCGTCGGCGGCGGCTTCCCCGTCGGCGCCATCGGCGGAAAAGCCGAGATCATCGAGTCGTTCACCCCCGCAGGGGAGGTGTTCCAGTCGGGGACGTTCTCCGGGCATCCGGTGACGATGGCCGCCGGCTACGAGTCGCTGACGTTCGCCGCCGAAAACGACGTTTACGACCACGTAAACCGGCTGGGAGAGAAGCTCCGGAAGGGGATCACGGAGATCTGCGAGGACCAGGCCCCCGAATACACCGTCGTCGGAACCGGCTCGATGTTCAAGACGGTGTTTACCCGCGAGGCACCCGAGTCCTTCGAGAACAGCTGTTCGAACGGCTGTCGACAGCGATCGTCCTGTCCGCGATACGGAACGTGTCCGAAGAACGGCAGCGACGTCGCGAGCGCACAGACCGACCGCTGGGAGCGGGTCTTCTGGCAGGAGATGCGCGAACAGGGCGTGTTCCTCACTGCAAACCAGTTCGAGTGTCAGTTCACTAGCTACGCCCACACCGACGAGGACGTCGAGAAAACGCTAGAGGCGTACAAGGAAGCGCTCTAGGAGCCGCCGGCTAGACCTACCGGATCGTCCGCGAGCAGCTTCCGCAGAGGTTCTCCTCTTTGACGTCGACTTCCCGGACCGTCGGCGAAAACGACATCACGCACTTGTTGTTGTCGCAGTGTTCCAGCCCGAGCGTGTGGCCGATCTCGTGGACGACCTCCTTGCGGACGCGATCGGCGAACACCTCCGAGTGAGGTTTCGAGGAGATGCCGCCGTCCGAGGAGGTCTGGAGCCGATACGTAGAGATCACGGAGCCGTTGCCGTTGAGATACGCCAGCCCGAACACGTAGTTCCGGCGCCGGTAGTAGAGGTCCCGGGCGGTGATTCCGATGTTCTTTTCGCCGGCTCCGACCCGGCCGACGAGCTCGATGAACTCTTCGGCCCGGTACTGGCTCCGGGACTGGTCGAACGCGCCCTCGGGAACCGACTGCTCGTCGTGGACCGTCACCTCGCAGTCGTACACCGACCGCAACGCGGCGGAGGCCTCGCGTTTCACCTGGGCGGGGAGTTCCCCGATGGGCACGATGTCGAAACGCATGGCAAGCGCTTTGGTTCGGCCGTTCGTAAGTGTTGCGCCGTGACAGTCCCACCCGACCGCGAACTCGCCGATCGGCTCGCCGGCTACGACAGCCTGCTCGAGGTCGGCGTCGGCCGCCGTCCGGGAGTCGCCGCCGCCCTCGCGGACGCCGGCTGCCGAGTCGTCGCGGTCGACGTCGACCCGGAGGTCGTGGCCGAGACCCGAGCCGAGACCCCGACGGGCGTGACGGTGGTTCACGCCGACGTCGTCTCCCTCGCCGATCGGCGGCAGCTCCCTCCCGAATACGATGTCGACGCCGTCTACGCCCGAAACCTGCCGGCCGAACTCCAGCGTCCGAGCCGACAGCTGGCCCGACGCGTCGGCGCCGACCTCTCGTTTACGACGCTCGGGTTCGAAGCACCGGTGATTCCGGTCGACCGCGATCACCTCGAGGGGGGCGTGGTGTACGTCGTCCAACAGTAGCCGGCTCCGATACGCTTTTTTTCCCCGGCGACCCCCACGGAGGTATGCAGGTCGACGCGGTCGTGCTCGACGTCGACGGGGTCCTCGTCGACGTCGCCGACTCCTACAGGCGGGCCATCGTCGAGACCGTCGACCGGGTCCACGGGCGGACGATCCCTCGGGAGGCCGTCCAGTCGTTCAAGGACGCCGGCGGGTTCAACAACGACTGGGAGCTCACGGACGCACTCGCGCTGTACGTGCTGGCGTTCCGCGAGGGGCTCCGCTGGGACGTCGAGCGGTTCACCGACGAGATCCACCAGCGTGGAGGCGGTCTCGAGGCGGCACAGACGATCGTCGCCGAGATGCCGAACGTCCCGCAGGCGCGGGTCCGCGACAAGTGGGACCGCGATCGACTCAAGGAAGTCTTCCAGGCCCTGTATCTGGGCGCCGACCTGTATCGCGAACTCGAAGGCGGCGATCCCCCGTTCGACGCGCCGGGCTACATCCACGACGAACCGGTCGTCGTCGAATCGGACACGCTCAAATGGCTAACCGACGAGTTCGACGTCGGGGTGGTGACCGGGAGACCGGCCGCGGAAGCCGAAATCGCGCTCGACCGGGCGGGGTTGGATCTCCCGGCGGAACGCGTCTTCACGATGGACGACTGGGAGGAGGGCAAGCCCCACCCGAAGGCGCTGGTGACTCTCGCCGAGCGGTTCGATGCCGATCGGGTCGCGTTCGTCGGCGACACCCTCGACGACGTGAAAACTGCCCGGAACGCCGACGCGTCCGATCCCGACCGGGTGTACTACGGGATCGGCGTGCTCACCGGCGGCCTCTCCGGCGAGACGGGACGCGGGAAGTTCGCCGATGCCGGCGCCGACGCCGTCCTCGAGTCTGTGAACGAACTGTCGACGCTGCTGGACGAGCCATCCGATCCGTCCCCGTGATCAATCCCAGGGGTGTCCCCCCGGCGTGTCGGGCCAGAGGGGATACCAGTACGACTCGTCGGACTCGACGGCGAGTTCGCCGTCGAGCACCGACTGGAGCTTGAACTCCGTCCGTTGGTCGCGTTCGTGGCCGCCGTCCGGCACGAACGGGTAGTAGGATCCCCGGCGGAACGAGTAGATCCAGTAGGCCCGCGTGTCGCCCTTCCGGAAGCCGAACACCGCCGCCAGCAGCCGCGAGCCGAACCCCTGTTCGATGAACTCGTCGGCCGCGAAGTGGATGCTCGTCACCAGGTCTTCGGGGTCGTCGTCCTCGAGCACGAACCATTCGTAGCCGTGGTCGTCGGTGTACCGGTGAAAGCCGGTGCCGGTCTCGATCTCGCCGGCCTCCAGGATCGCCTCCACCTCCCCGACGGCGTCCTCGAAGGCGGTGGAGTCGACGCCCGAGAAACACAGCGCCGCCTCCCCGGCGTTGTCGTACCCCAGGTCCGCCTCCATCGTGAGATAGGCGGTCGACATGCCGAACAGGTCCTCCGGATCCGCGTCGCGGGAGGCGTCGGTCTCGGCGCTCGTTCCCAGCACCGCTCGAATCGTGTCGAAGAATCCCATATTCGGATCTCCCGCCGATCAGGCGGTCTCCATCTCGCGTTCCAGCGTCCGGAGCCGTTCGACCCGCTCGTCGGTCGGCGGGTGCGTCGACGCGATCTTGCCGATGAAGCCCGACCGGATCGGGATGATGAAGAAGGCGTTCATCTCCGCCTGATCGCGGAGGTCCTCCTTCGGCACTCGATCCATCCGACCGTTGATGGCCAAAAGTGCCGAGGCGAGCGCACCCGGTTTTCCGGTGATCGCCGCCGCGCCGCGGTCGGCGACGTACTCGCGGTACCGCGAGAGCGCCCTGATGAGGAAAAACGAGACGACCCACACCAGCAGCGATACCGCGATCGCGACGATGACGGGTGCGCCGCCCTGTCGGTTGTTGCCGCCGAGCAGCCATCCCCACCGGACGATGATGAACGCGATCGTCGAGAGGAACGATGCAATGGTCATCACCATCACGTCGCGGTTCTTGATGTGCGCGAGCTCGTGGGCGATGACACCCTCGAGTTCCTCCTGATCCAGCGTTCCCATCAGGCCCTGGGTGACACAGACGGTAGCGTTGCGCTGGTTCCGGCCGGTCGCAAAGGCGTTGGGCACCTGCGAGTCAGCCACCGCCACCGTGGGCTTGGGGAGGTCGGCCTGCTGGGAGAGCCGTTCCACCATCCGGTGGAGCTCGGGCGCCTCGTCGGGTTCGACCGTCCGAGCACCCATGCTGTACAGCGCGAGTTTGTCGCTGTAGAAGTACTGTGCGAACGAGAACAGCCCGAACACGAGGATAATCGGCAGGATCCGCCCCTCGAAGACCACCGAGAGGGCGCCGATGAAGACGACGTACAGGACTGCGAGCAGGGCCATCGTGAAGAACATCCGGCCCCTGAGCCCCCAGTCGGTACTCCAGTTCATACGTCGTGGAACGGTTCGAACGCGGTTAAATATCTCCGTTTCCGTCGGGGTTCGACGATCGTTCGGTGAGTTGGCGGTGTGCGCCGGGCGGGAGAAACCGCCGAACCGCTATACTTGCTCGGCGCGTACTGTATCGAGCTATGAACCGCCGCCGATTGCTCGCGTCGGGGGCGGCCGGGGGCGTGATGCTGCTCGCCGGCTGTCTCGACACCCGGATCCGCCCCGCGCTCCCCGAGGAAGGCACTGTCCGGATACGGAACCGGACTGATTCTAGCCGGACTGTCGAGATCCAGATCACGAACGAAGTCGGCGCCACCTTCGTCTCGGAAACGTATACAGTCTCGCCACGCGATACCGAGGGGTCCGAGGTGAGCGAACGCGTTCTCGTGGACACCGATGTGACGTATTCGGTGAACGTGAGCACCGACGATCGGCAGCGTGACTACGAGTGGGACGTCCGCGAGGAAACCGGGAGCCTCCAGGTTACGATCCGGGAGACCGACATCGAGTTTGCGGTCGAGCCGTTCGAGAGGCCGCTTCGTCTCGACGAACTGTTCGGGTGAGATGAACGTCGATCGGACGGGCGATGTGCCCTCGGGGACTCCGAGTCCCTTTTATCCGCCAATCGGCTATCGGCTTCCATGAGCGAGTCCCGGGAGTTCTGTCCGCGGTGTGGCGGCGCCGTCGACGTGCGCGAGGAGCCGTTGCCCGGCCAGCCGCGCGACCGGGACGAGAAGCTATGTGACGACTGTTACTTCGAGGACTTCGACCTCGTCGACGCCCCCGACCGGATCGAAATTCAGGTCTGCTCGGGCTGTGGCGCCGTCCACAGGGGCAACCAGTGGGTCGACGTCGGCGCCCGCGACTACACCGACGTCGCGATCGACGCCGTCACCGAGGAGCTCGGAGTCCACGTGAACGCCCGGGACATCCAGTGGGGCGTCGAACCGGAACAGGTCGACGCCACCACGATCCGGATGCACTGTGAGTTCTCGGGGGTCGTCCGCGGAACCCTCCGTCAGGAGTCGGTGACCGTTCCCGTAAAGATCGGCTCCGGTACCTGCACGCGGTGTGGTCGCATCGCAGGAGGGTATTACGCCAGCGTCATCCAGATCCGGGCCGACGACCGAATCCCGACGACCGAGGAGACCGCCCGCGCCGTCGAGATCGCCGAATCGTACGTCGCCGCCCGGGAGGAGACCGGCAGCCGGGACGCGTTCATCACGGAAGTAACGGAGACGGACGACGGTGTCGACATCAAGCTGTCGAGGAACCAGCTCGGCCGGGGCGTCTCCGCCCGGATAATCGAGGAGCTCGGCGGGACCGTCGAGGACCACGCCACACTGGTCACCGAGGACAGCGACGGCAACGAGGTGTACCGGGTCACGTTTGCGGTCCGACTGCCGCGGTATCGACCGGGCGACGTGATCGACGTCGACGACGACGGACCCGTGCTCGTCCGGAGCGTCCGTGGGAATCTGAAAGGCGTCCGGCTCACCACCGGCGAGCGCTACGAAGCAGATTACGAGGACGGTGCCGCGCCCGACGCGCGAAAACTGGGCGTCCACGAGGACGCACAGGAGACGACGGTGGTCACGATCGAGGACGAACGCGCGATTCAGGTGCTCGATCCCGAAACGTACGAGGCGAGGACGATCGCCCGACCCGACTACGTCCCCGACGACGCCGAAACCGTCGAGGTACTGAAAAGCCGGGCCGGGCTGCACGTGCTTCCCGAACACGACGAGTCCGATCCCGACTGAGCATCCGTCCTCGAAACCGGTACGAGCAGGCGCCATCCCTCGAAAGACTTTATTGAGGAACTGTCCTACCGCCCCATATGGATCGTCAAAAGTGGTTCGCGGTGTTTTTTGCCGTCCTCATGGTGACCTCTATGGTCGCGTGGGGCGTGAGCCTCCTGTAGGCGCACCGGCGCCTCGCCGGGACGCTATTCGCCCCAGACGTCCGAGAGCGGGTGGTCTTTTCTGGAGTCGCTCCCCCCGCTGTCGCTCCCGCCGACGGTTCCGTCGCTGTTCGTCGACGTTCTATCACTCTTCCCGGCAGTTCCGTGACGCCTCCCTCCTCCCGTCGAAGAGCGGTTCGACCCGCGGCTCCGGCGACCCCCCGAGCCTCCGGGCGCTGCGTCGACCCCCGACAGCGCCGCTTCCGGATCGAACTCGGGGAGATCGGGCCGTTCCATCGCGTCGATCGCGTCGGCGAACCACGGGGGGACGTCGGCCTCCGCACGGTCGAACAGGTCCAGCAACGACGAGTCGGCGAGGTACGTCGCCCCGTAGTCGTCCGGCGCCCGGACGATCCGTCCGCACGCCTGGATCACCGTCCGCAGCGCGACCCGGTGGTACCACGCCCACTGCCCCTCCTCGAGCCGGCGGGCCACCCGGGAGTCGCCGGTGTTGAGGTACGGCGCCTTGCAGATCACCTGCCACCGGGCGAGGTCGTCCCGGAGGTCCAGCGCCTCCTCCATCTTGACGGAGACGAAGACGTCCGGGTCGTCGGTCGCCTTCCACGCCTCGAGGGCGTCGTCGCGGTCGTGCCGGTCGTGGGTTCGCACCCGGGCGGCGACGCCCATCTCGGCGAGTCGGTCCGACAGGCGGCCGGCGATCGCATACGAGTGGGCGTGGACGATCCCCTTCTCGTCGGGATGTTCCGCCATGAGACGGACCAGCAATCGAGCGATCTTCGGGATCGTCGAATCGCGGTGCTCGAAGGTCATCTTCCCCTGCGTGACGTCGTACAGCATCCGGTTCTCGAGCGGGAACGTGTGTTCGACGTCGACGAGCGCGACCGTCGCGGGATCGAGCCCGACGCTCCGACAGAACGCGTCCTTCGAGAGGATCGTCGCCGACAGCAGCGCGAACCGGTTCCCGCGATCCCAGACGGTGTGTCTGAGATATCGCGCCGGATCCAGCGGCTTGATCGTGATGGGCGACCCCTCGCCGTCGGGCTGATCGACGACCCACGTGGTGGTGCTCTCGGGGTCGCGGTACGCCTCCAGGAACCAGCCGAGCTCCGAGATCAACTCCTGGAGCCGGTCGCGCCGGGCGGCCTCGGCGGGGGTGAGCTCCGGCTTCGAGAGCAGGTCGTCCTTCGCGCGCTCACAGACCCCCACGAGCGTCTCGGCGAACCGGGCGGTCCGATCGAGCGCGTCCTCATTCTCTCGGGTGTCGCCGTGGACGTCCGGGACGCCGACGCCGTCCCACACCGGAACGCGGTCGGGCGAGAGTTCGATCGTTGCGTACATCTCGGCCCACTCGGCGAGCCCGTGCGCCTCGTCGATGACGACGACGTCCCGCTTGCGAAACACCTCCGAGCCCGCGGTCTGCATGAAGTACGCCAGCGTCGTGGCGGCGTGCCGGCGGGCGGAGGCGATCGCCCGGTCGCCGTAGTAGGGACACCGGTGTTTGACGCTGCAGTCGAACCCCTGCCGGCGGGCACAGGGGGCCCGGTCGACCGGCGTGTCCCGCTCCCCCTGGAGGATACAGGTGTAGTTGGACTTGCCGCGGATGACGTTCAGGTCCGAAAGCAGGTCGTCCTCGGCGACGTCCTCGAGCTGTGAGACCTGCGGTGTGGTGTAGTACGCGCCGGTCGACTGGTGTGGGTCGGCGTCCTCGGCGCGGCGGGCACACCCCATGATGGCCCGGGCGAGCAGCGACTTCCCGCTGCCGGTGGGCGCCCGCACCAGCACGACCTCGTTTCCGGCCTCGAAGGCGTCCTCGATCGCCGACAGCGCCGACTCCTGGTTGCCGCGGTAGGAGGGCGCCGGAAACTCCTCGAACAGCCGGGACGGTTGCACGTCACCCCCTCCGGAAGCGAGGGGCAAAAGGGATTCCTTCCCCGATCACTCCGCTTCGCTCGGTTGCTCGAACTCCGTCGCTCGATCAGTCTCCGCCGATCGATCGGCGCTTGCAGCCCCGACGCCGCCGAAGTACTGTTCGAGCTGGGCGTACGTCTCCGCGAGCCCGTTCGAGTTGTCGACGGTGAGATGCTCGCCGCGGACGGGGTCGAACCGATACCGGTAGTAGAGGTACACTTCGAAGTCGGCGTCGCTTGCTCCCTCGCGCGCAGCGATCCGGTCGCGGACGACCGGCTCGGCGCAGTCGACCTCGACGAACTCGACGTCGACGTCCGCCCCGTCGGCGCGGTCGCGCAGCCAGTCGCGGTAGTGCCGCCGGGCGAACGTGGCGTCGAGCACCGCCACCTCACCCGCCGAAGCCACGTCGAACGCCCTGTCGAACAGTTCGGCGTACGTCCGCCTGCGCTCCTCGGCCGTGTACGACGGATCCGGGAACAGCTCCTTTCGGATCACGTCCGTCCGGAGAAGTCGATCGCCGACGTTGTCGGTGATCCACTCGGCGGTGGTCGTCTTGCCGACGCCGGGAACCCCACAGATCGCGATGATCCGCCCGCCTGCCGGAGGACGGTCGGTCTTCAATCCGTTTTGCGCCGATCCGTTCTGTGACGACTCGACCCGTCCGTCCGACCCGTGCGGATCCCCCATCGGTCTGGTGACTGTCGGCCTGGGTAATCAAAGTTCCCAGACCGGAGTGAAAGTGTTTCCCCGGCGTCACCTCTGTTCGCCGTGGTATCGTCACACAATTCGCTCCTCCGACTATATTTTTAAGTAGATCCGCTGTCGTGCTCCATGTATGTCAGAGTTTGGCATACTCTCGTTGATCCCACCGCTGCTCGCGATCGTGCTCGCGATCATCACGCGGAAGGCGGTGCTGTCGTTGTTCCTCGGAATCTGGTCCGGGGGGATCCTGTACGCCGGCGGGCCGAATCCACTGGCGGATCCGGCCGGATGGATGAGCGACGTCGCGAGCGCCGGCTTCGGCTTTTTCCCGACGTTCGACTGGATCGTCGCCGCCATCGCCGACGACTTCCACGCGATGATAGAGATACGAGCGCATACCCCCGCCTTCCCGTGAGTGACGAGTGTTCCGACGCTCTGTCGGAACCGAGGAGCGAACAGGCGGGGGTCGAGCGGACAGCATAGTGTGACAGTCCACCGTTCTATTGCAGGGCTGGATTTCTCACCGTTTCCGCAAGATATTTGCCATCATATGACCATAGTGTGTAGTACGGATGAAGACCACACGGCACGCAACCTATAACCTTAACTACCACATAGTGTGGCTCCCAAAGTACCGCAACGCGGTACTGACCGGAGAAGTTGCCGACCGTGTGGAATCCATTCTCCACGAAATTGCCGACGAGAAAGGCTTGGACATTCACAACCTGACGGTTCAGCCCGACCACGTTCACCTGTTCGTCAGTAGCCCGCCCAAACACAGCCCATCACTGCTCGCCAACTGGTTCAAGGGTATTTCCTCACGGAAATATAATCACCGCCACGCCGACCACGACGACGAGAAAATCCAGTGGGGGCGCGGCTACTACGCCGGCACAGCTGGGCACGTCTCCAGCGACACTGTCGAAAACTACATCCAACAGCACAAGGAGGGCGAATCGTGATCGAACTCACGAAAACGCTCGAACTGAAGCTTGTGGACCCGAACGTCCACAAGCGGCAGAAGCTTCGTGAAACGCGAGACGCTTACCGGCAGGCACTTCAAGCCGCCTTCGCCGTTGGCTGTGATACACAGTCAGCGGCCAACGACGTGGTTGTTGAGTACGACCTGAGCGGCTACGCAAAAAACGCCCTCAAGAAGTACGTCCCACAACTCCACAACAGCTACGATGCTGACGAGCTTCACGACGACCATCCAGTGCGGTTCACCAACGAGGGACTGCAACTTGACCATCAGCCACAGAACGCTATCGAGTGGTACGTCAAAATCCCGCACCACGAGGATTACCACCTCTGGATACCGGCACGCGCCAATCCCGACCAGCGGGAGTGGCTCGAAGCGGTGTACGCAGATGACGCCGAGATGGGTGAAAGTCGCCTGTTTGAACGGGACGGAACGTGGTATCTTCACGTCACTGCTACCCGCGAGGTCGAGGACCAATCTGAGGCGTCCGCTGACAAGCGGACGCCGCCAGACGAGTCTGGCGAGCCCTGTCTCGCGGGGCTCGACAGGACGCCGATAGGCGTGGACATTGGAGAAGCGAGTCTCGTCACGGTGTGTCACCGCGACGAGAGCGGTTCTCCTGTTCGCCCCCGACTGTGGGCCGACGACGGCAAGGCCGTTCGTCGGCTCCGCAAAACCTACTTCACTGCCAAGCGACGGCTTCAGCAGCGCGGCAGTGAGCGAATCGCGGAGTCCTACGGCGACTCGCTGTGGGACCAGATTGACGATGTGTTCCACCGTGTAACCCGCGAGGTCGTGGAGTACGCCGAGTCTGTCGAGAACCCAGTGCTGGTGCTGGAAGACCTGACGTACATCCGCGAGAACATGGACTACGGCGAGTACATGAATCGACGGTTGCACGGATGGGGGTTTGCCAAACTGCACGCACAGATTCGCTACAAAGCCGCCGAGAAGGGGATTCCCGTCGAGACGGTGAATCCCCGGAACACGTCGAAGGCGTGTCATGCCTGCGGTGAACACGGCTACCGTCCACGACAGGCGACGTTCAAATGCTCGAACGACGGCTGCTGGGTCGGTGAGTATCAAGCCGATATAAACGGGGCGATGAACATTATTTACCGCTACCTCAGTGGAGAGAGCCAGTCCAGAGAAGACATGACTGGCGATGACTCGGCTGAGGATGGGGCCTCTTTGACCGGGCCACAAGACAGCCAAGCAGAGTGCTGAACTCCAGCAGATGACACTTGGAACGGATGCGTCTTGAAACTGACAGGCCGCTTCGCTCGGCCTGAAATCCCATGGTGGGATTCCTCCGCGTTCACGCGGAGGAGGAGGTCAACTGGAACCTCGGTGGCTCGTATGCCGTCCGGGACTGGGCGCTCGAGCGGCTCGACACCCAGCGGAAGGCCGGAATGGCCGCCTGGGTGCTGGGGCTCGTGATGTTCTTCGACGACTACGCCAACACCGCCATCGTCGGCAGCTCGATGAAGGACGTCTCCGACCAGCTCCGCGTCTCCCGGGAGAAACTGTCGTACATCGTCGACTCGACGGCGGCGCCGGTTGCGACGCTGGCGATCTCCTCGTGGGTGGCGTTTCAGCTCGGGCTGATCGCCGACGCGTACGACGACCTCGGGCTGACGGAGCATCCCTCCGCCTTCGAGGTGTTCCTCAACTCGATCCCGTACAACATGTACGCGCTGCTGGCGATCGCGATGGTCGCGATCGTCGTCGGTACCCGTCGGGACTACGGGGAGATGCTCGATGCGGAACACCGCTCGTGGTCGACCGGGAAGGTGTACCGCGAGGACGCCCGACCGATGCAGGACGTCGAGGCCGAACTCGGGGAGCCCCACGGGGACAACCCCAGGCTGGTGAACTTCTTCGTCCCCGTGATCGTCCTCGTCGTCGTCACGCTCGGCACCGCGCTGTGGACGGGCTACGAACCGGGGGCGGCCCTGATGGACATGATCATCGACGCCGACTACGCGGCGGCGTTGATTTACGGCTCGTTCGCGATGATCGTCTCCGGGTTCGTGCTGGGCAAGGTCTACGACATCTTCGGCTTCAGAGAGGCGACAGACACGACGATCGAAGGGTTCGGGATCATGCTGACTGCCGTGTCGATCCTCGTGCTCGCGTGGGGGATCGGCGAGGTGGTCTCGGCGCTGGAGACCGGCGAATACGTCGCCGGCTTCGCCGACGCGTATCTGGTGGCGGGGATCCTGCCGGCGCTGGTGTTGGTGCTCGCGGCCGTCATCGCCTTCTCGACGGGCACCTCGTGGGGAACGATGGCAATTTTGACGCCGATCGTGATCCCGGTCGCCTGGACCCTCACGGGCGATCACACGATGGTCGCGGCGGTCGTGGGAACGATCTTCTCGGGGGCGATCTTCGGCGACCACACCTCGCCGATCTCCGATACGTCGGTGCTGTCCTCGACCTTTACCGGCGCCGACCTCATCGATCACGTTCGGACGCAACTGTACTACGCGGTCACGGTGGGTCTCGTCGCGATCGCCCTGCTGCTCGTGTGGGGCTTTACCGGGATCACGCCGTTCGTTCTGGTGCCCGTCGGCGTGCTCCTGCTCGTCGGGCTCGTGTACGGGCTCTCGGAGCTGGACGCCCGACGCAAGGGTGTCGAGCCGGTTGCGGTCGACGCCGCGCAAGAGGAGATCGACGATCCGGTGAAGCCGGACGCCGAGGCGGGCGGGTCCGGCGAGTGAGCACCTCTCCCCCCTAACAGACGGAGATTCACCTTCGACCCTTTTCAGGGTGTGGCGGGCCGGGGATCCACCCGGTGTGACCATCGCCAGGGAGAAGAGTCCGGATCGGTCATCGAGAAAAGATCTCCGCCGAGATTGCAGCGATTACCACATAGCGTGTCATAGAAACGTTCACAGCCGATTTATCGCGTTGCACCGGAGTGGCAAAGTGTGGAAATAGAAATGGTTAGAGAAGACAGTGCAAGATACAGAGGATAGATTCAGCAGAGACGTGTGTTACTGGTAGTAGGATCGCCAGCGAGTATCGTTTTATGCGTCTCCTTCCGATTGATAGGGTTCACCGACAGCCCGGCGTGGAAGCACGTTGTGGAGGGCCGTCTCAATATCTCTAGCCGATTCGAACGTCTCGTTGGGGGTCTCTGAAATCAGTTTGCCGAGATTTGCCTTGCCGTCGGACAACACCAACGTGACATCTGAGAACTCTTCTGCTGCAGCAGACTGGGCGAGGGGATAGTTGATGTCGTTGAGAAATGTCGAAATGTTACGGAATTGTATTTCGCGTACCATAGGAGATTTTGGGTGCCCATTCTCGTGAATTGGTGACATTTTCACGGTGCTATGGTGTTACGAGCAACTGAGTAACTCACGACCAACCAGGCGGGAAGCGTGCTGAATACGCGCGCTCAATCTTGCACGGGAATCTTGACAAGAGTCGGATAGACAGACGCTGCGAAGTGTTCTATGACACGCTCATTACTACACCCAAATACATTCGGAGGGGTTATCGTAGCCAACCGGGTGGTTCGTAATCTTCGACACGGTCACAGCTTTCGGTTCCCTCTTTCGGATCTATGACCCTGCGAGAATCCCTATCAGAAGTCCTGTAGCTCCCGGTGCTGCTTCAAATACTTCGATGCAGGCAGTACCGCGTCGTTGTCAGGCAACTCCAGCCGCTTCCCTTCGAGTTGCTTGAATTCGTAATAGCCGTCGCGGTCCGGGGCCTCCTTCACGAGGATTTCGTAGTCATCGCTAACAGCGAGCCACCCGTTGTCGAACGCCCAGTGATGGAGCTTACAAAGGGCAAGTCCATTCTCGACCGTATCCGGACCACCGTCTTCCTTCGGACGTATGTGGGCGGCTTCCACCTCGGGGATACCGTCGGGCGTCTCGCGACGCTGCCCGCAAATCGCACAGGTTCCGTCGTAGATTTGTCGCACGAGCCGCCGGAATACAGTATCTCGAACCCGCTGTCGCACCTCAGTATACGACTCCTCGCTCGAATGTGTGTCCGATTCCTCCGCCAGTACCTCTTCGAGGATTTCCTGTTCAGCCGTGAGAGTGTGATCTCCGGAGTCTGTTCGATCAGTTCCGGCTACATCCTGGTGTTCCATCGTAAAAACGAGAACCTCGCGACCATCTCGTTCCTTGAACTCGTAGTCGCAGACGTCAACGAGTCCCTGGTACTCCCAGCCGTCTTCAGTCGTATTCTGGTAGAAGAAATGCACCGGAATATCCGATGAGGTCGCGTCGATGAGCGTCGAATTTCCGGGTGACGTTTCGCTTTGATCGCCGGAAAGCCCTTCACCAATATACTCAAATTGGCCGTCTCGCACGGAATCATCATAGGGACCATCCTCCCTGGCAAACACGAGGACGTAGCGGTGGTCGTGATCGTCTCGACGTGGATTGATGCCAGTAATGCGGTAGCCAAACCCTGTCTCGAACGCTGCTTCGATTTCGTCCTGTGTGAGTGTATCCCCCACTGACACACCGTCCGGTGGCGTCCACATTGACGGAGGAGGATCGCTGTGCTCCCCCTTTTCAGCCACGAGCGCTTCGCCTGTGTCCGTGATTCGGTTGACCCCGTCTTCACGTGTGAGGTAGCCCAGTACTTGCAACCACTCCCGATGTCGGATTGCTGGCCCGGGCGTAGACATTTCGGCTTCGTCGAACGTGCTGGTCAGCAACGTCATGAGTTCCTCGTCAGTCATCGACCCCTCACTGAGAGCAGTAAGGATCGTCTCGAAGCCTTTCACACCCTCCGAAAGTGCCTTGTATAGCGTTTCTGGTTCCCGGGTTTGCAGCCACTGCTCCCCGTACTCGGCTAGTGTACACTCCCCGTCGGTGAGGTCGATCAGTTCGATCGACGCCAGAAACGCCAGGTGGTGGTCGACGGCGTCAGAACTTCCTGCAGGAGTATTTGAGAGTACCCAGTCAACGAGTTGTTCACGGGGCGGGTGGTGAGCCCGGACGTACTCGAGCATCGACCGAAGGTTCTCGAGGCGGTTCGTGACACCGCCGTAGAATCGGTCCGTGGTCATCCGGCGCTCATCACTCATAATTGACGGGGCGTCCGCGACACTTGTAATGGTACTTGTTAAGCGAATTCGATGAGAGTTCCAGCCGACCGGGCCGGTTTTAAAAGGACCTGCAGAAGAGGTGTACTCCTAGCGAGGATCGTCTCCCGCTGGAGACGAGACTTGCACCACTTGTTTACCGATGTTGTCGCCCTCGAACAGGCCAAGAAAAGCATCGGGGGCGTTCTCTAACCCTTCGACAATCGTCTCCCGGTGGTCAAGTTCCCCGCTTGCCACCCACCGGGAGAGCCGTTCGCTCGCCTCGGCGAACCGGGTGGAAAAATCACTCACGAGCAGCCCTTGAACCTTCGCTCGCGGGGCGATCAGTTGTGGAAGCTTCCGCGGGCCTGTCGGTAGCTTCTCGTCGTTGTAATGGGCGATCTGCCCGCAGACGGCGACGCGAGCGTCAAGATTGAGTTTCGTGAAAACCGCATCCGTGATCGGGCCGCCAACGTTGTCGAAATACACGTCCACGCCGCCGGGTGCGGCGTCCTCGAGCGCAGCACGGTAGTCGTCAGTCGTTTTGTAGTTTATTGCAGTATCGAACCCGAGATCGTCAGTGAGCCATGCGGTCTTCTCGTCGCTACCTGCGAATCCAACCACGTGACACCCGTTTCGTTTCGCGATCTGGCCAACGACTGATCCGACCGCACCGGCCGCACCGGAAACGACGACCGTGTCGCCGGGCTTGGGTTCGCCAACCTCCAGCAAGCCGAAGTACGCCGTCCGACCCGGCATCCCGAGGACACCGAGATACGCTTCGGGGTCCGCGACCGAGGGATCGACAGGGACAACCTCGTCCGTATCGAGAACGGAGTAATCTCCCCACGTCCCTTCTCCGGTAACGAGATCACCCTCGTGGTACTCGTCACTCTCACTTTCGACAACCTCGCCGACAATCCCGCCTCGAAGTGTGTCACCCACGTCCCACGGCTCCGCATAGGATTTCGAATCGCGCATTCGGCCGCGCATGTAAGGATCGACCGAGAGATATCGCGTCCGGACGAGCAGTTCCCCTGGCCCGTGTGTGGGGACGTCGGTTTCCTGTAAGTCAAAACACGCTGTATCGGGCTCGCCGACCGGCCGCTCGGCGAGAATCCACTCACGGTTGGTGTTCGTCATAGTCCGAGTTGGAGGGAACGACGCAATAGTGTTTGGACGCCACAGTCCATGAACTCTCAAAAGCGGAGTTCGAGGAGCAACTCGAACGGATCCTAGACGTGGAAGCACGCGAGGACCGGTCGATCGAACTCGAATCCGTCGACAGGTGACAGGAGGTGGCCACGTACCCCGACAGCCCGGCCCGAGTCAACCAATTTTTACCGTCTCGAGTCCCAACACAGAGCTACATGAACCAGACTGGACTGCAACTCCGGATGGCAGTCGTCGGAAGCGTCCTGTTCGGCCTGTACCTGGCCGCGGCGTGGTTCTTCCACCTGTTTTTCGGGGTCGATCTGCTGCTGGTCGTCCTCCTCAGCATCGTGCTGCTTCCAGCCGGCCAGTACAAACTCGGCAAGTGGCTGGCGATCAGGAGTGCCGGCGCCGAGGACATGCCGGAGGACCATCCCCAGTTCCGGAACGTCCACCAGATGACCGAGTCGCTGTGCCGGGATATGAACATGGAAAAGCCCCGGCTGATGGTCGCCGAGATGGGCGTCCCGAACGCCTTCGCGACCGGCCGCAAGGGGGCCGGTATCGTCGTCGTCTCGACCGAACTCATGCAGGTGCTCGAAGACGACGAGCTCGAAGGGGTGATCGCCCACGAGCTCGCGCACCTCAAGAACCGCGACACCGTGATGATGACCCTCGGCCAGTCGATCGCGACGATCGTCGGCTACGCGGTGTTCTTCTTCGTCCAGGTGCTGGGCGAGGACAACCCGGGGAGTTTCGTCGTCGCCTGGATCGCCTCCATCCTGGCGAACTTCCTGGTGATGATCTTCGTGATGGCGATCTCGCGGTACCGCGAGTACGTCGCCGACGACACCGCCCGGCGGTACATCGGCTCGGGGGATCCGCTCGCCCGCGCCCTCGAGAAAATCTCCTGCAGCGCCGAGGGCCGGGAGTCCCGGATCGACGACAGCGGCGTCAACGCGCTGTGTATCTTCAACGCCGACCGGAGCACCCTCCAGCGGATCTTCTCGACGCATCCGCCCACCGAAAAGCGGATCGAGAACCTGCGGCGGTGAGTCACGAATACGCGTCGTCGAACTCTCGTTCGCGGCGCATCAGCTCCTCGACGCCGTGCTCGAGGATGCCGCGCCCCATCGCTGTCGGGCGATAGTACGTGTAGAAACCGTAGCTATCGGCGGTCCGCCGCTGTCGCTTGTCGACCAGTCCGACATCGACCAGCTCGTCGGGGTGATAGTAGAAATTGTGGGACTCGACGTCGACTGCGGCCGTGAGATCATCGCGACCGAACCGTCGGTTCGAAGTGCAATGCTTGGAGCCGTCCACGCCCGCTGGGACGCCAGCGTTCGGACGTTCACCGATGCCGCCGACTGCTGTCGCCTCTGTGCACAGTTCTGTACCCACATTCAGAACGAAGAGCTCTATGGCTCCCTGGATCGCCTCGACTGATCGCACTCCCGCCGACTACTAAAAGAGCCAAGGGCCCGAATTAAGGCAGTATTTTACGTATAA
>NZ_JAVKGM010000026.1:0-22943 GCF_031432225.1 Halalkaliarchaeum sp. AArc-GB | reverse complement strand
CAAAATTCGAGGCTATCGATTCGGATGCAGTATTCGAAGTTCTGGAAGAACATTTTGATGAAGAGGAGTATCGGATTGTAAATCTCAAGGAGAGCGTCAAGACATTTCACGGGCGTGGGGCGGATCTCTTCGTGGAGACAGGGGAGACGATCCCGACGTTGACCGATGATCGAGACTATCGGGACGACCAGTGGTCAAAGGACAATACCTATCGAATCAGGATATGGCCAGCCAACGATCTGTGGGTCGAGGTCGTAGATGCCGATAATGGAGAACAGGTAGCTGACTATTGGCCGAACAGTCTTCTCGAAGACATCCGGAACGAAGAGAAGGACGACCACGACCGAGAGCGTGGTCCGACCTCTGTACCAGGTGTCCACGCACCCATAGGGTCACTAGGATTGGATAACGCACCTGTTGTGCACACTCACATCGACTGTACCCACTTAGAACAGCTTGAGAACACGCAATTCAATCCAGCGGGTGAGACACCTCCCAAAGTACCTGCCGGTGAATTCGGTAAGTTACCGCTTCGGTGGTGTTCTACATGCCGACATCGGGAACCCACGCCTGATGAGCTCCGTCAACAGTATGGATCATGATCCGCGTGTCCTCCTCAGCAGAACTAGCGGTTAGTCGTGATTGAAACCGGAGTTGGGATCGTCGTCGGCGTTCCGGAACTCGTCCTCAAAGCGTTCGCGTTCCTCAGCGTCGTCCGGAAGGTCGTAATGGAGCTTCTGGACTCGCGGTGAGACATCGCACCGCTGTTCAATTCCCTCTGCTGAGACGCCCCTGTTCTTCTGATCGGTAATATACCCGCTCCGGATATGGTGCGGGGCTCGACTACTGGGACACTTGAAGGCTGAGTTATTCTTCTGCGCTGCTTCGCAGTCCTCGGGATCGCGGCCGTGAGGACAGTCTAAACCGACCATGCACGGTCGCGTCCACTTGTAGGCGATCTTCTGTAGCGTCGATGGACTCATTCTCCCGTCACCTTTCGTGAGCAACGGTTCTCTTCCCTCCTCATCAGTTTCGGGCGGTCGCTGATTAATGAGATAGTCCTGAATGATCTCTGGAACATCACCGTAGAGGGTTATCTCCCGTTCGCTACTCTCGTCGTTCTTGAGCGGTGTCGTTTCGTCGGTTTCGTACGTGAGAACCCGCTCTTCGTAGTCGAAGTCAGGAACATCACGTCCGATCAATCCCCGCTTCCGGGGACCAGACTCGCACATCAACTCCATCGAGACATGCTCGATATCGGCGTACTCGTATTTCCGAAGGTAGTTCAGCGCTGCTTTCGCTATCTCCGGGTCGAGTTTTTTCTCGTCGACGCCCTCGCCACCGGCATAGTCTATTTCCGGGATTTCGACGCACTTCTCGAAGCGAACCGGAGCCATACGATGTTCGATCAGATACCGAATGAACTCGCGGAAGAGGTACATATCGTCGCTAAGCGTCGTGTCCGCTAATGGTTCGTCCCGAGGCAAAGACTCGTACTTCCGCCATTTATCGTATTGCTCAACGTCCTCACTCGTGAGTTCCTCGGTCGATTCGATGAGCGCCTCGTCTTCAAGGTACGTCTGGAGGTAGTCTAGTTTCCGCCTGTACTGTCCTGTTGATTCAACCTCCTCCAATTTCTTTTCACGGAACTCATCCAAGACCGCCTCCATGGGGCGGGACTTCAGCGATAACTCGGGAAACGAGTCCGCCATGTGGTCCACGACAGTGGACGCAATTTGTTCGAGTAATTCCTCTGGCGGATCACCCGAGAGGTGTTGTTTGAGGAACTCTACGTCGTCGAGATGGTCGGGCATTGATTGGGGTTGTTAGTTTGGAGTTTCGTGGCGGGCGCGTCTCACTCGAAATCGGCAAGTGAGCTGTCGAAGTCAGTGCGCGTGCTGTACTGTGTGTGGGCGTCGTCCGGCAGGATTCGACGGATGTGCTGCCTGAAGAGGATGCGTCTGTACCGTCTCCGTTTCTCAGGAGTGAGGTAGAAGTCCCGGACGGCTTTGGCATCGTTAGCGCCCTGCTCCTCGGCGATTTCACCCGCGGTTTCCAACAAGTCCGACTCTGCATCCGCCAAGATGTTGTAGTAGAAGGCTCGGCCGTGCTTCGGAGTACCCGCTTTACCGTCGACTTTCACGCCAGCTTTCCGGCACAAGTCTTTGAACCGCCGACGCATCTGTTTAGCGCTCAAGAACGACCGATCTGCTGCATCACTCGGGAAGAGGTACCCATTCCAGTTTGGTCGCTGTGCACGTTCGTCGAGCAAGTTAGCGAGTGCATCGAGGCCGAACATGAGGGAGACTTGACCCTGTCCGTTCTTTCGGTCAGGTTCCTCGAACTCGATGTATGAATCGTGAACGTCGAGCGTGATCTGGTCTACATGGACGGCGGGGAGTTCCTTCGTGCGAACACCCCAGACGCAGTACCCAATTACCAGCATTCGCTCTTCGTCCGTCTCGGCGACGACCCACAATCTCCGAATCTGGTCAGGCGTCAGGGGTGTCGAATCAGACTGCCAGTCCCACCGGAACTCATCCTCGATGTTCTCCATCGGATCGTAGGCAATGCGGTCGGATCGGTCGAGCCACTCGAAGAATCGATGTGCAGCGCGCACGTGATGATGAGTCGAATCGTCCGAGGTCAGCTCCTCTCGGAGGCTCTTAACGACCTCCTTGAAGGATTCGTAGACATCGGTCTTACGTCCGGGGTCGTTTGCAATGGCGAGGATTCTGTCATCGTCGTATTCGTCTGCGAACCGACGGAGAACCTCGTTGATCCGCGCACGCTGTGTCCGCGTCGTGGAGGGCCTCCAACCACGACACTCGATGCGATCATCGAGGTATGCGTTAGCTCGTTCGATGGTGGCGACGTCGTCGATGCTCCATTCGTACTCTTCCGTTCCGCCTGCTGAGGTGAGTAGAATGAAGAATTCGGGCGTTCCCATATCGTGTTTTTCACGGAGTACCCACCGGAGGTGCGAGTAGCCATTGTCACTCAGCCACCGCACCGCCGGGTAATCCCGTGGTGATTGTGGGTGATCCGTCCTCCATTCTTCGAGGAGTTCTTCCCCGATTTCCTGAAGGGTGGCCAGATCGTGGCTCCAGTTACGATACCCCTCTGGTTCGTTTGAGTGGTCCCCTGAGCTGTTCGCCATATCTCCCCATTACGGTGGTAGTAAAATAGCACTTACCAGAATACAAATACGTTCTCGATGAGGATTTGTAGACGATGAAAATTTGTATCGCCGGTGCATTTTTAACATTAGTCCAAGACAGCAGCGGTCGCACACACAGTCCTCACAAACCTCTCAGCCGCTCCTACTAACAGCCCAAACGATTATCTTCCAATTATGTCATAATTACACACGGCTGTGTTGAACTCTATGTCACACCCGATCTTCGCTCAGTAGCTCAACCGCGTCCCGTCGTCCGGGTTCAGGGAAAATCCCAAACAACTGTGTGTAATCCCGTGCGTGCATCCTACTCCCGTCCTGCATTTTCCACATCTTTCATATCATGAGATAGTATGATAAGAATTCATATATGTTGTAGGGTGGAGGGGACTCACCGTACTGATGAGACGCCGATTCAACATCAATCTCACCGCCAGTTAATCCAGGACGAAGGCATCCAGTGCTTAAGTTCAGACTGAATTGGCGTGATCGTTGTACGTTCCGACTACGTCCGAAGTTTCGCCCGACCTTGCTTCGGTACCACCATCCGGGATTCGGTGGTGACTCACATTCGGGAGTGCTCCACGATCATACTCCCCACCAGGGTAGACAGAGACACAAGTACTCTCTAACGGAGGGTGTTGGGCGGCGTACAACGGTTTCAGTACGAGTCTGTCCTGCGTGAGTCTCTCGTAGAGGGAGTCAGGTAGGTCCGTTATGATGGTCACCCTCGCACCACTCACATCGCCCGATTCCAAATCCTCGTTACTGACACCGGAGAGTGCAGAGGCTCCCCTCAATTCCAGGGACGGTCTATTTATCGTGTTATTTGCGAGGACTGCCTTCTCATCTTCTTCGTGGTAGTACCACGCAACCTTTGCGCTTCGAACAGTTTCCCATCGCGGACTCCTGAATCCGACCTCACGCACAAGTCGTGCCGGAAGCTGAAACTGGTTTCCACCAATCACGGGACACCGAACTTCGGACGGGAACCCTTCGCCAAACGATTCATCTTTCGTTGTCTTTGCCATCGGTCTAAACCCGTTAAATGGAACTCGTGAATAAGAACCCTTGCCACCCGCGAACGAACCAACCTCAAGCTAGAAAGGCTGAAATCCGGAAAACAGCGGTATCAGTACGCATCTCGCCGAATTCGGTAGAACTTCCCTCTGGAGCGATTGTCCGAGTACTGACGGTGACGACCGCAATGAAATCTTTGGAACCAGTAGACAGCCTCCGTTTTTGCAATAACCCTGCTCCGATATCACAGCAGGATATCGTATCGAAGACAGCACCATCTCCAGTACTACAGAGACTTGCTAAGTCCTCGCTTTCAGGTTGTCGCCCACCGCCAGGACTAGGGTTGCTGTTCGTCAACTAGCGAATCGACGTAGTCTTCGAGTGTGTCATAAACTCGGCCGAACTCGGGGAGGTCTGCAACCAAATCAGGAAGCGTATTCTGCCAGCCGTCACGAATTTCATCCTGTTTCTCTCCGGGAAGTCCATCTCGGAGGTCGATGTTCAGACCATCGTGATCACACTTCCGCGTGAATGCCGGAAGAATAACCGAGTCATCAACGTCAGCCTCTGTAATCATTTGATAGAGGTCGTAGTAGTCACGCGCCTGCGACCGCTGATAGAGCGCTCGCAACTTCTCCGCGAAGATCTCCTCCAGGCTGTACGCGGTCAACTCGAATTCTGGGACATCTCCGTAGCTGTGGCGATGGCTTACCGACTCGAACGCCACGTATTCGTCGATCATCACGTCCAGACTCGTTGTGTTCTTGTGACCGAGCACAGCGCTGTACTGGATATCGATATCGACGTAGTGCGTCGGATACGCTTCTTTCTGCAGTTCGCGGTGTTTGGTCACCTCGAAGTCGATACCGGAGGCTCTGGTCGCGTCGTCCAATGTGCTTTGCAACTCCGCTTCGCTCCCGTGGTACTGACCCTCGACACCGAAATCAAGGTCTTCCGAGTAGCGCCACGTCTCCGGGAAGTACAACTTGCTGAGCGCAGTTCCGCCTTTGAACAACAGGTTGTCACCGTAGTGACTCGTGTAGATTGCCCAGAGGATCCACGAATTGACGTAGTTCTTCTCCGCGTAGCCGAGGCGTACATCTAACTCTCTGGCCTGCCGTCGAAGTTGCGCTTCAGAAATCATGAGAACTCATCCGGAAGGAACGATTCGGGGGCGACGTTCAGACGGAGTTGATACTTGCTGTCGCGGGTCCCCTTCGCTTCTCTCGTCGGATCAAGCAGTGGGTATCCTGTTGTGAAGTTCTCGACGAGATCCTCGTACTCTGGCAGGGAGATATCCAACTGGTCGGCGAGATACACGAGTCGTTTCGTTGCGGCACCGTTCCCGACTCGCCGCAGGTACTCGACGACTCGATCCCACGAACATTGCGTGTCGACAGCGTTCTGCATCGCCTTCGCAAGCTCGCTGATACCCCCGCAGAACTCCGGGTGATCGGCGCAATCGACCAGCGTCTTTTCGATACTCGATATGTTCACCTGGTTCGACCCGACCGCAGTTGGTTGATAGCCGAAGAACTTCTGCTCAGTGACGGTCACGGGTCGATACGTGACCCCGTGGATTTCACGCTCTTGGGCGCGCTCTGTCGTCACGATGTACACCGTTCGAGACAGCTGCTCCGTCAGCCCGTGATGGTTGAGCGCGCTCCAATACCCGATGTACATCGGCTCCACAAGTGCAGACGCGATCACGAACTCGTGTTCGGTATACACGGCGTTCTCACCCGCAGCGAGCGGCAGAATCAGATACTTCCCGTGGGCGATCCGCTCAAGCCAGCCTTTCTCCTTCAGGGCATACGCCATGTCCTTGGCCGACTTCCGTGGAATGTCAAGGACGTCCGCGATGTCGCTGATGGTGATGACCTGGTGATTCTCGCTTGCGAGTCGTGACAGTGCCTGCGACTCACGCGTCGACAGGCTCTTCCGTTGAGACTCTTCCTCGTTTGTTGGCTCCATAGCCGCTCAACGTACATAGACTCTAAATCCCCGTCATGGATAAAGGTACCCGTTGATATTTAGTTCGGTGAAAGTTTCCTCTGTAACCGCTCAGCGCACACAGAATCTAAACAAGACCCTTAGAGTAACTGGAAACTAAGTGTAGCTGGTGTTTTTCCTCCCTATGGATTCACACGTCGGCGTGGACTGGGCAAGCGGAACATGGGTTGTCGTCGAGGCGACTACAGAGACAACCGACGTCGGGGCAGAACCCTCGTTGCTGAACGTCTGGCACGAGTATGGAGATCGAGCAAACGAAATTCTAGTGGACATCCCAGTCCACCTCGAAGGTGAGGAAGATCGAGAGTGTGACCAGGAAGCAAAGGACTTCCTCAGACCTCGTGGCAGTACCGTCTTCTGGACACCGAACACTGAGGCGGTGACAGCTGAGGACTACGAGGAAGCAGTAGCGAAGAACACTCGTGGATTGGGAAGCCACAGCTGGGGACTCATCCCGCGTATCCGAGAAGTGAACGCACTGTTGGATGAAGTCGAGGCTGCACGTGAGACGGTCTACGAGAGCCATCCAGAAGTCTGCTTCAAAGCGTATCACGGCGACGAGCTCCCCTCGAAGAAAACCAATGCGGGTTTCCAAGCCCGGAAAGACTGTCTCATCAAGAACGGCGGCGAATCCTTCCAACCAGTACTAGACCTTGTTGACCAGCGGCAAACAAACAGCAGCTGGCACCACCGCATCCAGTCTGGCCGCGTCGACGACGTCCTCGACGCCGCCATCCTCGCGCTAACAGCACGCGAATCTACAGGCGACTACTCGGTCCTCCCAGATAATGCCGACCCCACCTGCGACCCCTCCATTGTCTATCCAGGCACCTGACCCGTTACCGACGGAGCACGCTCTTCTCCAAGAAACCCACCACTCTGATTCCGTTGAAGCCCTCAAACCTGCTAGGAGTGTTGTGCTGAAGCTAGAGAACGTATTCAGTAGGCAATCCCAGAGCAGAGGACGCACTCTTACTAATGCCCCCTCAATTGAGCGAGTATGAGCACAGGCACGTTGTCGCTGTTGGACTCCCTTCGGGAGGAAAGTTCGTTCCTTCCCCCGATTATGTTTGGGTATCTTTACACGAAGCATAGCTCGCTTCCAATATGTGGCGCGGTTACCGGTGTCCCGTTCGTTGAGAAATTGGCACCCGGATCGGGTTGGTTGCTGGGCTTGACCGTAGCGTCTCTTCTGACTGGTGCCAGTGTTTATACGATTGCTATGACAGAGATATCGGCCTCTAGTATTCGAGGGTCTTCAGGACAAATATTTGGCAGATTCTTAGACATAATTGTGATTTCTGACTGGGTGTTTACTTTCCTTGCACCACTCTTCTTAGCGGCACGGGTCTGCCATGGGAATCTGGTCGTGAACTCGTTGCTATTCATTTGGATGGCGATCTTCTTAACCACTGTTTGGTCGTACCTCCTCTACGTCTTCACAGATGTAGAGGGCTTCAAAGGATTCTCAAGGTGAGTTTTGATTTTGATAGATGCACGCCCTGTCTGAAGCATTATCTCGACAAACCATCGGCTTTCGAGAGGTTCCATAGGGCCGTTTCTACCATTCCCACCTTCGTCTGAAAAACTAAGTTCAGGGTTGCTCAAGGGCACTGCATAATGAATTCAGAGTTTGTAGAGCACATCGAACACCCCGAGTCACGCTATCTCCAAGAGGCTCAGAAGAACGCTTACGACCGCGTTCGCAAGCGTTTGAACGAACGGCCGTGTTTAATCGCATGACGGGATCGGAATTTCCTGTTTTGCGGCCTTCTTGATGTTGTAAACCGCACACATCAGCGCAATCTCACGAAATTCTCGGTACCAGGTTCGCGCTCGCAGGGCGACGCCCAGCGAGCGCTTGACAGAAGAGAAGACGGTTTCTGACATCGCTCGTTGGCCGTAGAGCTCGTCATCAATCCGCGCGTTGTGCGCGTGATCGTACGGTGCATGGACGCAGTGCTTGATCAACGGTCGAATGTCGAGTTCTCGGAGGTCTTCTCGAAGCCAGTTACAGTCATAGCCCTTGTCCGCCGTGAGGACGCGCAACTCGCCCGCGTGCTTGCGGGCGAGTTGCTCACAGATCTCTGCATCACTCCCTTCCCACGTCGTAGTACAGTGCAAATCAAGAATCGCTTGCGTGTCTGTATCGACGAGTTTCGTCACTTTCATCGTCTGAACGCGGTAGTTTGTCCGTCGACAGTAGTGGCGGCTTGCACGGGAGCGGTCGAAGTACGTTGCGTCGATCGCGCCGATCTCACCGGTCTCGTGCAGCTGCGCTGAATAGCGCAGCAGCACTCGGCACACACGCATTTCGAGCCTATCGAACGCTAGACATAGCGTGGATGGATGAGGGAGATCGGCCGGTTCAAGGCCGATCTCCCGGGTTATTCGTGGCATCTCCGTCAGAATGTCGATGGTCATCCGATAGGATGTTCCAAGGTAGATTCGCAAGCAGTGAAGCGGAATCATCGCATAATCAGCGAATCCGCCGCCACCTTCTGGGGCGGCGGATTCGTCCGTATCGTCAGCAACTCTTTTAGCGATCCAGACACAGCGTTCGGTGAAGCGGAAGATTTGGGTTGGCACACTTCCCAATCTTCCGCTTCAACATCGTGATTCTAACGACTGAACTCGATGCCGTCTAGCGATTAAACAGAGCCGTTCGAACACCATATGGCCGATGTTCCCGAACAGGTTCTCGAAAAACTCACCTATGCCTACTACCACGACTGGGAGCAGAACGACCCATCCTACGTCTTCTTACTAGCTGACCCTGGAGTCCCAGGAGAACACGTCGTCTTTGAGGCGAACGCTTACGCTGGTCTCGACACCGACGATTATCGAGAAAAGGTACACGTTGACCAGCGATTTGGCGCTCGATGGTTGGCGAAGAAACGCTACACGGACTTCACTTCTGAGTTCATCCAGCAGTGCCAAGAACACGGGTTAGTTGATGTCGACACGGCTTGGTGGCAGTATCTGCTCTCTGGATCCTTCTTCGAGGAGTTCTACATGACGGATGTCGTGAAGTACCGAGAAAACAGTCCCTCCAAAGCCGCCCTTGATGCCTCAGTCCGCCTTGGTCTGATCCGCGAATTAGAATACATCGACCCTGACTTGATCTTCACCTTCGGTAGCCGCGCATGGGACGCCGTCCGGACACACCTCCAAGCAGAGCCAGTCAGCGACATCGATGATCCGTCCTCAATCACTGAAGTCCACGGGAAACTCCACCGAGCAACACGAGAACACGACGTCGAAATCCTTCCCTGCGGGCATATGAGTCCTCAGTTCCGTGGCGCACAGATCAGCCACGAAGAGTATATGGGGCGTATCGCGTCCGGTATCGAGAAAAGCTAGACCGTCACAAAATCGAATTTACCCGTCATAAGAGGTCATCCGGTCCAACATCCGCCGATGGTAGTCGCTAGACAGTGTCTCTAAAACTTTCTCTATTGCGACGACATTAATCCCCTCTCTGGATTCACCACCACGTACAAAGTAGTATGCATCAGCACCGCGGGAAGTATGGTTTCGCAGATCATTGACCACATCCGAATCGATACTGGACTTGTTCTTTACCTCACCTACAATAGGCGTCCCATCTGCCTCTCCCAGAATATCGAACCCTTGATTCGTCCCAGTAGCGCCACCCGTCTGCATTAGCGGGAAGAATTCTGACCGAACGACTCGAAGATACTCTTCGCAGAGCAATTCAGTCTGGTCTCCAGTATACGACCCAGGTTCCATCTCAGGAAGCGTCTCTCCAAGGTACAACGATTGAACCTGCGGGGAGAACGTTTCCCAAGGAGAGAAGGTATTCGGTGTCTCGTATTCGTTCAACCGATACCGATCTCCTTCGATGATTCGTGTCTCCTCTCCTAAGGGGACTACTTTGTAGAGATAATCAGCATCCGACTCACCGAACGCACTCTCAGCGGTGTCCTCTTGCCCAATCGGGAACACCTCATAGCTGCCATCTCCAGAAGCGAACGCGTACATCGGCGTTGTATCAGGCTCAATCACTCCGATTTTTCGCTGCGCAGATGTGATTTTTCGCTCCTGAGTCGTCGCATCATCTGGAATCGAGATCTTCGATGCCAGACGTAACGAGCACAGGAAGGCATTAGACGATTCAGCGGCCTTACGCATCTGATCAAGCTGCCAGGCCCCTCCATCCTCGTACTGGTCACTATCGAAACTCGCTCTCTCCTCGTAGTGTCCAACGACCCAACCTCTATCGTAAAAATCAACCAGGCGCTCAGAGCCGCCACTACAAGCCAGACAAGCACATCTCGCTTCCATCTCCGAAACAGATTGGGAAACCATAGACAATCATTCAAGTCAACCTAGAAAGTATCTTTGGAACAACAAACTACCGTAGAAGCCAGCCAGTAACTGGCGGCCCTCTTCAGGACTACACTCGGCCACCACCCACCACAATAAAAATCCAATCACTCGGACTTTGATTCCACCTCTCGCCACTGTTCTTTCTGGTTGTCAGACGCGGCACGTTCGACAATTACAGGTTCTCCTTCCCCAGGCACTAACCGGAGTTCTCCATCCTGAATAACGACATCGACTACATCGGTTTCGACAGGATCAATACCTAATCGGAGAATATCAGGACCAGTAATGTGAATACTGCACCCAAGAGGAGTGCCATCACGATGTCGTGTAATTCGTGCCGACCGAACAACTTCCGCTTCAGTTCCATCGTCAGACATTCAACCCCTCATTCGAGGGATACTGACAACAATTAACCGATAGAGAGGATTGCCAGGCTGTTCAAACGTCCTATTCAGAGGCATGGCCAGGCCACGTGTGGCCAGGTCGTTGCGTGTCACGCTCGTTTCGGTGCCGGAATTCCGCCTGTCGGAGGTCTTGTCGCTCTAGATCCTTTTCGAAGAACTCAGCCGCACTCAGATTCTCCTTGATGCTTCTCGATAGCCGCCGCATCGTTCGCTTGTCCAGCTCAACGGATTCAGCGAGCTGTTTGAAATCCTTTGTCTCCGAAATTCGCTGAGCATCCGTCTTCTGCAGATGTGCGAAGCGATTGTAGTTGACGATGACCCGGATGACTGTTAACGCCACTTTCTCGATCCGTTTGTTCTGTCCAAAGTCGTCGAGATTCAACAAGAGCATCGCCCGTACTGCCTCATCTCGCTGGAACTGAGTGACATCAAGCCGGGAGCAGTATGCTTGTGTGATGCGTTTCTTGTCGAGCCGAGCAAGTCGCGCGCTCAGCGTCCCATCTGACGGATGCCGTCCTTCGTTGTGTTCAGCGAGACGGTCTGCCGGTGTTCGGAACCGAGAAAACTTAGAGTGGCTGTATCGCTCTGACGCATTCCCAATAGAGGTCTCCCCGACAGGTTCGTACCCGACAGCATAGGATTCCACATCGACCCCCCATGCCGGCGGCAGCTCTCCGTCCCCTTCGTCCTCGTGTATGGGCCCTGCGCGATAATCTAACCGGGCACCCGTAGTGATCTCCCGGATAGCATCGTCAATAGTAGCAGTTTCCCACACCGATTGACTCATCGATTAACCCTGTACCGGAAGCGGTCTTTAATGCAGCGCTGCTGAACAGTCCGGAGGGCGACAGGATCCAGAATCAGGGGGGTGCCTGCTTAATTTTGGTTTAAGTATGGTCCTGCGACAATACTGTTATTGAGGGGTTCCCGGCTGAGGTGGCTCGGAGAGCCAGCGAGGGTATGCCGATTTTCCGGCCTCTATTCGAGGCCTTCCCCGATACCCTCTACCTGCCTTATGGCAGGTCACGAAGATTGGCTCGACTTCGTCAGCTATGGGTTACCTTTGGCGCTCGCCCGCGAAGGATTACACGAAGGGGCTTCGGGCCCTTTGACCCTACGTGGAGCGACGTCAGGAGATGACTCCGTGGATTGCCAAGGGTATTCAACGTTCTGAGCAGCAGCCTTGCTTCGGTTACCATCCCGCCGAAGTGAACTTGAGCTCAGAGCATCGTCACCGAACGTAGCGTGTAGCTTGCCGGTCCGGTATTCCCCTCACCCGACGGCGAGATAGCGATTCTCAGAGACCGTTCGTACGACTGAGCACACTTCGGCAGGGCCAGAACCGTCCTGCCGACCAGAGGATTCTACCAATGAACACGAAAACCACCAGCGACCAGCATCAGCGTCCAGTTGTGTCGTCCCACGCAGCAGACGAGTACGGCAACCGGTTCGACAACGGAGACATCCCCCTCGCAACAGCGTGGGAACGCGGTGTACGAGTCGAAGCACCGGACAAAGATTACCACGAGGCTCGACTCCACCCGCTGATGGACCTCCTGATGACCTGCAAGAACGGCGTCATCACCACCGTGATGTACGCCAGTAAGACACGGGTTTACGCTCCAGGAAAAGTCCGGTGTCAGGGGTGTGGTCATCCCCACGAACCGCTTCGAACAAACGAGACCTGTCCGTGGTGTGGTTCGACCGCCGAGGCAGGCCGGAGCACCGGAGCGATCAGCATCACTCGAAAAGGAGGTGACTGAGATGGCGCAAAAGCAGGGACTCGCTGATCTCGCAGATCTCTCAGGGTCAGGAGACAATGTCCTGGTCAAAGCTCAGGTCACTTGTGAGCAAGACCTGAACAGCCATCGGCCCTACCAGAAAGGGCTCCTCTGGGACAAGTCGATGAACTACGGAGACATCCGGGCCTTCGTTGTCTACGACCCTGACGTTCGACTGGAACCTGGAAAGGTCTACATCCTGAACGGCAAAGACCACTACTACGACCCCCGAGACGAAGTCCAGCTCATGCTCCACGATGGAGCCTATGTGAAGGAGCTCTACGACACCAACTCGTGAGCCCCCGACCCCTATTTTTTATCCCCTCTGGTATACTCAGTCGTCGATTGGATTTGCGGGTTTCATTATTGCCCTACATTGAGAGTCCTATTACGGGGTCTCTGGATTTATGTAATGACTCTCCAATACAGATGATAGATGCCAGGATTCCACAAGCACAAGGGCGCAGACTCCTATTATTTCGTCCCGAAGCGACACGGTGACTTCCACACCTACCAACTGGAACCCGAAGCACGAGACATGGTTCTTGCGACCGGGAACGAAGATGGAGATATCGTCTCGTGGGATATTTTCTACACGTTGAACGACCTCGGCCTCCTCTACTTCAAGAACAGCGATGCCGACCCCCGGGACACGGCACCAGACCCATCGGCTGTCGATTTCGATATAGTGAGCGAACTTTCAGTTGAGAAGCGATGTGCGTTCGTAGAACGCGTACTGACCCATTACGAGCTCCACGAAGTGGATTCAAACGCATTCCATCGAGTCGTCGTTTCCCTCAGTGAAGCATCCTCCAACCAACTGGATTCCGTCCTTGACAAAATCCTCGATCACACCCCTGCTTCCGCCGAATGCATTACTCCGCTAATGTTCTTTGTTGAAGAAGATCTGCCCGACGAGTTCGATTCCGTTGCATTAGCGGTCGTTCTTCACTACGCGTACGTTGTTGTACGCCAAGACGACAATGCATCAACTATCGTCGATCTCTACGACGGTGAATCTTTCTGCGAGACTGAAGACTACATCTATTATCTCGTTAGTGCTGATCTCTGGGATACTGAAGACGACGTTCACCGCCTCGATATCACGCTCCCAGAGACCTACCAAGAAGGGTTCAAAATTGGTGAGGTAGATGAAGATGCTTTCCTGTCCCTCTGCGAGAGTGTACTTTCAGCCTCACTGCGTGTGGTTCTGGGCGAAAAAGAGTCTCGTATCGGTCGAACTGTGATTGAAGGATTATCCGAGGTTGACGATACGTCCCTATTCGTTGCGCCCAAGGAGAGCGTTAGTGGCACTGATGAGGATACTCTTTCGGAGATAGTAGCTTCATTCGACGAATCGATGTGAGTAGTGCTTCAGGATTATCCCTTGTCCGTGGACTCTGATTTACCCAAGAATATCTAGAACATCGCTTCTAGGAACTGCATCAGTCTCCAGATCCCAGGCTGATTAATGAACTTTGGAGTCTACTTGTGGACTCCAAAGTTCAAGTGGTTTGGGCACAGTACTGTTTATAAAGAGGGTTTGTCAGAATGGGCGAGTACGCAAATTCCCAAGTTCGGGCGAAAGTGTGGGTGACACCCGATCAAGTCGAATCACTCCGGTCGGCATGTTACGCGACTGGTGCCGAGTATCTCCAACAGCGCAATGAAGCAATTGTCACGACGATGTACGATACTGGGCTTCGAATAGGTGAACTCGTCCAGATTGATGTCGAACTACTCCGGAACAACAACTCGGAACTCTACCTCCCCACGGAACTGCAGAAGGACTACCCGAACCAAAACTCGCCACCGCCGGTGACCCTCGAACTCGCCGACGATACGACACGGCTGCTCTCAGCGTATCTCACCAACCGATGGAAAGACACGCCAGCCCTCTTCCCATCAAGATCTTCGGAGCGCATCAGCGAACAAGGCGTGAGGAACATGCTTCACAAGATCGCTGAGGAGGCTGGGATTCGACCCTACAAACTTGATGGAAGTAGGGGAGATCCAAGCGACGTCACACCTCACGCGCTACGGCACGGCGTTGCTTATCGAATGATGAACGAAGAAGACGGAAACACGTTGTACGATGTCCGCAATCGACTCCGTCATCGTAGTATTCAGACGACTGAACGTGTCTACGACCATCTACTCAAAGTCTAAGCCTTGTCGTTTCGGCCGACAAAGGCAAATGAAATTCGTGGCAAGACTATTCCTATCGTTTCAGCCGAAGAATAATCACAGTAAGAGTTCACGGTCGAGATATGACTGACTACCCCTCTGAGTCATCACTGCTCGTGAATGCGACTCAACAGCATTTAGCCAAGGGTGACTTCGACGCTGGGGTCGCTATCGTTCCCACACAGCACGAAGAAGCCACGGGTGGCTACGATGTCGAATTCAGTACAGCGTCCCGCCTCGAACTCCAGTACAAGGCTGTCTACAGCGAAATCGATGATCGCACCTTCGATCCCGGACACCCGCAAAGAGCAGTAAAATTCCCGTTCAACGGCCAACAGGCCAAGACACTACTCGGCCGTACTCCACTTCCTGGACTCGCATTCTATGCACTCCCAGTCGTCACTGACCTTTCCGGGCTCGGAGACGTCTTAGGCTCGACCGTGTTCGTCGACGTCGAAGCCCTCGCCACACTCCCAAAGCGTCAACAGAACTTACACGAGTACACTGCGTTCTGGGTGCCGACAAACGGGCCCTCCCCTACGTTCTCAGCGGTCTACCTCAAAGACAAGACCCAGCCGCGCTACTCGCAACCTGGAGCGTACCACCGTATCGAGCCCCGGTTCCTCTATACGTGGCCGGAGATCAAAGCTCTCACACGCGCAACTATCGCTGGAGTCTCGCTCCGAACGCATAGTCGTCCAGACCCTGCGCAGGGGTATCAGCAACTGCTTGACTACGAGAGTCAATTACTGGAATCCCGTTTTCCTGACGAGTTGATCGATAGGCGACCTTCGTTTGAGGCTGATGACTGGGATACCTTCGAAGCGGTCGTTAGCGAGGTCGAAGAGCGAAGTCGGGAAGTGCGTCACACGATTACCCAAGAACGTCCGACATGGGACTCCCTCACCTCGACTCAATACGAGGTGCTGCAATCTCACGAGTACCTGCTTGACCCTGACCAAGTGGACGCGAATCGACGCGCTTCCATCCGCGCGGCACTACTGACGTACCCTGATCACGAGGACGTAGAAGACCACGAAGAGCCGTCACCCGTGATCGACTACACTGGTCTGGATCCACGACAGGGTTCACGCTACCGGCAGTACCGGTACTTAGCATGGGGCGACGAAGCTGACTCTCTCCCCGTTCAAATTGGATTCCCATAGGACCCACTGTCACAACAACGACTGATCGAATCACTCACGGCTCACACCGTCACGTCTTCCGCCACTGTCGTTTCATACAGGCGGTCAATAATTCCGACCAGCTCAGAGTTTTCGAGGGCTATCTCCCGGACAGCTTCTGCTAAAGCTTCGACGTACGCGTCGAAGAAGTCCGCGTGGGCATCGACGTTGATGTCGTACTCAGCACGGAGGAGATTCGACTTGTTCCCCGTAATCGTGAAATTTGTCTCTTCAATCGCCTCCGCGATCTCCGTGTTAGCGTCACTGAATCGCGCTGCGAAGTTATTGTAGAAGCTATCGTGGCCTGACGGTGCATTTCGAAGAGAGACGATCAAGGTGTGATCGCGGACTGCCTCCGTCCGATGCCGGTCAAGCCGGTGAACCAGCCCAACCCTCGCATTCGGTTTGGTCGCATCTGAAACTGGGCGATTCTCATCTAGCTTCGTCCACCACTCCCGAGGGAACAGCCACGACCAATCTGACTTCCCCTGACGGAACGTCCACTGCCGACGGTCACCCGACTCCATCTGCACCCGAACCGCAGCGTACTCCTCCGGCGCATCTGCATCCTCAATAAGTTCAGCCCCCGCTAGTGTCTGCGATAGCCGCCTTCCCCACGTCGCTTCGAACTCCGACCATTCCTCCTCAAACGCCGCCTCCAACTCTGAGATCACACCGTAGTTCTCGACGTACAATTCCACCTTCTCTTGCTGATTCTCTTGATAATCCGTCATAGTGAGTTCACTCCGAATCGTGTCGACAAAGTCTCTCAACTGCGCCGTGGTTCGCGCCGGGTACTCATCGTAGCTCTCAATCAAGAACGACTGTAGCTCTGCCGCCAGCCACTCCCACGAGATATGCACAAATTCTTCAGCGGCTGGGGATGACGCGGATTCCGGGGCCAAGAACACGTAGTGCTGGCCGTCGGATGGGACCCCGGACTTGTCAAGCCCGATCCCGTCGAACGAATCGACGGCGACGTACCGTTCCGTCTGGTCCTGCCCTTCTGACGCGTGAACTTTCAATTCCCAGCAGATGAACCACTCATCGGATGCCCACAGAACGACATCGGGAATCCCGTCCGACGTGGATACCTCTTGAGCTATCTGGATGTCGTCGATGTCGAATCGAGAAAATGCGTACTCCAGATCGTCTCGATCAGACAACGCCGCCAAAACGTGTTCTAACACGGCGTGTTCGAGACCATGCGGCGCGCCTGGCATCAGGAAATGAACAAGAAACTGCTGCCAGTCACGCTCCTGCGTGCTTCGGCCAAGCACCTGCAGCGTAGTTGGCGGGGGTTCCTCCGCCTCCGGAAGCGCAGCAAGTTGCTGCCGTATCATCGCTAATTCTGCCTCGATACTTCGAGTCATACGCTACAGTCACCCACCGTGAAAATCAAAGTGACGCCACCATCACCTCTATCGCGCATCTAGGACAATCCACTGCGACCGATACCGAATCATTACCCGCCAATTCGTCAGTTAGAGCGCTGAATTAGCCTCTTGCAACGAATCGATTGCTTGCTGCAGATGCCTCCGCAACTCATCACTGAGGCCATCGTCGTCTGCTGATCGCCCGTTCCGCAGGTCACCATCATGCACGCCCGGCTCATCTGTGTTCGACTCAGGCGTTCCCCAAGTTTCAATCCGCCCGAGAGATCCATCCTCTTGATCGGCGACATCGTCGAGCCGTTGCTGCTGGTCCGACTCGTTCTTCGTGGCCTGCGTATCCCGCTTTGGTCGAGAACCATCAGTCGGTCTCCCGCCCCGACTGAACGCGTCAAGCGGAAAGTCATACGCGTACGCTCGTTTCACCTTGTTGAACGTCGAGCGGCGCGAGATTCCGAGAACATCCATCACAGCACGCCGATCACACCCGCGGTCGAGCGCACGTCGGACCTGCTCGTCCTCCATCCGCTGCAACAGTAGCTGCTGATCGTCGGGGATGTGTCCACGAGCGGAATTCTCGATTTGGTCGACGAGACCCCACTCACCGGTCTCGACATCCTTATCGACGATCTGTCGGTCACGCGACTCAACACGGTTATCCAGGCCCATGAGCACCCAGAGTCGCTCCCGGACCGCCGACACCGACAAGTCCGCCGTCATCCCAGATGCGATGTCACCGGTCCGCGTCGGTCCATGTGTCGCTAAGTACTGTAACACCTCAACGTCCTGTGGGAGGAGGACGCTCCGATCCGCTTCCGTAATCGTCACCGGCGAGTCACCCGGCGTCGCCTGTTGATGCAGCCAACTGTGGCACGGCCGACACAGCAACGTCAAGTTCTCCATATCGTGCTCGTCCATTCCGTCCGGATCGCGTTCGATATGGTGGACGTGCAGGGTCGCCAACCCGCCTTTCTCCGGGCCGCGCCGCCCACACGACTGGCACCGATGCTTGTACTCCGCCAAGACATCCTGCCGCGTGTCCGGATCAACTGTCTCATGACACTCACAGTGCCCCGGCCGATCAGCCCCACTACTGTCCGTTCGTTCACTGCTCGATTCACCATGTCGTCGTGGCTCAGTCTCTGCCATGCGTCGTACTCACGTTGATTGATTACTCGTCGTCGATCCAGGTGTGGAGTGGTGTATCGCTTCAATCCGCAGTTTTTCAGGTAACTTTGCTACCGGAACCAAGGTCAACCCAGTTCCCGCGAAGATCTGAGCCTCCTCAGCAGCTCTCCCGATCTTGGGACGAGATGAGTCGGAGTCACGTCACACCTCTCTGGTCGGGGTAAGCGACTTCACTTGGAACTCCGACTTGCTACAGTACCGTTCAGCGACGCGACCAAGCTCTCGCGTTCGCAGCACGTCCGCAACATTGTGCTGTACTAACTCCGCGAACCAGCCGTTCCCGAACGCGGCAACGGCAGCATCACTCCCATCGAACGGATCTAAGTCACGGTACTCACCATCGCACAACAGGTTGTATGCGCTGCCCAGATCTTGCCTGTCGTCGCCGTCCACGGTCGTATTGAATCTATTACTGACCAGCGGCATCACGTCCGCGTACGGGATGTCCACGAACGGCCACGGCAGGTCGAGTTTCGCGTACCGCGTGCGGAGGAACGGGACGTCGAACCCGCCGTTCCACCGCTCACCGTTGTACGCGACTAGTAACACGTCCGAGCCGCTGAGTCGCTCCTCAACGAACCCCGTCACGGCCGCGAGCAACTCCTGCTCGGACATGTACGTCGAGACATCCACGTGCACCGGCACCTGCTCTTGCACCGACGCTTGAACGCCTCGCGCCGGGCGATCTCCGGTCTGCAGGAACACCTGTACGCCCATCGGCACCGCGAACCCAAGCACCGTCGCCTCGTCGTCGACGCCGAACCCAGTCGTCTCGATATCGAACGCCACCTGCTCCAACACCACTACACTTCACCCCCGGCTCGCGCAGCGCGACGCTCGGGAACACGGTCCTCGCCCGGCGGGCGGACACGGAACTCGCCGAACCCGAACCGAGAATGCGTCCCAACCCGCAGCACGCCATTCAGCGCCGTCGCCACCGGGTCATCACCAGCATACGCGACGACCTGCCCGTGGTCCACCACCCTCACCGCGTACGACTCCGACCCATCAACGAGCCGCGTCTCCCGGCGACGCAACCCGCCCGTCGAACCAGGAGGATTCACGTCCATGTCGACACGCCACCACCACGGGATGTCTTGAGCGTCGCCACTCGGATGCTCAGTATCGAGCACGTACGGCGTCACGAGTTCGATCTGACACGCCTCACCGTCCTCCTGCACTGCCTCCAGTCGAGAGAAATCCAGCGCATCCAGTTCAACGACTTGCGTGTCGACGAGCGACAACTCGCCAAACCCGTAGTTCCGCGCACCGCCGACCTGCAGTTCGTCAAGCACATCCTCATCAACCGGGACCACACCATCGTCACCCGGCCCAGTGTGCAGGTAGCACTGGACGTACCACGACACCGACCGCTTCGACTTATGCGTGTGCGACGGCCGTCCGAACCAACACGTCGGCGCGAACGCCACTCGATTACCGTGCATCTGAATGTCGAACACGTTATGCGCATCTCGCGGCCGTGAGTCCAGCAACCACCGCTGCGCCGCATCCCGATACACGAACAAGTCCGCGTACCGCTCGACCTCAGGCAGCGACTGCCCGAGCTTCCCCGCATACCCGTCTTGCGACGCTTCGTCCGGGTACTCACCGTATTCACCGGGCACGAACACACCGTGACTCACCTGGAGCGCCCGGCGCGTCTCCGCATCGACACGACGCGCCAACGCGTTGAACAATGCGTTCCCAGTGGCGAAATACGGGTTCCCCAAGTACTGCTCGTCGAGTTCGAACAGCACCTGCTGGATTCGCGTCACGCCACCACCCCCTCATTTCCACTGCGAGGAGCACAGGCATCTCGGCCCGCACGCATAGAACGGTCACGCGCCACGCGACTCACCTCCAGTCGCGCCGCCAGTCCCATCACTGGCCGCTGGTCCGAGCGCGGCGACGTACTCCTCGATGTACTGCAGCGCCACCGACCACGACCGGATCCGTCGCAGCTGCGCATCTAACACCCGCCACCGCCGCTCCCGATTCACGTCGAATGGGAGTTCTTGGAGGCGCGCCCACACCTCCGCGAATGACCGCGTCGGTACGTCACCAAGCCGCGCAGCCGGCCGCCCATCCGGATCACTCGTCACGTGCAGATCGAATCCCGGCAGCGACAGCACCGTCCGATGCGGAATAACGTCGGCGTCGTCGCCGCGGCTCACTGCGAGGAACAGGTCATCGAACGCTGCCCCCGCCCGGTAATTGTCCAGCAACGCCGCCGTCAGCAGCGTGTGGTACTTCAAACTCGTGTATGGGTAGTACGGCGATTCCGAGAACAACGCCGGCACCGCCGCATCCAGCCACGCCGCGTGCAGCTCCTCTGGGTCCTCGATGCTGATCACGTCGTACAGCGCCAGGCCGATGTCCCCAACCGGCTCAATCGGCTCTCCACTGTTCCCAGTCAGTAGCGACACGCGCAGCCACGACTCGTGATTATCCACCGTCTGCTCCGGCGAACCTCGCGGCCGACTCAACACCGCCGCATCCCCATCCGCACCCAACGGCACATCCTGATTCACCGAGAGTCCACGAAACATCTCCGCAGCGTCCTCGTGCGACCGCATCCGCGCTTTATGCACATCGTGCCGATACACCGCGACCATCGGGTCCACTCCCTTCTCGTCGCCCTCTGACCCGGACGATGCTTCACCAGCGCCGTCCTCTTTCGCTACGGAGGGGCGGATCGACTCCGACGGCGGCTGCAGTGACTCGTCACCTTGGTCGGTCACGCCGACTCACCCCCGCTGACCGCATCCGGCGCTTCGAGGTCGCTGTCTCGTTTAGCGAGTCGCGCCTGCAACGCCCGCACGAATGCCGGCCGACACTCAGACGCCCACACCTCGTCTTTCCGGTCCATCTCACTCGTCCTGCCTTCGAACGGTTGAACACGCGCTTCACCTCCGACTCAGAGTACAACGGATTGACCACCCACGGGTCCGCGATCCCGGCCCCGAAGTTCCGCGCTCCGCCGATCTGGAACGCGAACTCATCACTGTGCGCATCCAGGAACGATACCGCTTCCAGCAGGAGCCCGACGAACTCCGGCTTCACCTCTCGGAGTGTGAGCTTCCACGTTCCCTCAACATTCCCGAGTAGATCCCGGTCCGACTGGCGAAGCGTTTGCCCACCGTCAGCTTCGTTCCGCGACCGGAGCTGGTTACTCACCCGCCGGTAATGCGCCTCCGCATCACCATCCAGCACGTCCACATGCGTCCGAATCGGCGAGAACGACACCGGCCGACGCAGCAACTTCCCCGGCTGATCACCGAACCCACCGAACAGGTCGTACACCACGCACCCGTCATCGTGCTCCTCAGTACAGCTGCCCTTCTCGTGATATCCCGAATCGAGATCACGCTCGTACACGTCCCCACGCCGGTAATTCCCATCCGGCTCCCCCGGATGACACGCCGTCGCACCAGCAATCTGCAGTACCTCCTCGCAGCCGTGCCGCAGCCACCCCGACAGCGTGAACGGTGAAATCTGTCCCTCAATCTGATTCATCGGATCCTCCGGCTCGTACCGATCCGCCGACGCATGATGCCGATCCGTCACCACACCATCCCCCGGCGCAAGCAGATCGATTTCAAGGCCGACATACACGTCCGAGAACAGCAGATCATCCTCCGCAACCGACAGATCAGCGAACTCGAAGCCGTCTACCATCGTTACGCCACCTCCGCCTGGCGAAGCACCGCCCGACGCTCCAACGCCGACTCAGCAACCGGGCACTCAGTCACGTCTTCAACCGTCACACTCGGAACACCAACCGCCGCTGTCGTCTCACGCGGCGACAAGCTCTCGACAGCAGGTTCAAGCACCACCGGCCATTCGCGCTGGTACGCCTGATCAATACACCGCCCAACACGACCTGACACAACCGCTTCACAAACGCCCAGCGTCGCCATCGACTCAAGGGATAGCGGATGGTCTACACAGCGCACCTGCCCGGCCACCCACACCGAATGCGGACACGGCCGTAACACGTACGCAACCACCCGCTCACCCGCCCGCAAACGCTCCCCACAGACCTGACAAAGTTGTTTTATTTGTTTTATATCTTCAACTAGGTCTCTGTCGACACGCTCTTGATTCGTCGTTGCGATTTCTTTCATGGGTTCTCTCATATTCCGCGGGAACCCGGTCCGAGTGTCCCTAGCACTCGGGCGTTTTCGCGATCCCTACGCCCCTTGGGCCCGGGGTTCCACACCATCTCCTATGCTGTGTAATGG